>NZ_JAAGLR010001108.1 GCF_010548245.1 Streptomyces sp. SID11385
CCCGGACCCCGCGCGCCGCACCCGTACGGCCCCCGCCCCCTCGCGCCGCGACTTCCCGCCGCTGCACGCCGGGGCCTGGTGGGTGTGGGCGCTCGGGCTCGCCGCCGCCGCGACCCGCACCACGAATCCGCTGCTCCTCGCGCTCCTCGTCGGCGTCGCGAGCTACGTCGTCGCCGCGCGCCGCACCGAGGCGCCGTGGGCGCGCGCGTACGGGGCCTTCCTGCGGCTCGCGGCGGTCGTGCTCGTCATCCGGCTCGCCTTCGCGGTCCTGCTCGGCTCGCCGATCCCCGGCACCCACACGCTCCTCACGCTCCCCGAGATCCCGCTGCCCGACTGGGCGCAGGGGGTGCGGCTGGGCGGGCGCGTGACGGCGGAGGGGCTGCTCTTCGCCTGCTACGACGCGCTGCGGCTCGCGACGCTCCTCGTGTGCGTGGGCGCGGCGAACGCGCTCGCGAGTCCCGTACGGCTCCTGAAGTCACTGCCCGGCGCGCTCTACGAGGCCGGGCTGGCCGTCGTCGTCGCGATGACCTTCGCGCCGCACCTCGTCGCGGACGTGCGCAGGCTGCGCGCGGCGCGGCGGCTGCGCGGGCGGCCGGACCGGGGGCTGCGGGGGCTGCTCCAAGTGGGACTGCCGGTGCTGGAGGGCGCGCTGGAGCGTTCCGTCTCGCTCGCGGCGGCGATGGACGCGCGCGGCTACGGCCACACCGCCTCGGTGCCGCGCGCGGTGCGCCGCACGACGGCCGCGCTGACGCTCGGCGGGCTGCTCGGGGT
>NZ_JAAGLR010001166.1 GCF_010548245.1 Streptomyces sp. SID11385
GCCCGCGCGCTGGTGCCACCCGCAGCCCGCGACCTCGCCGGAGGCGTCGAGCACGACGCAGCCGACGACGGGGTTGGGGCGGGTGCGGCCGAGGCCGCGGGCGGCGAGGGCGATCGCCTCGCGCATGGCGGCGGTTTCGGCTGGGGTGGCCACCGGGTCCTCCTGCCTCTCGGGCACGGACTCCGGGGCGCTGTCGCGGGGACAGGCTTGGTACGGGCGCACACGGGCACAGGGAGCGCCGGACGCGGACCGGGAGCGCCGCGAGACGACGGCCCGGCCTACGGCGGCGCACTGCTGCGTGCGACCCGCCGCGCACTGCCTCCCATCCGGACTTTCACCGTCGGTCCAGGAATTCCACCTGGTCAACCGCTCACTGGAAGCGAGCGGGTCGCGGACTGTTACCGCCGGTTCGGAATTACACCGACCCCGGAGTGCGCTGTTGCTGGTACGCGCACCAGTGTGCCACGCCGGGAAGAGGTGCGCGGGGTGGGATGACTCACAGCGAGATCGGGATTACGGGACGCGGGGGCGCGCGCGGTGGCACGCTGTGCGCTGTGATCACGGATTCTGTACGGGAGTTCGAGACGGAGCGGCCGCGGTTGTTCGGGCTCGCCTACCGGATGCTGGGCTCGGCGCAGGAGGCCGAGGACGTGGTGCAGGAGGCGTACCTGCGCTGGGCGGGCGCGGACCGCGCGGCGGTGCGCACGCCCGCCGCCTGGCTCACCACGGCGGTGACGCGCCTGTGCCTCACCGTCCTCGACTCCGCGCGCGTGCGGCGGGAGCGGTACGTGGGCCCCTGGCTGCCGGAGCCGGTACTGACCTCGGGCGGGGCGCTCGGGCCGATGGAGAGCGCGGAGCAGCGCGAGGAGGTGTCCTCGGCACTGCTGCTCCTGCTCGAACGGCTGAGCCCGCCGGAGCGCGCGGTGTACGTGCTGCACAACGCCTTCGGCTACGGGCACCGCGAGATCGCCGAGATCCTCAGCCTCTCCGAAGCGGGCGCCCGCCAGCACCTGCGGCGCGCGCGGGCGCGGCTCACGGAGGAGCGGGCCCGGTACGCGGTGGAGAGCGAGCGGCAGCGGGCCCTGGTGGAGACCTTCCTCGCCGCCTCGCGCGCGGGCGACGTGCGGGAGCTGGTCTCGCTGCTCGCCGAGGACGTGAGCTGGTGGTCGGACGGCGGCGGCAAGGTGCCCGCGGCCCGGAAGATCGTCAGGGGCCGCGAGCCGGTGACGGGGCTGATCCGGATGGCGCTGGAGAAGTGGCTCGTGGAGGCGGAGTTCCGGCCCGTGCAGATCAACGGGGCGCCGGCGCTGCTCTTCCTCACGGACGGGCGGCTCGGCGGGGTCGTGGAGGTCTCGGGCGGGGCGGAGGGGATCACGCAGATCAGGGCGATGCTGAATCCGGAGAAACTGGGGTTTTTGGCGCGGCAGTTGGGGATGGAGAGGCTGGGGTGACAGGGGGGCGGGGCCGGCGCCCCGCCCCCCTGTCACCCCCCGAACAGCTCCTCCTGCGCGTGGTCCAGCGCCATCAGCAGTGCCCCGCGCAGGACCGCCCCGCCGCCGAGCGCCGTCGGGCGCACCTCCGTCGCGAGCGGGGTCAGGCGGGCGAGGCGGGTCCCGACGCGGGCCGCGAGGTGCGTGCCG
>NZ_JAAGLR010001202.1 GCF_010548245.1 Streptomyces sp. SID11385
GTTGTTTCACGGTGTCCTCGGCGGGGGTGGGGTGGTGGCGTTGTGGGGGTGGTGGGGTGGCGCTGTGGGTGCGGTGGTTGTTTCGGCTCGCTCCTGACGGGAGTTGTCGTCTTCGGGCGGACTCCTGCCCAGAAAGTGGCCGGTACGCATCATGACGGCGGGAAATTGGTCGGAAAGAGCGCGGGGCCGCCGGGCGGGGCCGCCGGG
>NZ_JAAGLR010000779.1 GCF_010548245.1 Streptomyces sp. SID11385
GCCGTCCGGCCGCTCCCGGGGTGCCCGCGGGGACGGCGAATCCGGGTCCGCGACCGCCGGCGAAGGGCGCGAAGCCGCCGGGCCCGCGCTCGGCTCCGAGGCCGGGTCCGCGCTCGTGGCCGAGGTGGGGTCCGTGCGGGTATCCGCGGTCAGGGCCTCCGGGAAGCCCTTGAAGACGCTCCAGAAGAGCGGGTGGCAGCGCGGGGGCCGCGGCCTGGGCGAAGGCGTTCTTCAGCCGCCGCTGTTCGTCGGCGTCGGCCTTGCAGCGGGGGCAGGTGGCGAGGTGGGAGAGGACCCGCTCACGGGCGTCGTGATCCAGCTCGCCGTCCACGAAGGCGGCGAGGCGGTCACCGAGGTGCTGCTCGGAGAGACAGCGCCGGGCGGCTGGGGGACGTGATCCGCTCACGCGCTCGCGCTCCCCCCTCCCAGCGCGGGCACCGGGCTCCTCAGCAGCCCGCGCCGCTCGGCGCGCGCCTCGGGGGAACGGTGCTTGAGGGCCTTGCGGAGCTGGGAGCGGCCCCGGTGGATGCGGCTGCGCACGGTGCCGAGCTTGACGTCGAGGGTCGCGGCGATCTCCTCGTAACTGAGCCCCTCGATGTCGCACAGGACGACGGCGGCGCGGAACTCGGGCGCGAGGGTGTCGAGCGCCTGCTGCACGTCGGCGTCGAAGTGGGTGTCGTGCAGGACCTGCTGCGGCGAGGGCTCGCGGCTCGGAAGCCGCTCGGCGGCGTCGTCGCCGAGGGCGTCGAAGCGGATGCGCTGCTTGCGGCGGACCATGTCCAGGAACAGGTTCGTCGTGATGCGGTGCAGCCAGCCCTCGAAGGTGCCGGGGGTGTACGTGGACAGCGAGCGGAAGACACGGACGAAGACCTCCTGCGTGAGGTCCTCGGCGTCGTGCTGATTGCCCGTGAGGCGGTAGGCGAGGCGGTAGACGCGGGCGCTGTGGGTGCTGACGATCTCCTCCCAGGTGGGGGGCGTCCACGCCTTCGATTCCGCGTCGGCGGCGAAGGTCGCGGTGCGTACGGAATCGTCGGTGGGGCCGCCCTCGCGGGCCGCGCGGGCCTGCGGAAGGGCTCGGTCAGCGGTGTCGGTCACGGATTTCGGCTTGGCGGGCGGTCCGGGACGCCAGGACGGCGCCGGGTCACCAGCCGCAGCCGCACCTCCCCTGTCAGCTCTGGTGGTGTCCAGTGGAGCACCCACCATAGCCATACGGACCGTTAGCTCCGGATAAGCGATTTTGCCGGGATTGACCTCGGCATCGCCGCTGGTCATCCCGTACGTCGGCGCGGGCTCGCAGCCCTGCGCCGAGCCGGGCTCGTACCCGTGTCTCCGCGCCCTTTCGCGCACCGCCGTCGCGGCCATCCTCCACCTCCCGTACCGGGCCGGGGCCTGACTTCCCGTGCGGCCGGACGGCGGGGGCACTGCCCGCGACCGGCGCACACCCTCTTAACGTCCGGTCCCATCTGCGGGTTCCCTTGGCCAACGGATACAGTCACGGCCAGGCAACTACGGGGCAAGGAGAGGCTCATTACCGGCAACCGGGAGACGGGCTGGGCGTTCGCCGACGCCTTCGTCGCCGAGGACGAGACGCTGTTGTGGGCCCGGGAGCGGGCCCGCGAGGCGGGTCTGCGTCCGGTGTCCCCCGCCACCGGCGCGGCGCTCGCGCTGCTCGCCGCCTCCGTGGACGCCAAGGCGGTGGCCGAGATCGGCACGGGTACGGGCGTCTCGGGGCTGTACCTGCTGCGCGGGATGCGCCCGGACGGGGTGCTGACGACGGTGGACCCGGAGCCGGAGCGGCAGCAGTTCGCGCGGCAGGCGTTCCGCGCGGCGGGCTTCGCGGGCAACCGGGCCAGGTTCATCCCCGGCCGCGCCCTGGACGTCCTGCCCCGCCTCGCGGACAACGGCTACGACCTCGTCTTCTGCGACGGCGACCGGATGGAGTGCCTGGAGTGCCTGGAGGAGGCGCTGCGGCTGCTGCGTCCGGGCGGCGCGGTCTGCTTCGAGGGCATCTTCGCCGACGGCCGCACGTACGCGGCGGGCCCGCAGCCCGTCGAGGTGGTCCGCCTGCGCGAACTGGTCCGCGCGATACGCGAGCACCCGACCCTCGTACCGTCGCTGCTGCCGGTCGGGGACGGCCTTCTCAGCGCCGTGGCGCGGTGAGCGAGGCCCGCGCATGACCGTGCCCCCCAGCTCGCCGGGCGGGCTGGGGGGCACGGTCAACAAGTGGTGACGTGCTCGGCGGTCACGGTGGGACGTGTGACAGGCCGTGCGGGAGATTTCGTCAGCCGACTACCTTCTTGAGGGCGTCGCCCAGGGCGTCCGCCTCGTCAGGGGTCAGCTCGACGACGAGTCGACCGCCGCCTTCGAGCGGAACGCGCATGACGATGCCCCGCCCCTCCTTGGTCACCTCGAGCGGGCCGTCGCCCGTTCGCGGCTTCATGGCCGCCATGCTCGTTCCCCTTCCTGAAACCAGCTCATCGCAGCCGGCGGCCCCGTCACAGGCGCTGCCTCACCGGCATCGAACACATTGCTTCCTCCGTCCATTATCCCGCATGCGGGGGCTTGGTGACCAACATCGGGCGGACTCATCTGCGCAACGCGCTCGTTCAAAACCACTCATTCCGGCGATGTGACTGGAATACTGCCCCACTTCACCCCACACCCCGGCCCCGGATTTGTTGACGCAGATCACAGGGGCGGGAGGAATGCGCGGGGCTCGTGGGACCCGTCGTGATCTCGGTCATGCCGGGATCGGGCGCTCGCGAGGATGATGGGACGGTTGCCCGTCCGCCCGGCAGCGGAGCCCGGCGGAGGGCTGGATCAGAGGGGATCTCCTTCATGGCCGACTCCGTCCTGTACGACGTGACCGACGCGCTCGCCACGATCACGCTCAACCGTCCCGAGGCCATGAACGCCCTCGACACCGCGACGAAGGAGGCGCTGCGCGACGCCCTCCAGAACGCGGCGGCCGACCCCGGGGTGCGGGCGGTGCTGCTCACCGCGACGGGGCGGGCCTTCTGCGTCGGGCAGGACCTCAAGGAGCACGTGACGAACCTGCTCAAGGACAAGGAGTCGGGCGACGGCGGCACGATGAGCACGGTGCGCGAGCACTACAACCCGATCGTGCGGGCGATCACGGCGATGCCGAAGCCCGTCGTCGCGGGCGTGAACGGGGTCGCCGCCGGGGCCGGTTTCGGTTTCGCGCTGGCTGCGGACTACCGCGTCGTCGCGGACACGGCCACGTTCAACACGTCCTTCGCCGGGGTCGCGCTCACCGCCGACTCGGGTCTGTCCTTCACGCTCCAGCGCGCGGTGGGGCACAGCCGGGCGAGCGACTGGCTGCTGTTCCCGCGCAACATCAGCGCGCGGGAGGCGTACGAGCTGGGCCTCGTGAACCGTCTCGTCCCGGCCGCCGAGCTGGCCGACACGGCGCTGGAGGTCGCGCGGAAGCTCGCCGAGGGCCCGACGGTCGCGTACGCCTCGCTCAAGGGCTCGCTCGCGTACGCGGCCTCGCACACGCTGGACGAGGCGCTGGACAAGGAGGACGAACTCCAGACGGTCGCGGGCACGTCCGAGGACCACGTGATCGCGGTGGAGGCGTTCCTGAAGAAGGAGAAGCCGAAGTACCTGGGGCGCTGAGGCGCGGGACGGGGGCGGGCGCGCGCTCCCGCCGGCGGCGTCCCCGTACGTACGGAAGCGGCCCTTCCCCCTTCCTCAGCCCTCCCCGCGCCCCTCCCCCGGCCGGTCGGCGCGGCCCTTGCCGCGTGCCGCGCAGGCCACGAGGTGGTCGTCGACGAGGCCGCACGCCTGCATGAGCGCGTACGCGGTCGTGGGGCCGACGAAGCGGACGCCCTGCTTCTTGAGGCCCTTCGCGAGCGCCGTGGACTCCTCCGTCACGGCGGGGACGTCGGCGGTGGTGCGCGGGCCGGGTCCCGGTGCGGGGGCGAAGGACCAGAGGTACGTGGTCAGTTCGCCGGGGGCCCAGGTGGCGAGGAGGCGGGCGTTGGCGAGGACGGCGTCGATCTTGCGGGCGTTGCGGATGATCCCGGCGTCGGCGAGGAGGCGGGCGCGTTCGGCGGGCCCGTAGGCGGCGACGGCGGTGAGCTTGAAGTCGTCGAAGGCGGCGCGGAAGGCGGGCCTGCGGCGCAGGATCGTGAGCCAGGAGAGCCCGGACTGGAACGCTTCGAGGCTCAGCCGTTCGAAGAGCGCGTCGTCGCCGAGCACCGGCCTGCCCCACTCCTCGTCGTGGTAGCCGAGGTAGTCGGGGGCGCTCAGGCCCCAGGGGCAGCGGAGTCTGCCGTCGGGGCCGGGGAGCGCGCCGGTCGCGGTCACCGCCGCTCGCCCTCCTCGGCGATCCGCGCGGGGCGGCTCGCGAGCGCCGACTCCAGGTCGGCGATGCGGGCCTCGCGCTCGGCGAGTTCGGCGGCGAGACGGGCGAGGGCCTCGTCGACGTCGCCCATGCGGTAGCCGCGCAGGGTCTGCGGGAAGCGGAGCGCCTCGATGTCGGCGCGGCGTACGGGCCGGTCGGCGGGGAGCGGGTCGGTGAGCCGCTCGGGCGGGGCCTCGGGCAGGGCGGCGCCCTCCCCGTGGCCGAGCACGGCGAGCGTGACGGCGCCGACCACCACGACCAGCGCGATGACCAGGAACCAGAACATCAGCATGCGTCTTCCCCAAGTCCCCGGGCGCGGTCCCCGCCCGGTGCTCTCCTCGTACGGCCCGCTCGTACGCCCGCCCGGCAGGGCGCGGTGCCGCGTGGCCACGATCGTGCCATGTCCGGGCGCGGGCTAGGGTCGCAGGCGGCCCGGGTGCGGTGATCGCGGGTGGCCGCGGCGCGGCTTTCGCGGTCGCGGGTGCCGTGCTCACGGGTGCCGTGGTCGCGGGTGACTGGTGGGGCCTTCGCGGCCCGGAAGGGAAGCGCTGGGATGTTGCGTCTGGGCCGCAGGGAGTTCGGCGAGCACGAGCAGGTGATCATGGCGATCGTGAACCGGACCCCGGACTCCTTCTACGACCAGGGGGCGACCTTCGCCGACGAGCCGGCGCTCGACCGGGTGGAGCAGGCGGTCGCGGAGGGTGCGGCGATCATCGACATCGGCGGGGTGAAGGCGGGGCCCGGCGAGGAGGTGAGCGCCGAGGAGGAGGTACGGCGCACGGCTGGCTTCGTCGCGGAGGTGCGGCGGCGCTTCCCGGACGTGGTGATCAGCGTGGACACGTGGCGGCACGAGGTGGGCGAGGCGGTGTGCGCGGCGGGCGCGGACCTGATCAACGACGCCTGGGGCGGCGTGGACCCGAAGCTCGCGGAGGTCGCGGGCCGGTACGGCGTGGGCATCGTCTGTACGCACGCGGGCGGCGCCCGTCCCCGTACGAGGCCGCACCGCGTCGCGTACGAGGACGTCATGGCGGACATCCTGCGCGTGACCACCGCCCTCGCGGAGCGCGCCGTCTCCCTCGGCGTCCCGCGCGAATCGATCCTCATCGACCCGGGCCACGACTTCGGCAAGAACACCCGCCACTCCCTGGAGGCGACCCGCCGCCTCCAGGAGATGACGGAGACGGGCTGGCCGGTCCTGGTCTCCCTCTCCAACAAGGATTTCGTCGGCGAAACCCTCGACCGCCCCGTCAAGAACCGCCTCCTCGGCACCCTCGCCACCACAGCGGTCTCCGCCTGGCTCGGCGCCCAGGTCTACCGCGTCCACGAGGTCGCGGAGACCCGCCAGATCCTGGACATGGTCGCCTCGCTCGCGGGATGGCGCGAACCGGCGGTGGCGCGGCGGGGGTTGGCGTGAGGGGGGGTGGCGTGGAATTTCCTCGGCCGCGCGGGGTGACCTCTTCCGGGCATCCCCGTTGATGAACGAGAGGAAGCGTCCTGCCGCCTCCGCGAACCCGTCGTCCGACGAGGACGAGGAAGGTGCTGGGCTCATGGCGAGGCTTCGGTTGACCGTGGGGCGGGGACATGTCGAGGAGCTTGCCCGGCTGCGTCATCCCGTCGGGGCGGTCGAGGAGTTGATCTGGAACTCGCTCGACGGCAGTGACCCGCCGGTGATCTCGTGGGGCGTGGCGCGGAGTGGTACGGCCTGGGGAACGGCTGGTTTTGCGGCGGCCTGACCACGATGGGCGCGGAACCTGGGCGAGGAGGTCGCATGAGGGCGTCGGGGACACCTTACGGTCGAGGCCCGGTGCCGCGTATCCCCCGTCGAGATGACCGCTTCGCCGGTGGGCACGCATCCTGGTGATGCGCGGTGCGCCGGGGCGGGAGCCGGTCAAGGCCCCGGCCTGGCGGAGGACCATGATCGCGAGCAGCCGGGGGCGGTGCGGCGCGGACCGTCGAAAGGCAAGGCTGCCGTCGGGGCGATCGAACTGCTCGATCTGCGGCGGAGCGGTGCGCCGGGCGCTCCGGGCCTGTCGTCGGCTTCCCGTTGTCGCCCGGAGGGCGGCCGTGCGGCTGCACCAGCCTCCGGCGGGGAGGTGCCTCCGGGCGACTGGGGATCAGCGACGTGTGTCGACCTTGAGGTCGCCTTGGGTCACCGCGCGCATCCTGTCGCCGGCGAGCATGTCGTGCGGGAAGCCGGGCTCGATCGCGCTGACCTCGTGGAAGCGGGCCAGTTGGGGGGCCGTGAAGTCGACTTCCAGGGCGCTCAGGTTGTCCTCCAGCTGCGCGAGCGTACGGGCGCCGAGGAGGGATGCCGTCACACCGGGGTTCTGAAGCGTCCAGGCCAGCCCGACCTGGGCAGTCGTGCGGCCCAGCTCGGTGGCGACCTCCTTCACGACATCGGCGATGTCCAAGTTGCGTGCGGTGAGTCCGCCGTTGGTGATGTTGAAGCTCCTCCGTGTGCCGTCCTGGGCCCCGGCGTTCGTCGCGGCCAGGTCGTCGCGGCCGTACTTGCCGGTGAGTACCCCGCCGGCCAGTGGCGAGTACGGCACCACGCCCAAGCCCATCTCGCGCGCCATGGGGATCAAATCCCGTTCCCCGGTACGCTCGATCAGGTTGTATTCGATCTGGAGTGCGACCAGCGGCGACCAGCCCCGCAGGTCGGCGATCGCCTGCATGCGCGACACCTGCCAGGCGGGGACGTTGGACATCGCCACGTACAAGACCTTGCCCTGCCGGACCAAATCGTCCATGCCGCGCAGAATTTCCTCGACCGGTGTCGTGAAGTCCCAGACGTGAAGGTAGAGCAGATCGATGTAGTCCGTTTTCAGCTGTCGCAGACTGGCCTCCACCGACGCGAACAGGCTCTTGCGGTGAGGGCCCCCCGAATTCGGGTCCCCAGCCCGCCGCTGCGTGGTGTATTTCGTGGCCAATACCAGGCTTTCGCGATTTTCGCGGGCGAATTCGCCCAGCAGCCGCTCGGAGCTGCCATTGGTGTACGTATTGGCGGTGTCGATGAAGTTGCCGCCGCGCTCGACGTAAAGATCGAACAGTTTACGCGCCTCGTCCTTCTCGGCGCCCCACCCCCATTCGGTGCCGAAAGTCGCCGTGCCCAGCGCCAGCGGGGAAACCCGCAGCCCGGAACGGCCCAGCAGCCGGTAGGTGTCCAGGGTCAGTGACATCGTGCCCTCCTGTGCCTGTGATCCGTTGTCCGGCACAAGCCTGTGACCGCCGCGAGCCAGGGATAAGGGAAGGAAGTTCCTGGGAACACCGGTCCTACCCGGGCTGTTGGCTCACCTATGACGACCCGCACCGTGGACACGGCACAGGAGCTGGCCGCGTTCCTTCGCACCCGGCGCGAACGCCTCGACCCACGCGACTTCGACCTGCCGTCACGTCGGCAAACCCGGCGAACGCCGGGGCTGCGCCGCGAAGAGGTCGCCGAACTGGCCAGGGTCAGCGTCGACTACGTCGTGCGGCTGGAGCAGGCCCGCGGGCTGCGCCCCTCGGCGAACGTGCTGGAGGCGCTGTCCCGGGCGCTGCGCCTCGCCCCGAACGAGCGCGCCTACCTCTTCGACCTGGCCCAGCAGCGCCCCCGCGACGCCGCCGAGGCCGCCACCGCGGCGGCGCCCTCGCTGAGCCGGCTGGTCGCCGACCTGTCGCCGCTGCCGGCCATGCTGATGAACCACCGCTACGACATTCTGGCCTGGAACGCCGACATGGCGAAGCTGCTGCTGGATTTCAACGACCTGCCGCCCTCGCGGCGCAATGCGATGTGGCTCTGCCTCGTACACCCGGAAATACGCGAGTTCTACGTCGACCGCGATCGCGTCGTCCGGGAGGGAATCGCTCACCTGCGCTCAGCCTGGGCCGCCCATCCGAATGATCGGGCATTGACCGACCTCATCGCTGAATGCACCAAGCACAACGCGGAATTCTCGCGCTTGTGGGCCGAGCAGGACATCAAGACCGGCGGACGCGGACACAAGGTGATGCGGCACCCCGGCGCCGGTGTGATCGCCGTGCACTTCGAAGTCCTGGTGCCGCTCCAAGATCCGGACCAGCGTTTGATGATCTGCCGCCCTGCTGACGACGAGAGTCAGTCAGCGTTGGACCGCTTGTGACCGCGCCGACATCGAACCGTCTCTTGGCGCATGCCTACGCGTGCCACGAAGAGGCGTCCAGGAGGCTCTCGTGCGGCCGTTCGACGGCAGGCCCGCCTCCTGGGCCGCCCTTCCGTGTGTCGTGGCGATCACGCCTCGGGAATGTCGAGTTCCCGCGCCGAGGGGTCTGTTCCGTCCGGGTCGGGGCCGCCGCGGTGCCCGGTGTCGAGCGAGTCGAGGCTTGCCAGGTCCGCGTCGTCGAGCTCGAAATCGAAGATGTCGAAGTTCTCCGCGATGCGGCCCGGGTTGGTCGACTTCGGGATGGCCGAGCGGCCCTGTTGCAGGTGCCAGCGCAGCATGACCTGCGCCGCGGACTTGCCCAGGCGGGCGCCGATGCCCTGGACGGTACTGTCGTCGAGGACGCTTACGCGATCGTCGCCGTAGCCCGGGTAGAAGGTGATGCCGCCGATCGGCGACCACGCCTGGGTGAGGATGTCCCGCGCGGCGTCCGCGGCCTGGACGGCCGGCTGCGTGAAGTACGGGTGGAGCTCGACCTGGTTGACGGCCGGGGGGACCGTCGCGCTCTCCATGAGGGCGTCGAGGTGGTGCGGCATGAAGTTGCTGACGCCGATGGCCCGGACGCGGCTGTCGGCGAGCAGTCGCTCCAGCGCGCGGTACGCCTCGCGGGTCCGCTCGAAGTGCTGCGGCATGGGCTGGTGCAGGATCAGCAGATCGATCACGTCGACGCCGAGTTTGGCGGCGCTCTTGTCGAAAGCGTGGAGCGTTTCGTCGTAGCCGTAGTCCGAGACCCAGACCTTCGTTTCGAGGAAGACGTCCTCGCGGTCCAGGCCCGTGCGGCGCACCCCTTCGCCGACCCCGCGTTCGTTGCCGTAGGCGGCGGCGGTGTCGATGTGCCGGTAGCCGGTCTGGAGAGCGGTCTCGACCGCGGTCGCGGTCTCTTCGGGCGGTGTCTGGAACACGCCGTAGCCCAGCGGGGGCATCGCGACGCCGTTGTTGAGGGTGAGGTGGGGGATCTCGCTCATGACCGTGCTCCTTGTGCCGCGTCGTATTCGCCGTCACTGACGTGGTCGAGCCACGTGACGACCTCTCCGTCGCCGTCCGCTTCCTGCATCGCGAGGTGCGCCATGAAGCGGTCGGCGGTGGCGCCGTGCCAGTGCTCCTCGCCCGGCTCGATGTAGACGACGTCGCCGGGCCTGATCTCCTGGACGCGTCCGGCGCGTGTCGCCACCAGTCCGATTCCGTCGGTGACGTACAGCGTCTGGCCCTTGGGGTGGTGGTGCCAGGCGGTACGGGCACCGGGGGCGAACCTGACGTGTGCGCAGCCGACCGCGCTCTGCTCGTCGGGTTCGCGGATGCCGTCGATCAGGACCTCGCCGGTGAAGCTGGACCGGGGCCCGGTCGCGGTCCGCGCACCGCTTCTCGTGTATTTCATGCTCGTCCCTCCTCGTTCGTGTGGCCGTGGCCGGGTCAGGGCGTCAGGAGCACCTTGATCGCGCGGCGCTCGTCCATCGCCCGGTAGGCCTCGGCCGCTTGCTCCAGCGGGAGCGTGAGATCGAAGACCCGGCCGGGGTCGATCTCGCGGTCCCAGATGAGCCGGATCAGCTCGGGCAGGTACCGGCGGACCGGCGCGGGCCCCCCGTGGAGGTGGATGCCGGTGCTGAACAGCAGCTCGCCCGGGATGCTGACGTCGTGGGAGACGCCGACGAAGCCGACGTGGCCGCCCGGACGCGTGGCGTGGATGGCCTGCATCATGGCCTCCTGCGTACCGACCGCCTCGACGACGCCGTGCGCGCCGAGGCCGCCGGTCATCGCCTTGATCTTCTCGGCACCCTCGTCGCCACGCTCCTCGACGATGTCGGTGGCCCCGAATTCCCGGGCCAGTCGCTGCCGGTCCGCGTGGCGGCTGAAGGCGATGATCCGCTCCGCGCCCATGTGCTTCGCCGCCAGTACGGCGAGCAGGCCGACCGCGCCGTCCCCGACGACGGCGACGGTCTTGCCCGGCCCGGCCTGCGCGGCGTCCGCGGCGAACCAGCCCGTGCCGAGGACGTCGGAGGCGGCGAGCAGGGAGGGTACGAGGTCTGCGTCGGGCACGCCCGGGGTGGCCACCAGCGTGCCGTCGGCCAGCGGGACGCGCGCCCGCTCCGACTGCGTGCCGATCGACCCCATCACCGTGCGGTGCACGCAGTGGGACTGGTAACCCGCCCGGCAGATCTCGCAGGTGTTGTCCGAGGCCCAGAACGAGCCGACGACGAAGTCACCGGCCTTGATCGTCTCGACCTCCGGTCCCACGGTCTCGACGACACCGACGTACTCGTGCCCCATGACCTGGTGGTGGACCTCCTGCACACCGCGGTACGGCCACAAGTCGCTCCCGCAGACGCACGTGGCGGTCAGCCGGATGACGGCGTCCGTCGGCTCCTCGATCTTCGGGTCGGGGCGCTTCTCGACGACGATCTCACCAGGCTTGGTCATCACTACTTGGCGCATGAAAAAATCTCTCCTGTCGCTTTCTCCGGACTCCACGGACCCCACCGGCAGCACGGTGGTGCGGCCCGGGCAGGCAGGCCCGACCAGGGGCGACTGCCCTACTTGACCAGTCTGAGCCGCTTGACCAGCGAGCGCGCGTCCTCGGCGAGCCGCTCGGCCTCGGCGTCGTCACCGGCGGCCACTGCGCGCCAGTACGCGATCTTGAGGTCGACGTACCTCCGCCGGACCTTGATGAGCCGGGCTTCCTCGGCCAGGCGCTCGGCGCGCTCGTCGAGCAGCGCGATCTGCCGCTCCGCGGCGGCCCGCCCGAGCTGGCCGTTCTCGACGTAGCTCCGCATGTCGTTGACGGACATGCCGGTCGCCGCCAGGCACGCGACCCCGATCAGCAGGTTCATGTCCGCGTCCGTGTAGACCCGGTGCCTGCTGCTCTCGCCCCGGGCGACCGGCGCGATCACACCGACCGACTCGTAGTAACGCAACGTGCTGGCGGGCAGCCCGGTCAGCGCTGCCGCTTCCTTGATCGTATGGGTGCCCTCACCGGTTTCCGTTGTCACCACATCGACGGTAGAAACTTCGAGCACTTGAAGTCAAAGACCATGCTGACCTGCACGTTCTTCGAGGCAGGCGTCATTTTCGGCCTCCGGCCCCACGCGGTTCCCACGTGAGCGGGCGACCGGCGCCCCGTGGCCGCACGCGCCGACGGACCGCGCGCCCGCGGCCCCTTACCCAGCCATGACTCCCGTCTTCACATCCGCCAAGCCATCCACGAACCCCGACTCGCCACTGCTTCGGAATGAAAGAGATCTCCGTGCTCTGCGTCGTCATCGCAGTCTTCCGCGTCATCGCAGTGCGGCCCGTCAATCCGAATGAGATCGGCTGCGACCCGGAAATCCGCTGCGTGAACTGGGGACCGGCCTACTGGTTCGAAGCCGGAGCGATCGGCTTTGTGTGCTGCTCGGTATTGGCAGTGGCGACACTCGTGGCCGAAAAGGTGCTGCACTCGGCCGGACGCGGGCCCAGGCGTCGCTCCAAGCACGACAACGGCGACCGAACGATGACGAGACGGAGGTGAACAAGCATGCCGTTCGCCCCCCACCGGGCCGGCCCACCCACCCCGCCCCGCGCAAGAGCGGCCGTCGCGAAGTCCTCGCCGGACGAACCACCAAGCCGGGCAACGGCCCACCGTCCTTCCCGACGCGACTCAGAGGAGCCGGGACGCCCCTCAGGCCGAAAGCTCACCAGACTTCACGGCCGCGACGAAGGCGGCGAACGCCGGGGCGGGCAGGGTGAGGACGGCGACGGTGGCCGGACGCTTGCTGTCCCGGATGGGAACCGTGCCGGTCGACGGGGCCAGGTTGGTGGCGACCTCCACGCAGGCGCCGCCGTTCTCGCTGCGGGAGGACTTGCGCCACTCGGGGGCGGTGGACATGGTGGGTCCTTTCGCCAAGGGGGACTTGGCGTCAGTATGCGCCCACATGGCGAAGCCCGCCGGGCCCTTGCAGGGGGCGCGGCGGGCTTCGTCGTACGGCGATGGCGAAGACTAGGCCGAGAGTTCACCGGACTTCACGCCCGCCACGAAGCCCGCGAAGGCCGAGGACGCCACCGTCAGGACCGGCCCGGCTGCGCACTTCGAGTCGCGCACGGGGACCACGCCGTGGGAGGCGACGAGGTCGGCGGCAACCTCAACACAGGCCCCACCGTTGTCACTGCGCGAGGACTTGAACCAGTTGAGGCCATCAGGGGGGGTCATGTGGTGCCCTTTCGTAACCGCTCAATCATGGCCACCGACGCCGTTTGCGACGGCGCCTCAGCCTGCATCTGATGGTAGCCCGTCAACAAGGGCATCACCGAGAGCCTTTCACGCTCCAACGTGCCCTGATGCGCGGACTCTGCGTATGCGATGAGCCGCCCTGTATCCATGGTCAGGATGTACAGGGGCAAGCGCAGCGTCCGGCGATATCCCAGAGAGAATGGGGCTACTTGCAGGACCGTGTTGGGCAACGCGGCAAAGGCGATGAGAGACGACATTTGCTCAGCCATGACCTCGCGGTTGCCGGCGGGCCAGCGAAGGCAACTCTCGTCCAGCATCACTATGACGAGCGGAGGAGGCGACCGCCGAAGCGCCTCTTGGCGCGCCGCCACCAACGCAAGCCGCTCCTCGCCCTGTTCCGCGGTGATCGCCCCCCGTTCCACGCTACGTGCGGTGAGCGCTTCCGCGTACGCACGAGTCTGGAGTATTCCGGGGACGACGCCGACTTCGTAGACGCGGATCTCCGAAGCCCGAAGCTCGTGGTCTACGTACTCGGGGAAGCCCTCCAGAAGGGACGTTCGCCGCGCCACCCGGCTGCGCCGCTGGAGTTCGTCGCCCGCGCCCAGCTCGCGGTCAGCCCTCTTCGCGAACTGTGGAGTTGGCGGGCGGCGACCAGTTTCGACGGCGGATACGTGCGAGGCCGAGATGCCCATCCGGGCGGCGAGTTCTTCCTGCGTCCATCCCCGCCCGTCCCGCAACCTGCGCAGATGCTCCCCGAAGGCTTCGCCCGGTGAGCGCGCCGGGTCGAGTGTCTTACGGTTCACCACGTATCACTCAACTCCTCCGTCAGAAACGATCAGTTGAATATGCGGACAGGCTAGTTCAGCCTGAGGACTCCCGGTAGCCGCTTCGCTACAAAGAGGAGTGATCCGTATGCCCGTTCCCCTCCCTCCCCCCGCCGACAATTGCCCCGTCTGCCACCGTCTCCGCGAGGTCGAGCGGGTCGCCGAGGCCGCCGGGGATCACTCCAAGGCCGCCGACTGCCGCGTGCTCCGTGCGCGGCACCCGCACAACAGGCCGGTCGCGGACGCCTCGTGAGCTCCGCCACCACGGCCCGGCTCGCGCTCCTCGTCGCCTCGCGCGGCGGGGACGCGTCCGGGGGGTGGGTGCTCGCGCGGGCGCGGGTCATCCACCCGGCGGACGCGGCGAGTTGGTTGCGCGCGGAAGCGCTGCGGCTCGCCGTGCGGCTCGACCCCGGGCCCCGTACCCGATGGGCGGCGGCCGGCACTCTGCACCCCACGTACGACCCCGGGCCCGACGCCCCCTCCGCCCTGCGCGCGTGGGCGGAGGACCGTGAACGGCAGGCGCGCGTACGGCACTTGCTCGCGTACGGGCAACCGCTCTCGTTCCGCTTCCCCGACCTCGGCGGCGCCTGGTACGCGCTCAGCGCCGCGCCCCTTCCCCCACCTCCGCCAGAAAGCCGGTGAGACCCGAATGACCGAGACCGTCCCCAGCCTCCCGCCCCGCTGCGAGGCCACCGGGAACGTCACGCCGCCCGTGGCCGAAATGGCACTCCGGGTGACCCGCTCGCCCGGCGCCCCGCCCCGCACCACCGTGCGGTGCGCGCTCGCCCCGCACCTCACGTACGAACACGAGGGGGTGGTACGGGAGTTGAGTGACCCGTCCGGGCACGTGTGGGGGACTTTCGGGGCCGGGGTGCCTGTGTGGCGCGTACGGGTCGCGCGGCCCTGCCCCGAGCAAGCCGGTCACCTGCCGTGCGGCCTCTACGAGAGCCACCGGGGCCCGTGCATCGCCGCCCGGCCGCGCGAGGCCGACGCCGTTTAGGGCGCCGCGCGCGTCCGGTCGGCTGCGTCCTGCGGCCGCGCATCGGTTCGGCGGGAATCGAGGGGGCCCACCTCGACCGGCTGCCGCAGTTGGCCGGTCAGGTGCTCGCCGAGGTCCACGTGGCGGATTCGGACAGCCTGCGCGTGCGCTTCGCCAACGGGTGGCGCCCGGACGTGCCCGTCGCCACCGGCGGCCCCGGCCGGCTCATCCCCGCGCGGGGCCGCTGCTCCCTCAGCTCCCTGCCCGGTGACGGCGTGAAACCGCTCTCCTGGCCGGGGTGCCGTCCGCGTGGGGGGCGGGGCCGCGCCCGCCCCCTCCGCCTCAGACCCCCGCTTCCTTCGTCACCAGCGCGACCGCCTCGTCCACGTCGTCCGTCAGGTGGAAGAGGTCCAGGTCGTCCGGGTTGGCCTTGCCCTCGGCGATGAGGGTGTCGCGGAGCCAGTTCACCAGGCCGCCCCAGTACGCCGTGCCGAAGAGGACGATCGGGAAGCGGGTGACCTTCTGGGTCTGGACGAGGGTCAGGGCCTCGAAGAGTTCGTCCAGCGTGCCGAAGCCGCCCGGCAGGACGACGAACCCCCGGGCATACTTTACAAACATGATTTTTCGGACAAAGAAGTAGCGGAAGTTCACCGCGATGTCGACGTACTTGTTGAGCCCCTGCTCGAAGGGAAGCTCGATGCCCAGGCCGACGGACGTCCCCTGCGCCTCCCACGCGCCCCGGTTCGCCGCCTCCATGGCGCCGGGGCCGCCGCCGGTGATCACCGCGTAGCCGGCCTCCGTCAGGGCACGGCCGAGGCGCACCCCGAGGGCGTATTCCGGGGAATCCGGGCTCGTTCTGGCGGAGCCGAAGACGCTGATGGCCGGGGGGAGTTCGGCGAGCGCGCCGAAGCCGTCGACGAGTTCGGACTGCATCCGCATGACCCGCCAGGGGTCCGTGTGCAGCCAGTCCGTGTCACCGCGCGAGTCGAGCAGCCGCTGGTCCGTCGTCCCGGGCTGCACCTGGTCGCGCCTGCGTACCACCGGTCCCAGGCGCTGTTCCTCCACCGGGCCGTTCGATTCGAGACTGGCCATCGCGCTCCCCTCTCATTCGTGCGTCCGGACAGCGTAGGACCTCCGGCATGGCCAGGGACGCAAGTGGAGATGAGCGGGAGGTGGTGGCGGCGCGAAGGCGGGATGCGTTCAGGCCGTGAGCCAGGTCCGGAGGCGCTCCTCCGAATCCAGGACGTGGCTGATCTCGACGTTCTCCTCGCGCTTGTGGGCGAGCAGCGGGTTGCCCGGGCCGTAGTTGACGGCCGGGATGCCGAGGGCGCTGAAGCGGGCCACGTCCGTCCAGCCGAACTTGGGGCGCGGCGTGCCGCCCACCGCCTCGACGAACGCGGCGGCGGCCGGGTGGGTCAGGCCGGGGCGCGCCGCCGGGCTGTGGTCGTCCACGACGACGTCCGTGATGCCGCAGCCGGCGAAGACCTCCTCGACGTGCGCGAGCGCCTCGTCGCCCGAGAGGTCCGGCGCGTAGCGGTAGTTGACGGTGACGACACAGGCGTCCGGGATGACGTTCCCCGCGACGCCGCCCTCGATCCGTACCGCGTTGAGGCCCTCGCGGTACTCCAGTCCGTCCACGAGCGGGCGGCGCGGCTCGTACGCGGCGAGGCGGGCGAGGATCGGCGCGGCGGCGTGGATCGCGTTGGCGCCCATCCACGAGCGGGCCGAGTGCGCGCGTTCGCCGCGCGTGTGGAGGTGGACGCGCAGCGTGCCCTGGCAGCCGCCCTCGACCTCGCCGTCCGAGGGTTCGAGGAGCACGGCGAAATCGCCCGCGAGCCACTCGGGGTGCGCGCTCGCGAGGTGGCCGAGGCCGTTGCGGTCGGCGGCGACCTCCTCGTTGTCGTAGAAGACGAAGGTCAGGTCGCGGTTGGGGGCGGGGACGGTCGCCGCGAGGCGGAGCTGCACGGCGACGCCCGCCTTCATGTCGCTCGTGCCGCAGCCCCACAGGAGGCCGTCCGCGTCGAGGCGCGAGGGCACGTTGTCCGCGATCGGGACCGTGTCGATGTGCCCCGCGAGGACGACGCGTTCGGGGCGGCCGAGGTGCGTGCGCGCGACGATGTTGTTGCCGTAGCGGTCGACGGTGAGGTGCGACAGCGGGCGCAGGGCGGCCTCGATCGCGTCCGCGAGCACCCCCTCCTCGCCGCTCGGGGAGGGCACGTCGACGAGGGCGGCCGTGAGGGCCCCCGCATCGAGCCCGAGGTCGAGCGCGGGCGCCGCGAGCGCGGCGGCGACGGGGCTGGGGGCGGTGGTGTCACGCATGCGGCGAGCCTAACGCGGGGGTACGGGGACGACTCCGCCACCCGCACGGGCCGCCCGGCCCCCGCCCGCTCTGCCCCCGCGTCCCGGCCGCCCCTGCCCGTACGGGCCGCGCACAGGCCGCCCACAGGTCCCGTTCCGCTCCCCGCGCGCTTCCCGTACGGACCCGCTCGCACAGCCCGCGCACAGCGTTCCCGCCCCGGCAGCGCGGCCTTTTCGCCGTCTTCCGCGAGGGGGCTGGTACCGCGCCGCGAACCCGTTACCTTATGGGCGTGCCCGAGCCTTCGCCCTCCCGCCCCTTGCGCCGTCGCAGGCTGCTCCGTTACGGCGCCGCGCTGATCGTCTCGTGCGCGCTCGCCGGTTATCTCGTGGTGCGGTTCGGGCCCGACGCGCGGCAGGCGCGGACCGGCTGCGAGGTCGTCGCGGCGGACGGCGAGCGGGACCCGTACTTCTTCGATGCCGAGCAGGCGGTCAACGCGGCGACGATCGCCGCCGTCGGGACCTCGCGCGGCATGCCCGAACGGGCCGTGACGATCGCCCTCGCGACCGCGCTCCAGGAGTCGGGGCTGCGCAACCTCGATTACGGCGACCGCGATTCCGTGGGGCTCTTCCAGCAGCGGCCCTCGCAGGGCTGGGGCACGGTCGCGCAGATCATGGACCCCGTCTACAGCGCGCGGAAGTTCTACCAGCGGCTCGACAAGGTCGACCATTACGCGAGCCTGCCGCTCACGGTCGCCGCGCAGAAGGTGCAGCGCTCCGCCTTCCCCGACGCCTACGCGCAGCACGAGCCCGACGCGAGCCTCCTCGCCGCCGCGCTCACCGGCCGGGCGAAGGCCGCGCTCACGTGCGAGTCGACCGTGCCGGACGGCGCGGGCGATCCCTCGGCGGTACGGGCCGCGCTCGTCCGGGACTTCGGCAGGACCGTGCTGCCCGGTGCCCCCGAGGCGCGGAAGAAGGCCGCGCCCGCCGCTGCCACCACCACGCCCGCGCCGGTCGCGGGCACGCTCGCGGGGGCGCCCGCGCGGGCCCGTACCGTCGTCGTGCCGGTCGCCGCGTCCCGTGGCACCAAGGAGCCGGACGCGAGGCGGCGCGGCTGGGAACTCGCGCAGTGGGCCGTCGCGCACGCCTCCGTGCTGCACATCGCCGAGGTCAGCTACGCGGGCCGCGAATGGCGGGCGTCGGGTACGGGGCACACGTGGCGCGAGGCGGCG
>NZ_JAAGLR010000025.1 GCF_010548245.1 Streptomyces sp. SID11385
CGGCGCGCCGCGCGTCGTAGGCGGCGGCGACGCGCGCGGGGTCGACGGCGCCCGTACGCCACAGGTGGGCCAGGGCGCGCTGGCTCAGGTGACTCACCCAGCCGGGCCCGAGTCGCTGCCGGCCGCGCAGCCGGTCGAGCGTCGTCTCGTCCCCCGTGAGCACGGCGATCCGCAGATCGGGTCCGTACGCCTTGGCCGCCGAGCGGACGAAGGCCCAGTGCCGCGTCGTACCGGCGAGCGGCACGGGCGGGCCCGCGACGATGCCGTGCCCGTGGTCGTCCTCGACGAGCAGCGTTTCCGGATGCGCGACCAGCAACTCCCGCAGGAGGGCGGCACGTTCGGCCGTGAGCACCGCGCCGGTGGGGTTCTGGGCGCGCTCGGTGACGACGAGGGCGCGGGCGCCCGCGTCGAGCGCGCGCGCCACGTCGGCGGGCACGGGCCCGTCCTCGTCGACGCCGACGGGGACCGCGCGCAGCCCGAGCGCCGG
>NZ_JAAGLR010000062.1 GCF_010548245.1 Streptomyces sp. SID11385
CTCGCCCTCGCGTGACCGCCCGTCCCCGGCGGTCTCCCGGCGCCCGGCCCACTCCGCCCGTCCGGGCAGCGGACGGGCGGTCTCGCGCGCGGGCCCTCGTTCATTCCGCTCCCTTCACGGCGCGGGCGCCACCGGTGCCCGGGTCCGTGCCTGTGCCCGTGTCCGTACCCGCGCCCGTACCTGAGCCTGTGTCCGTTCCCGTGCCGCCCCGGCCGCGCCCCGTTCCCGGGGCGTGCGGCGGCTCCGCCGCGGCGAGGTCGCGCAGGACGGCTTCGAACATGCTCAGGGCCCGGCGCGGGTCCGGCAAGGCGAGGGGGTCCGGTGCGGTGAGCGCGGGCTCGCGCGCGGGGGGCGAGGGGCCGAGGAGCCCCGCGGTCGGTACGCGCAGGCGGAGCGCGGTGAGCGGGTCGCCGAAACGGTGGCCGCCGTGCACGGGGAAGGGGAGCCGCGCGCCGAGGTCCGCTTCGAGGTCGAGGGCGTCGAGGACGCCGCGCGCGGCAAGG
>NZ_JAAGLR010000093.1 GCF_010548245.1 Streptomyces sp. SID11385
CTGCGCGAGGAGGCCCGCGCGGCGGTGCTGCGGAAGGAAGCGGCAGCGGCGGCGCGGAGCGCGCGGACGACGCGACGTCGCGCGGCACGGGAACGCGACGTGACGGGGCGGGGCATGGCTCCTTCCGGGACGTGCGACGCGGCGTCGGAGGCGCGCGACGTCGCCTCGGTGGCACGTGACGTCGCGGCGTCGGAGCCCGGTGACGTCGCGTCCGGGCCGGGTGACGTCGCGACGTCAGGCGCGTGTGATGTCGCGTCAGGGGCGCGCCTCGCCGCGATGTCGGGGCCGCCTGACGTCGCGGCGGCGGGGCCGGCCGCGTGGCTGGTACGAGTACTGCGCCGCGTGCGGCGGGTGCGTGCCGCGCAGGGGGTACGGGGGTGAGCGGGGGCCTGGTGCGCGGGGGGCTCGTCGTGCGGGCGGCGGCGTTGTCGTACCCCTGTGCGATGCTCGGTCGCGTGCAGAACCAGTCGCTCAGTCCCGTGTTCGTGGGGCGGGACGCTGAGTCGGGCGTGCTCGCCGCCGCGCTCGGCGAGGTGTCCGCGCCCGAGGCGGACGGGCCGCGCGCGCTGGTGCTCGCGGGGGAGGCGGGCGTCGGCAAGACACGGCTCG
>NZ_JAAGLR010000129.1 GCF_010548245.1 Streptomyces sp. SID11385
GGCCGTCGAGGCGGGCGAGCCCGCGCCCGCGCCGCTCGCCCCGCCCGAGGTCGCGCTGCCGGCCGGGGCGACCTGGCTCCCCGTACCGCCGCACACGCTGCCCGTGCTGCCGGGCAATCCGCCGATGGTCGGGTACCTCGTGCTCGTACCGGCCGATCAGCAGTCACCGTTCGCGGAGGCCGCCGCGCCGGCCGTGAGCGCCGTGCCCGAGCCGGCGCCCGAACCCCGTGCCGAGGCCGTCCGGGTCGACGCGCACCGCAGGACCGCCGAGGTCGACGGGCGACCGCTCGACCTCACGTACCTGGAGTTCGAACTCCTCGCGCACCTCGTCGCGCACCCCCACCGGGTGCACACGCGCGACCAGTTGGTGACGACCGTGTGGGGCTACGGGCACGTCGGCGACGGGCGGACCGTGGACGTGCACATCGCGCGGCTGCGCCGCAAGCTCGGCAGCGCGTACCGGCACAGCATCCAGACGGTGCGGCGGGTCGGGTACAAGTACACGCCGCCGCTGGGCTGAGCGGGACGCCCTGGGGGGCGCGGCGGCCGGACGGGCGCGGCGGGCCGAAAGGTTCCCGTACACGCCGGAGTTCGGCCGACAGCGCACAAGATCCCCCGAGAGCGAAAAGCGGTTCCCGGTCCCGTCCGGGGCGGGCAGGCTCGTGTCATGACTGCGAACACTTCGGCAAACGATGTGCGGACACGGCTGCTCGTGCTGGGCGGGACCGAGTTCGTCGGGCGCGCGACGGTCGAGGCGGGCCTCGCGCGCGGCTGGGACGTGACCGTCCTCAACCGGGGCACGAAGCCCGTCCCGGAGGGCGCCCGCGCGCTCGTCGGCGACCGCACGGCGCCCGGCGGGCTCGCGGCGCTCGAAGGCGGCACGTGGGACCTCGTGGTGGACACGTGGTCGCACGGGCCGCGCGCGGTGCGGGACGCGGCCGAGGCGCTGAAGGACCGGGCCGCGCGGTACGTGTACGTGTCGACGTGCTCGGTGTACGCG
>NZ_JAAGLR010000164.1 GCF_010548245.1 Streptomyces sp. SID11385
CCCCGCCGGGCGCGGGCTCCTCCCGCACCGCCTCCGCCTCGGCGCGTACCGCCTCGGCTTCGGCCCGTTCCGCTTCCTGCGCCTCCTGCGCCGCCACCGCCCACGGTGCGATCGCGCCGCCCGGGAGGGTCGCGGGGGCCGTGCCCGACCACTGCGAGGTGAGCGAGGAGCCCTGGAACTCGCCGGACTCCTCCGGGAGCGCGCCCTCGGCGACGGGGATCTGCCACTGCCCGGTCGCGCCCGAGGCGCTCGGCTCGCTCGGCTGCGCGTCCCGCGCGGCCTCGGCGGCCGGCTCGGGCGTGAAGGCGGCGAACTGGACCGTGGTCTCCATCGGGCTGGGCCCGTACGCCGGTTCGCCCGGTGCCTCGGGGCCGGGCTCCGGCTGCTGACGCGGGAAGTCCCACTGCCCGGTCGCGCCCGGGTCCGTACCGGCGGGCGGGATGCGCGGCGGTACGTAGCCGTGGCCCGGGGCCGCGAGGGGGGCGGCGTCGAGGAGTCCTTCGGGCAGGCTCACGAAGGCGGTCGCGTCGGCGTCGTAGTCCGTGTGCGGAACGGGTTCCCAGCCGCCGTACGGCCCCGGGCCCTCGCCGTAGGGGTCCTGCTGCGGTGGTGTGGGCCGGTCCTGTTCCTCGCTCATGCGAGCGCCCTCCCCAGTGCGCGACGGGCCAGCGCGGCGACGGTGCGGCGCAGGTGCGATACGGCGGGCGTGAGCGGGGGCACGACGCCGTCCTCGCCCGCCGGTTGTTCGGGTACGCAGGCGGCGGCGACGTACTCGCCGAACGCGGCGAGCGCCTCCGGCGCGAGGCTGCGGTCGCCGTCCCAGTCCACGAGCGCGGAGACCCACGCCTCGGCTTCCAGGGGCCGCAGCGGCATCGGCGCGATCGCGCCGACCGCGCAGCGCACCGCGCGCCGGGCCGGGTCGAGCACGAGGGCGAGCGAGGCGACCGCGCGCCCCGGGCCCGTGCGTCCGGTCGCCTTGAGGAAGACCTGCGGGGCGTGCAGGAGCGGTACCCGTACGTGGGAGATGAGTTCGCCGCCGCGCAGCGGGTCCATACCCGTCAGCAGGTGCGAGAC
>NZ_JAAGLR010000204.1 GCF_010548245.1 Streptomyces sp. SID11385
CGCGGCAGGAGCCACGCGGCCTCCCTCGCCTGGGACGCGGGCCCCGGCGGACGGCACCTCGTCGACCGGGTCTGCGCCCACGCCGGCGACGTCCTCTCCCCGCGCGGGGTGCTGCTGCTCGTGCACTCGGCGATGTGCCGGGCCGAGGAGACGCTGCGGCGGCTCGGCGAGTCGGGGCTGCGGGCGGAGGTCGCCGAGCGGTGCGAGGTGCCGTTCGGCCCGGTCACCCGCGCCCGGCTCGCGTGGCTGCGCGCGGAGGGGCTGCTGGACGCGGGGGCGAGGACCGAGGAACTGGTGGTGATCCGTGCCGAACGCGCCTGAGCACCCGCGCCGGGACGGGGCCGAGCGGCCCCGCCGCATCGTGGTCGACCGTGAGGGACCGCTGCTGATCGAGGGCCCGGTGGAAGTGGTCGCCGACGACGGGACGGTGGCGGTCTCGGACCGCTTCGTCGTCGCGGTCTGCACGTGCCGCCGCAGCCGTACGTACCCGTGGTGCGACACGAGCCACCGCGGCCACCGCCGCCGGGCGCGCCCGGAAAGCCCGCCGCGCGAACGGGAAGGAGGCGGCGCATGACGAC
>NZ_JAAGLR010000235.1 GCF_010548245.1 Streptomyces sp. SID11385
CCGGCGCCGTGCCCGGCGCCGTGCCCGCGCCAGGCAGCTTCGGGATGTCGGGGATGCCAGGAGTGCCCGGGAGCCCCGGCAGCCCTGTGCGCCCCGGGAGGCCGGGCACGAGGGCGGCCGGGAGGACAGGCGGGGCGGCGTCGGCGCCCGCCCCCGCGTCCATGCCGCCTTCGACGCCCGTGCTCGGCGGCGGCGAGGGCTTGACCTTGTCCGCGTGCGCCTTCGCCGCCGGTTGCGGCAGTGGCAGCCAGGGCGCGTCCGAGTTGCCCGAGACGAGCGTGGCAGCGATGACGGCCGCGTAGGCCCCGCAGGCGAGGCCGAGACCGAGGCCGAGCCTGCGGTAGCGGCGGCTGCGGCGCCCGGACGCGTCCACGAAGACGGGCCCTTCGGCGCCGTCGTCGGCTGCTCCGGTACCGGCGCCGTCCTGCGCCGGAAGGTCGGCCGAGCGGCGGCCGAGGCTGTCGAGATCGACGGTCACGCCCTGCGGCTCGTGACTACGTCCCGTGGTGACGTCTTCTCGCCAAGTTTCCACGATGTGCGCACTTCCCCCATCGAGCTGGTACGGGTGCGCGGGCGGCCCGGGTGCCGCCCCTCACCGGACCGGGCCCCCACCCGGTCCGAGCGCCCCCCATTTGTCCCACCGCGCCCGGAAGAGCAAGGTAACGCGTTGACTCGTGGTCAAAGTGCCTCTTGTACGGGACTCATCATGATGAGTGCATCTTTGGTCGGAAGCCATGCGAAAGGTGGCCGAATAAGCCATGATTCGGCGCCCGCGCATGCGTGCGCGGCCTCGCGCAGCGCGTCGAGCCCGGGGTGGCTCCGCCCCGCGCGCCACACGAGGGACACCGGCGAGAGCGGTACGGGCTCGACGAGCGGTCGCAGCACGCTCCCCGCGAGCGCGGGCAGCCCCGTCACCGAGAGCACCGGCCGCCCCTTCTCGGCCATGACGCGCGCGAACTCGGCCTCGCCGACGACGAGCGGCGCGGGCGGGGCGAGCGCGATGCCGTACGGGGCGAACAACTCCTCGGCGAGCGCGGTCCATTCGGCGGTCCGCGCGTTCCCCGCGCCCGCGTACACCTCCTCGCCCGCGAGGGCGGCGAGCGGGACTTCGGGCAGCCCGGCGAGCGGGTGACCGGCGGGCAGGACGATGCCCATCCGCTCGTAGGCGACGGGCTGGTGGTCCAGCCCGGCGGCGAGCACGGGCGGCAGCCCGGCGAAGCGGCCGAAGGAGGCGTCGATGCGCCCGGCGTGGATCTCGGCGGCGGCGTGCGTGAGCCCGCTCTCGTACCGGACGACGAGTTCGCAGCCGGGAGCCGCAAGGGTGCGCGCGTGCGCGACGACGCGTTCGCCGAGCAGGCCGGGGCTGTTGACGTCGACGAGGAACGGACCCGGCGTCGCGAAGGCGGCGCGGAGAGCGTCGTGCGCGTCGAGGAGGCGGCGGGCGAGCGGGACGAGGAGTTCGCCCTCCGGCGTGAGGGAGACGCTGCGCGTGGAGCGGACGAACAACTGCGCGCCCAACTCCCTTTCCAGGCGCCGCACGTCGCGGCTCAGGGCCTGCTGGGCGAGGTAGAGGCGGGCGGCGGCACGGGTGAAGTGCAGCTCGTCGGCGACGGCGAGAAAGGCGCGCAACAGGCGCGGCGGGATGTCGGCTGAGACGGGCACGGCGTGAACCTAGCCGGTGGCACCGCGCCATTGACAACGGGGAGCGGTGAATCGGCGCCCGGACAGGTGTTGGACCGGGCGGGGGCCGCGCCCCGAGCCTTGACACATGCCGATCCTCCTCCGGGGCGCCCCGCCGTGGGCCCCCTACCGTGCCCTGCTCACACTGCCCTCCGCGCGTCTCTTCACCGCCGCGGGCGCCCTGGCGCGGCTCCCGGCGGCGATGTGCGGCGTGAGCACCGTGCTGCTCGTGGCGCGGGCCCACGGCTCGTACGGGCTCGCGGGGGCCGTGTCGGCGGCGGGGCTGCTCGCGACGGCGC
>NZ_JAAGLR010000272.1 GCF_010548245.1 Streptomyces sp. SID11385
CCCTGCCCCCGTGCACGGGAGCGGACGCGTCCGCCGGGCCCGCGGGGGCCGGCTCCCGGGTGAGCGGGAGCGGGGCGGTCTCCCCGGGGAGCGGCGAGGGGATCACCTCGCGTGCCAGGGGCTTCTCGCGCGGCGGTGGTACGGAGGCGGAGCCGCGTACGACGGTCGAGGCGCCCTGTTGCCGCGCGGAGGCGCGGCTCAGGAGGACGACGCCGCACGCGGCGACGAACGCTCCGCCGAGCGTGAGGCCCAGACCGGGGGCGCCGCCGCGCAGGTGCTCGCCGAGGAGGCTGAGCCCGACGAGCGCGGCGGCGACCGGGTTCGCGAGCGTGAGGACGGCGAGCGGGGCGCCGAGCCCGCCCCGGTAGGCGGTCTGGGCCAGGAGCAGCCCGCCCGCGGCGAAGGCGGCGACGAGCAGCGCGACGATCCCGGCCTGCCACAGCGGCAGGTGCGGGCCGCCCGCCGAGACG
>NZ_JAAGLR010000303.1 GCF_010548245.1 Streptomyces sp. SID11385
GGTGCCGCCGTGGCGGCCGGGGGCACGGGCCTCGCGGCTCCCGGGGTCCGCCGCGTGCTCGGCGTTGTGGGTCTCCAGGGCCTGCCAGGCGCCCCACGTACCGGTGGCGGCGTCCCGTACGCGTACCCGGGCCGTGCCCGTGAGGGTGCGCGCGGGGTCGTCCCAGACGATGCCGACGAGCGAGAAGGGCTTGACGGTGCGGCGGGACAGGCGCGCCGCGTAGCGGTCGTGGCCGTCCGCACGCGCGGCGGGCAGGAGGGTGAGCGGGAGCGAGGCGGTGGAGCCGGGGACCGGGGCGGGGGTCGCGGCGGGGGCGGG
>NZ_JAAGLR010000332.1 GCF_010548245.1 Streptomyces sp. SID11385
AGCCGGCCCCGGGCCGCGCGCGCGGAGAGTACGGCGTACGTGGCGATCGTCACGGCCACGCACAGCGCCAGTGCGGCGAGCGCCCCCGCCGCGGCGAGCGCACCGCGCGCGGACTCCGGCCCGAGGAGTACGGCGGCGGTGACCGCGAGCGCGGCCAGCACCACCGTGATCGCGGGGACGGGCCACACGCTGCGCGGGGTGGGGCGATCGCCGGGGGGCAGGGGGGAGGTCATCAATCAGGTCCTCGTCGGGTCCTCGGTCACTGAGTGATCGCCGAACCCGGTCCGGGCTCGCTCACCGAACGAACGCATGAAGACAACAATGCGCAAGTCGCGGTCACTATACGAGAGTTCCTGATCGTCCGGGAGAATCCGCTTCCGTTTGTCAGCGAGTGATCCCCGAGCGGGCCCGAACACCCCCCGCTGCCCGCCGCTTTCGTGGACACGCCACGCACCGCCGGTACGCGGCACCGCGCGCGGACACGAGCCGGGGGCCGTGCGCCACCGTCAGGTGTGGCGCACGGCCCCCGGAGTCAACGGGCCGCTCGGAGCGGGTGGTTCAGGCGCGGAGCAGCCTCAGCAGACGGATGCCCGGCATGGGCAGCTCCACCGCCACGCGCACCGTGCCCGCCGCGTCCGCCAGGGCGGGCGCGAGCGGTTCGGCGGGCAGCCGGTCGGCCTCGCGGAGCTTCGCCCACTCGGGCGCGTCCGGCCAGTCGCCGCCGCCGAGTCCGTCCCACACGGCCTTGATGTTGCCGTGCTCCTCGTCCACGCGGTACGCGCTCACCGCGTACCGCGCGCCCGGCTCAAGTCCCGTCACGCGTACGGTGGTCGCGCGGTCGAGCGCGGCGGCGCCCTGGATCTTCGACTGGTCGAGCGTGCCGTTCCACACGAGCACGTCCACGGCCGAGCCGTCCTCGGCGCGCGTCGCGAGCGCCTCGACGGTCGCGTCCGCGCCGTCGCCGCTCACGGCCACCGGGGCGCGGTCGCCCGCCAGTTGGCCGAGCAGCCACAGCGCCCAGAAGCGCGGCTTGCGCAGGTTGCCGACGGTGAGCAGACCGAAGCCGCCGTGGAAGAGCTTCGGCGGCCAGCCCAGCTCCTCGAACTGGTCCGTCGCGACCCAGTAGGCGAGCGCGTCGGTGGAGGCGAGCGCCGACTTCATGCCGCGCAGCACGAACGGCGCCGAGAAGACGGAGTCGCTCACGGGGTGGAAGTGGGTCGGCGTGACGCCCCACTCGGTCCACAGGATCTCCGGCTCGGGCCGCCCGGTCGCCTCGGCGTAGGCGCGGGTCAGCGGCCGGAAGTCGAGCGGCGCGTTCCCGTACGTGTGCGTCGAGACGAAGTCGACGGGCAGGTCCTCGGCGCGGCAGTACTCCAGGAACGCGCCGACCCAGCCGGCGGCGGCCGAGGAGGGCCCGCCGACGCGGATGCGCGTGTCGGCGGCCTTCACGGCGCGCACGGCGTGCGCGTACAGGAGGTGGTAGTCGTCCTGCGTGCCGTTCCAGAAGACTTCGAGGTTCGCCTCGTTCCACACCTCGAACTCCCAGCCGGCGACCTCGTCGCGGCCGTACCGCTCCTGGAGGTGGACGACGAGCGCGTGGCACAGCTCGCCCCAGCGCTCCCACGCGGTCGGCGTCGAGACGAGGGCCTTGTAGTCGAAGACCGTGTACTCCGGGTCGTTCGCCAACTCCTTCGGCATGAAGGAGAGTTCGACGACCGGCTTGAGCCCGGTGGCGAGGAAGCGGTCGTAGACCTCGTCGAGCCCGGAGAAGTCGAAGGTGCCGTCGGGGCGCACCGAGACCGTCTCGGGGAGGAAGGTGCCGTGGGCGCGGACGGCGCGGACGCCGAGTTCGTCCCGTACCTTCTCCAGCGCCGTACGGTACTCGGCGGCCGTGTCCGAGCCGCCGGGGCCCGGCTTGTCCCAGAGCAGGAGCGAGAGGTGCTCGGCACCGATGATCCGGTTCCACACGCGGGGCAGCGGACGCGTGGGCGCGGCGGCGTCCACGGCGACCTCGACGGCGGCGGGCGTGCCGCCCGGGGCCTTCGGGCTGCCCGTGACGTGGGTGTCGCCGAGCGGGCCCGCGCCGTCGTCGGTCCAGCTCGCGACCTTGTAGTGATAGGTGCGGCCCGGCTCCACGAGGGTGTCCGCGTACGGCGGGTGCGGCACGGCGAGGACGTCGCCGCCGAGGTGGTCGAGCGGCGCGAAGGGGCCCTCGGGCGATTCGGCGCGGTGCACGAGGTAGCCGAGCGCGCCCGCGACGGGCTCCCAGTCGAGCCGGACGAGCCCGGTGCCGTCCTCGGCGCGCAGCCCGGCCGGGGCCGCGACGGCCGCCGTACCGGTGAGCCGGGTGTCGCTGGGCTTGCCGATGCGCTGCTCCCAGTCGGAGCGTGCGGCGGATTTCTCCGGCGCGGCAGAGTTTTCGGGCATGGCGGAACGCACCTTTGCTGAGGGGGGTGGAGAAAGCGGGAGGGGTACGGGGGCGGGGCCGCGGGGGCTGGTGTGCCCCGTCCCCGTACCGGGGATCGCGCGCGGCGACGTGGCTACTTGAGCCCGGCCGTCGCGAGATCCGGCTTGAAGTGCCGCTGGAGCACGATGAAGACGAACAGGACGGGCAGGACCACGAGGAGCGAGCCGGCCATCAGGACACCGTTCGAACCGGCGGCCCTGTTGGGGTCGTTCGCGAAGGTCGCGAGCGCCACCGGGAGCGTGTACTTGTCCGGGTCGTTGGTCGCGATCAGCGGCCACACGAAGTTGTTCCACGAGCCGAGAAAGGTCAGGATGCCGAGCGTCGCGAGGGCGGGCTTGACCAGCGGCATCACGATCCGCCAGAAGATGTACCACTCGCTCGCGCCGTCCATCCGCGCCGCTTCCAGCAGCTCGTCCGGGATCGACTGCATGAACTGCCGCATCAGGAAGACGCCGAAGGCACCGGCCGCGAACGGCAGCACCAGGCCCGCGTAGCTGTCGAGCAGGTTCAGCTTGTTCATCAGCACGTACATCGGCAGCAGCATCAGGTTGCCCGGCACCATGAGCGCGGCGAGCACGAGCGCGAAGATCTTGTTGCGGCCGAAGAAGTCGAGCTTCGCCAGCGCGTAGCCGAGCATCGAGCAGAAGACCAGGTTGCAGACGGTCACGAGCACCGCGACGATCACGGAGTTCATGAAGTACAGCGGCAGGTCCAGCTTGTCGAGCAGCGTGCGGAACTGGTCCAGCGTCCACTCCGAGGGAATCCAGACGGTCTTGGAACCGCCCAGCTCCTCGTTGGTCTTGAAGGCCGAGAGCGCCATCCACAGGAACGGCGCGGCCATGATCAGCAGGCCGACCGAGAGGGCGACGTACGTGAGGGGCTTGCGCAGGCGCTCGCTCAGCGGCGCCTGCGGGGCGAGCGGGTGGCGGCCCGGACGGTGGTGTCCCGGGTCCTGTCCCGCGTCGTGGCCGGGATCGTGCCCGGGGGCCTTCGTGGAGTTCATTCCGTCGTCGCCGGGGGTGCGGCGCGGGGCCGGTGTCGTGGCGCTCACTTCGTGTTGTCCTTCAGCAGTCGGAGCTGGAGCACCGTGATGGCCATGATCACTATGAAGAGGACGTACGCCATCGCGCTCGCGTAGCCCATGTGGAAGAAGTTGAAGCCTTCCTTGTACATGTCCAGCGACACGGTGAGGGTGCTGTTGTTGGGGCCGCCCTGCGTCATCACGAAGGGTTCCTCGAAGACGTTGAGGAAGCCGATCGTGGTGATGACGGTCGAGTAGAGCAGCGTCGGACGAAGGAGCGGGACCGTGATCCTGCGCAGCTCCTGCCAGGCGCCGGCGCCGTCGAGCTTCGCGGCCTCGCGCACTTCCTGCGGGATCGCCTGGAGGCCCGCGATGAGCAGCACCATGACGTTGCCGAGGTTGCGCCACACCGCCATCGCGATCATGGACGGCATCGCGAGGTGCTCGTCGCCGAGGAAGTCGGGCGAGGTCAGCCCGACCGCGTCGAAGAGCCCGGCCACGAGCCCGTCGCCGGGGTCGAGCACGAAGCGCCACACGACGGCGACCGCGACGATCGTGGTGACGACGGGCGCGTAGAAACCGACCCGGAAGAAGGTCCGGGCGCGGTCGATGCCGTTGTTGAGCAGGACCGCGACGAGCAGCCCCGCGATGATCGTGACCGGCACCCCGACGACGACGAAGTACCCCGTGTTGAACAGGGACTTCAGGAACTTGTCGTCCTGGAAGAGGTTGACGTAGTTGTCGAGGCCGATGAACTTCGCGTCGAAGGGGTGCGTCACGTTGGCGAGGCCGAAGTCGGTGAAGCTCATGAGGAGCGTCGCGACGATCGGGAGCGCCATGAAGACGGCGAAGAGGACGAGGAAGGGGGTGGAGAAGAGCCAGCCCGCCAGGTGGTGCGTGCGCACCGAACCGCCCCGGCGGGCGGGCCCGGCCCCCCGGCCCCCGCGCGAGGCGGGGGCGGGCGGGCCCTGCGTGGCCGCCGGGGCGGCCGTGTCTGCCGTGCTGCTCATGACCGCTTACCCCAGGAGGCTTTCGATCTCGGACTGGGCCTTGTCCAGCGCCGACTTGGCGCTCGACTTGCCCTGGGTCACCTGCTCGATCGCGTCGTCGACCTTCGAGGAGATCTCCGACCACTTCGCGAGCGCGGGCGAGGTCTTCGAGTTCTCGACCTGCGTGCGGAAGATCTGGAGGTTCTTGTCGGTGGCGAGATCGCCGGTCTCCCACGCGGAGGTGCGGGCCGGGAGGTCGCCGCTCGCCTTGTAGAAGTCCGTCTGGCCCTTGGCGCTCGTCAGGTACTTCACGAAGTCCGTGGCGGCGGCCTTGTGGTCGCTGTCCTTGGAGATCACGAGCGAGGAGCCGCCGGCCATCGAGGTCGCGGACTTGTCGCGCGGCACCGTCGTGATGCCCCACTTGCCCTTGAGGGCCGGGTGCGTCTGGTTGATCGAGCTGATCTGCCAGGGGCCGGAGAAGAACATCGGCACCGAGCCGCTGTCGAAGTCCTTGAGCACGTCGTAGCCGGGCGTGACGCTCTTCTTCGCGAGGCCCTTGCTGAAGTACGTGCCGTACTCCGTGAGCGCGCGGACCGCCTCGGGGCTGCTGACGACGGCCTTCTTGCCGTCGTCGCTGACGATCTGGCCGCCCGCCGAGTACAGGAAGGGGTAGAAGCTCTGCACCGTGTCGGTGCCGGAGGGCTGGATCGACAGGCCCCACCGCGTACCGGCCTGCTTCTGGTAGGCGGTGGCGAGGGCCTTCATGTCCTTCCACGTCTTCGGCGCCTCGGTGATCCCCGCCTTCTCGGCGAGGTCCGTGCGGTAGTAGACGACGCGCGTGTCGACGTACCACGGCACGCCGTAGGCGGTGTCGTCCACGACACCTTGCTTCCAGGACGAGGGGAAGAAGTCCTTCTCGTGGAAGGTCTTCGTGTCGACCGGCTCCAGCACGCCCAGCTCGGAGAACTCGCCCATGTAGCTCCCGCCCATCTGCGCGATGTCGGGGAGCTTGCTCGCGGCGGCGGCGGAGACGAGCTTCTGGTGCGCGACGTCCCAGCCGACCGGGGTCACCTTGACGGTGATGTTGGGGTGCGACTTCTCGTAGGTCTTGGCGATGTCGGCGAGCTTCTCGCCCTCGGCGCCCATGCCCCAGACCGTGAGGGTCTGCTTCTTGTCGGCGGAGACGCCGCCGCTGTCGGAGCCGCCGCAGGCGGCGATGACGACCATGGCGGCGATCGAGGCAGCGGCGACCGTGGTGTTCCGCACGGTCTTCCGGCTGCGGGCTCTCGCGGGGCGGTTCATGACGTGCTCCTCCTTGAGCGGGTTCCTCGCCGGTGCGAGCGGCAGGAATGTATGCGCTGTCTGTAAGCGCATACATCACTGTGGCGTGCGAGCCCGGGCGGGCGCAAGGGGGGTCTACGTCACACTTCGTGGATGTTCTGCGGAGGGGTGGGGGGCCTGGAGGGGGGGCGTGTGGGGGCTTGTCGCGGTGGGGGTGGTGGCTGGGCGGGTGACGGGGCTTGCGCTCACATCATATGAATTGTCCCGCATCGGCTGGATTGGGCGTCGGCGCGGGGGGCGGCCGGGCCCGTGACCCGTGGGGCCGCCATCGAGTCGTTGGGGCTGGTGGGAGGCCGTAGGGTCGGGAATCATGGTGCACGCAGACGACACGCCGCCGCCGGGACCGGGCGCCCTCCCGCAGGGCGCGGGCGAGAGCCCGTACGGCTTCGATCCCACCTACGGGTACGAGCTGCCCGGGCTGCTCGCCGTGCCCGCCCCGCCCGCTCCCGACGACTTCGGCGAGTTCTGGGGGCGGCTGCGGGAGCGGGCGCGCGCGGTGGAGACCGCGCCGGAGCTGGGGGACGTCGAGGACGAGCGCGACGGGCTCGTGGTCCGCCCCGTCACGTACACCTCGCTCGGCGGGGTGCGGCTCGGCGGCTGGGTCGCGCTGCCCACCGAGGGGCCCGTGCGGCACGGCTTCGTGATCGGCCACGGGTACGGGGGCCGGGACCGGCCCGGGCCCGACCTGCCGCTGCCGCTCGGGCAGTCCGCCGCGATCCTGCCGTGCGTGCGCGGGCTGCCCGCGCGCGGCCTCGTCGACGGCATCCCGGCCGAGGCCGACGCGCACGTGCTGCACGGCATCGCGAGCCGCGAGACGTCCGTGCTCGGCGCGTGCGTCGCCGACCTGTGGTGCGCGGCGAGCGCGCTCGTCGAGCTGGTGCCCGCGCTCGCCGGACCGCGCCTCGGCTACCTCGGCGAGAGCCTCGGCGGTGGCCTGGGCGCGCTCGCGCTGCCGTGGGACGAACGGTTCGTCGCCGCCCAGCTCACCGTCCCGACCTTCGGCAACCACCCGCTGCGGCTCACGCTGCCGAGCGTGGGCAGCGGTGACGCGCTCCGGCGGTACCACGCCGGGCACCCCGAAGTCACCGACGTCCTCGCGTACTTCGACGCGGCGACGGCGGCGACCCTGATCCGCGTCCCGACCCTCGTCGCCGCCGCCCTCTACGACCCCGCAGTGCCCCCGCCCGGCCAGTTCGCCGTGCACAACGCGCTCCCGGCGGCGGGCGACCCCTTCCTGCTCCGCGCCGGCCACCACCCGTACGCGGAGGAAGCGACCGACCGCACGGCCCTGGCCCAGGCCCGCACGGACTTCTTCGCGGCCGGCATGCCGGGGTAGTGCGGGGGTTCACGGGGTAGCGCGGGGGTTCAGGGGACCAGCGGCCCGCTCAGCGCCTCCGCCCCCGCCGCCCGGTCGCCCGCCCACGTCAGCGAGGCGTGGTCGCGCGGCTTGCGGCCCCACAGCATGAGCAGCAGGCCCTCCGCCGGGCCCGCGACCTCGGCGACCGGCTCGCCGGGCCCGTGCACCCACGCGTCCCCCGTGTCGGTGGCGGTGAGCCGTACCGCCCGCGCGGGCGGTACGGCTGCGCCCCGCGAGACCATGCGGGGCGCCATCGTGTCGAAGACCTCCGCGACTCCGTCCGCCGCGAGCGCCGGGTCCATCGGGGACGTGGCGCCGCGCGCGTGCTCGGCGTCCCAGCGGTGCATCAGCGTCTCCTGGGCGCGCCGTCGCAGCCAGAACGCCACGGTGCGCGGCGGCGAGAACGTCCACGCCTCGGTCGCGGGATCGGCCGAGAGGGCCGCCACGAGGTCCCGCGCCGAACGGGCGTGCCACTCCCGCAGAGCGTCCCGCTCACGCGGCGCCGCGCCCTCGTCGTAGCCGCGCCCGTGCCGCTTCCGCACGGCGGTGACGACCCACAGATTCCCCGCCCCTCTGTGGACCGCCAGATCCGCCAGGCTCCAGTCGCCGCAGTGCGCGACGCGAGCCGACAGGTCGCCGTCCAGCGCCGAGTCGAAGGCGTCCAGTTCGTGGCGGAGGGCTTTCAGGTGGTCCATGGGCGTCACCGTACGGTGCGCGTGGCTAGTCCTTGTCGACAGCCGCGCGGGTCGGTGCGTCCCCGGGCGCGAGGCGGAGGTAGAGGCGGGTGCCGAGGGGGCGGTAGCCGAGCCGTTCGTAGACGCGGCGAGAGTCCTCGCCCGAGAACTCCAGCCACACGGAGGCGGCGCCGCGTGCGAACAGGTCGGCCGTGAGCGCGGAGACGACGGCGGAGGCGACGCCCGCGCGCCGGTGGGCGGGGCGCGTGCCGACCCCGGCCAGCTCCGCCGTCCCGAGCGCGGGCGCCGTGCAGCTCGCCCCGCCCGCGCAACTCCCGTCCGCGGCACGTACGTACCGCACCGCGCCCCCGCCCTCGCACGTCCGCCGCAAGCGCGCGGCCCCCTCGGGGCTCGCGGCCCCCGGACCGCCGAAGGACTCGCTCAGCGCGGCATCGAGGGCGGCGAACTCGTCATCCGCGCAGGGGACTTCGGTACGTGGTCCGCTCGCGGCCGGGAGGTACGTGTCCGGCGTGCACACCAGGAAGTCGTGCTCGGCCTCCACCGTGAAACCGGCGGCGAGCAGCGCGGGCGCGACGGCCGGTGCGGCAGCGGGGACGAATTCGAGCCGGGGCGTCAACTCCCGTGCGCGGAAGGCTTCGACGAGGGCCGCGACGTCCGCCGCCGAGGGCTCGGCGCCGGGCAGCGGGGTCGCGTAGTTGAGGTACGGGTTCGGGTCGTCGGCCTGGAGGCCGGCGACGAACCCCGGCGTCTCCACCACCCGTGGCCTGCGCCGCAGTTGCTCGGCGGTCGCGGACTGCACGAGCAGACCGGGGGAGGGGACGGCGGGGGACGTGGAGGGGTCCACGGAAGTCATCGGGGAAGTCCTTCGAGGGAGTCGCACAGGTACCCGGACACGCGGGAATCGCGTGCGGGCAGGACGGATCACGGCCGCGGGAGGCCGGGCGTGGGACCACCGCCGGAAGGCGCGGAGCCTTCCTCAGGACGCGCGGCGGTCGCTGACGGACGCCGTGCTCATGGACTTCATTCCCTCGGGGACGCGAACTGCGGGACAGGGGCGGCTCACTGTGGCAGGAGGCCACGTGGCGAGCAACCCCTTTTCCCCCGGGGCCCGCTCACGGGTGCATCGTCGCGCCCTTCAGCGTCTTGTCCACCGCGTTCCTCGGCCCGTACACCGCGAGCCCCACGAGATCGAGCGCGGCGCCGGGGACGGCGCGGACGGCGGCCCGGTTGGCCGCGTCGTGGCCCGTCGCGAAGAGGTCCGCGGTGAAGACCGCGCGGGGCAGGGCGCGCGCGAGGGCGCGGGAGTGGGCCGTCGTGAGCAGCGCGGCGGGCCCCTCGAAGACGAGGACGGGCTGGCGGAACATGGGCAGGTACGGGGTGCTGTCGGCGTCCGCGTACGGCTCGCCGATCACCTCCGGGACCTCGGTGCCGAGGCCGCTGACGAGGAAGGCGGTCACGTTGAGCCGCTGCCAGGGGGCGAGGTCGTCCCGGAGCAGGACGGCGATCTTGGTGTCGAAGCGGACGGGGGCGACGGGGGCGGCGGACGTGTCGGTGCTGGTCATGGAGCCAGCCTCGCGGTGGGGGCGCGACGCGTTCTTGTACGTTCCTGGCGTACGTTCGGGGGATGGCGACCCGGCACGAGATCTCGGCGTGGCGGCCCGCCGTCCCCGGGGTGACGGAGGTGCTGCACGCGCGCTTCACCGACCACGCGTACCCGATGCACGTGCACGAGGCGTGGACGCTGCTCATCGTGGACGACGGCGCGGTCCGCTACGACCTGGGCAGGCACCCGCACGGCACCCCGCGCGGCACGGTCTCGCTGCTGCCCCCGTACGTCCCGCACAACGGCTCGGCGGCGAGCCCCGGCGGCTTCCGCAAACGCGTCCTCTACCTCGATCTCACCCACCTGGGAACGGACTTGACCGGCCCCGCCGCCGACACCCCGGACCTCGCCGACCCCCTGCTCCGCGACCGCGTCGGACGCCTGCACTCCGTACTGACGTACCCGGGCGAGGAGTTGGAGGCGGAGAGCCGACTGGCCCTGGTCGTGCGCCGGCTGCGCCGCCACCTGCGCGCGGCGACCGAACAGCCCCTCCCCGCACGGTCGTTGCCGCACGACCTGCGGGACCTGCTCGACGCCCGCCTGCCCGGCGCCCCGAGCCTCGCCGAGGCGGCCCGCGTCCTGCACGCCGACGAGACCCACCTCATCCGGACCTTCACGCGCGCCTTCGGCATCGCACCCCACCAGTACGTGACCTCCCGCCGCCTCGACCGCGCCCGCCGCCTCCTCCTGGAAGGCGTCCCCGCCGCGCGCGCCGCCGCCGAGTCCGGCTTCTACGACCAGCCCCACCTGACCCGCCACTTCCGCCGCTTCCTGGGCACGACGCCGGGCAGGTTCGCGCGAGGACTTCGCACACCGGAGGGGTGAGGCGGGGCGCGCGCGTACGTCGTCAGCGGACCAGGAGGCGGATCGCGAGGGCGAGCCGGTCGGTGAAGAACGCGTGCGACGGTGCCTGGTGCTTGAGGCCGACCGCCGTGCTGATCAGGGTCCGCGCGACGCCCGCCGCATCCCGCCCCGCCGCGCCCGGCCCCTCTGCCAGCGCCGCCGTGACCAGTTCCTCGAAGCGGCGCGGCGCCCGCTCCGCGCACTCCCCGAGCAGGTCCGGATGGGCCTCCACGACCTGCGGGATGTCACGCGCCGGGGGCTCCGTGTAGCGGCCCGCCCACCGGTCGAAGGCGTCGGCGAGGCGCGCGGGCAGGGGATGCCGGGTGTCCGAGAGGACTCGTTCCACCGCCGCGAGATCGCGCTCCAGGAGCTGTTCGACCGCCGCGCGGAAGAGGAGTTCCTTCGAGGAGAAGAGGAAGTAGAGCCCCGGGCGCGAGATGTCCGCCGCGCGCGCCACCTCCGCCATCGACGTCTTCCGGTACCCGAACCGGGCGAACGTGGCCATCGCGGCATCCAGCACGGCACCCCGCCGGCCTGGAGCGGTCTCGTCCCGGGGCCTGCCCGCGTCCCGGGGTGCGGTCTCGTCCTGGGGTGCGGCCCCATCCCGGGCTTCGGTCTCGCGGCTCATGCGAGGAGCCTACGAGAGCTGTACGCACTATACAAAGCTCGTACGAAGTGTAAAGTGCCCCGGCATGGCTGACCACACACGGCTCGTGACCTCCTTCACCGCCGCGAGCACGGCGGACGACGTGCTGCGCGGGCACGACCTCGGCGGCGTCCGCGCGCTCGTGACCGGGGCTTCCTCCGGCATCGGGGCCGAGACGGCCCGCGCCCTCGCCGCCGCCGGGGCGCGCGTCACGCTCGCGGTGCGGAACACGGACGCGGGGAACGCGGTCGCCGAGGCGATCGCCCGCGCCACCGGACGGGCCCGCCCGGACGTCGCGCCGCTCGACCTCGCCGACCGGGCCTCGGTCGCGCGCTTCGTCGTCGCGTGGCGCGAGCCGCTGCACCTCCTCGTCAACAACGCCGGCGTCGTCACGGGCGGCCTCGCCCGCACCCGCGAGGGCTGGGAGTGGCAGTTCGCGACCAACCACCTCGGCCACTTCGCCCTCGCCACGGGCCTGCGCGCCTCCCTGGCCGCAGGAGCGGCGGAGCGCGGCGGCGCCCGCGTCGTCGCGGTCAGCTCCACGGCCCACATGCGCGCCGGCGTCGACTTCGACGACCTCCACTTCACGCACCGCGCCTACGATCCCCAACTCGCCTACGCCCGCTCGAAGACGGCCAACTCGCTCTTCGCCGTCGAGGCGACACGGCGCTGGGCGGGGGACGGGATCGTCGCCAACGCCGTCAACCCGGGCGGCGTCGCGACAGGACTGCAACGGAACTTCACCCCGGAGCAACGGCGTTCGCTCGACGCGGCGGAGGCGGCGGGGGTCTTCACGTACAAGACGCTGGCGCAGGGCGCGGCGACCACGATGGTCGCCGCCGTCCACCCCGCCCTCGCCCGCGCGGGGGGCCGCTACCTCGACGACTGCCAGGAGGCGTACACCGTGCCGGACGACGCCGCTCTCGCCGACCACCCGCACGGCGTCAAACGATGGGCGCTCGACCCGGCGCTCGCCGAGCGCCTGTGGACGGTCTCTGCGGAGCTCACCCGCACGGGGCCCGGATGAGGGGAGCGGCGGCCGGCCGCCCTCGTACCGCCGGGCCCGTCCCCCGCCTCAGCCCCGCCCCCCGCCTCAGCCCCGCCCCGTCCCGCTCCCCGCGCCGGCCTCCCCGCATCCGCAGCTTCGCCGGCGGGTCACCTCGACAGGGAGCACGCGCGACACCGGTGCCGTGCGCTCCGGCTCCGTGACGCGCTGGATGAGGAGTTCGGCCGCCTCCTCGCCCATGCGGCGCATCGGCTGGCGGACCGTGGTGAGCGGGGGTCGGACGACGCGGCTCAGCGGGATGCCGTCGAAGCCGGTGACGGCGATGTCCTCCGGGACCCGTACCCCGGCCTCCTCCAGCGTGTGCAGGGCGCCGACCGCCATCTGGTCGTTCGCGAAGACGAGCGCCTCGGGACGAGGGCCCGGGCGGTCGAGGAGGGCGCGCGTCGCGCGGGAGCCCTCGGCGCGGGTCATCAGCGGGGCGCGCAGGTCGGGGGCCTCCGGTACGGGGAGCCCGGCCTCGCGCAGCGCGTCGCGGTAGCCCTCGAAGCGGGCGCCCACGTCGGGCGACTCGTCGGCGCTGCCGACGAAGACGAGGCGGCGCAGACCGTGGTCCGCGAGCAGGTGGCGCGTGAGCTGGTACTCGCCGTCGCGGTTGGCGACCTCGATGTGGTCCATGTGGTCTATCTCGCGCGGCCCCGCGAGCATCACGACGGGCACGCGCCGCGAGATGACCTCCAGGTCCTCGGTCGGCACCGTCCGCGCGAGCACGGCGAAACCGTCCACGCGCCCCGCGACCTTCGCCACCAGGCTCTCCGGGCCGCCCACGAGCGAGGCCGCGATGAGCAGGGCGTAGCCGTGGCGGCGCGCCGCGCGCTCCATGCCCCGGATGATCTGGTCCGAGTAGAGCGTCCCGGCCTCCTCGTCGTCGCCGGTCTCGGAGTCCGCGTCGGGGTCGGCCATGTCGGGGAAGCAGAGGCCGATGATCCCGGTCGTGCGGCTCGCGAGACCGCGCGCACTGCCGCTCGGCACGTAGCCGAGGGCGCGGGCCGCCGCGAGGACCTTCTCGCGCGTCGCCGGACGTACGGAGTCGGGGCTGCGGTAGACGCGGGAGACGGTGGCGATGGACACGCCCGACCGCTCCGCCACGTCGTAGACCGTGGGGGCGTCGCTCACAGCTGCACCATCGCCTGTCCTGTTCCACGCTGAATGAAAGCGCATTCATTCTAGGTTTAGCGGCGGGCGAGAGCAAGGGTCCCCGGGGGTGAGTGAGCGCTCACTCCCCAGGGCCACGCTTCTCCCCGGTCCCGAAATCGACAAGTAAGTTTGCAAGTTTCCCTGTCGAACTCGTACGGTGGCCGTCATGACCGAGCCCACCGCACCGCCCGTGCCGCCCGCCGACGGCGGCCCGCACCCGGACAGCGCGCGGCTCGCCGACGAGCTGTCCTCCGTGGCCGGGCTGCTCATGCGGCGCCTGCGCACGCACTCCGCGCGCAGCCTCCTCAGCCCCACCCAGCGCTCCGCGCTCTCCCGCCTCGACCGCGAGGGCCCGATGACCACGGCGGCCCTCGCCCGCGCCGAGCACGTACGCCCCCAGTCGATGCGCACGACGGTCGGCTACCTGCACGAACAGGGCCTCGTCGCCCGCACCCCCGACCCCGGGGACGGCCGCCAGGCCGTCGTCTCGGTCGCCGAACGCGGCCGGACCGTCCTCGCCGAGGTCCGCGCCGCCAAACGCACATGGCTCACGCACGCCCTGGACACCCAGCTGTCCCCCGAGGAACGCGCCCTCGTCGCCGAGGCCGTGACCCTCCTCGGCAAGGTGGTGGAAGCGTGACCGGCCCCGGCCCCGGCGACAGGCCGACGGGCACCGCCTCGCCCCGTACCGCCCCGGCCGACGAGCCCGGCCCGATACCCGGCGGCCCCGGCCACCCGGACGCCGCCCGCACCACCACCCCCGCTCCCGCGCCCCACGGCTCCGGCTTCGCCGCGCGGCTCACCGCGCCCCTGCTCCTCGGCTCGGTGCTCAACCCGCTCAACACCACGATGATCTCGACCGCCCTGGTCGCGATCGGGCACGACCTCGGCATCGGGGCCGCCGACACCGCGTGGCTCATCTCGGTGCTCTACCTCGCGAGCGCCGTCGCGCAGCCCGTGCTCGGCAAGCTCGCCGACGTGATCGGGCCGCGCCGGGTCTTCCTCGCCGGGCTGCTCGTCGTCGTGGCCTCCGGGCTCGTCGGGACCTTCGGGGCAGGGTTCGGCTGGCTCCTCGTCTCCCGGCTCCTGCTCGGCATCGGCACCTCGGCCGCGTACCCGGCCGCGATGGCGGTGCTGCGCGACGAGTCGCGCCGCGTCGGCAGGCCGACCCCGCGCCCCGTACTCGCCCGCCTCTCCTTCGCGGGGCTCGGCTCCACCGCCGTGGGGCCCACGCTCGGCGGCGTGCTCGTCGGCGCCTTCGGCTGGCGGGCGATCTTCCTCGTCAACGTGCCGATGGCGCTCGCGGCCTTCGTGCTCGCGCTCGTCTGGGTCCCGGCCGACCGGCCCCGTACGGACCGTGCCGACGCCGGGGCGAAGCCCCGCGCGCTCGGCATCGACCCCCTCGGCATCGGCCTCTTCGCCGCCGCGCTCACCCTCCTGTGCGTCTTCCTCCTCGACCTCGCCCACCCCGACTGGTGGCTCCTCGCCCCCTTCGCCGTCTGCGCGGCGCTCCTGGCGTACTGGCAACTGCGCACCCCGCGCCCCTTCCTCGACCTGCGGATGATCGCCCGCAACGGCCCCCTCGCCCGCACCTACCTGCGCCACGGGCTGAGCTACCTCCAGATCTACTGCGTCATGTACGGCTTCACGGAGTGGCTGGAGGAGGCGCACGGCTACTCCTCCACGCAGAGCGGGCTCGTCATGCTGCCGATGTCGCTGTGCGCCCTCGTCTGCTCGCTCACGGCGGCCCGTACGAAGGGCATCCGCGCCCCGCTCTCGCTCGGCGCCGCCCTGCTCACGCTCGGCGCCGGGGTCCTCGCGGGCGTCAGCGGCCACACCCCGCTCGCCGTGCTGCTCCTCGTCGCCGCCTGCTTCGGCATCCCGCAGGGCCTGCTCGGTACGAGCAACCAGGCCGCCATCCAGCAGCACGCCCCCGCCGACTCGATCGGCTCGGCGGCAGGGCTCCAGCGCACCGCGCAGTACATCGGCGCCATCACCGCTTCGAGCCTCATCGCGCTCGCCTACGGGCAGCGCGCCTCCGACAGCGGCATGCACCTCATGGCGCTCGTCTCGGCCGTGCTCGGCGCGGCCGTCCTCGTCCTCACCCTCCTGGACCGCTCCCTGCGCCCCCGCGCCTGAGCGGCCCCCCGTTCCCCCGATATGAAGGAGCACCACCCATGACCGCCACCGCCCTCGACGCCCGCACCGCGCTGATCGTCGTCGACCTCCAGAAGGGCATCGCCGCCATGCCGGGCGCGCCCGTCCCCTCGAAGGACGTCATCGCGCGTTCCGCCGGGCTCGCCGCCGCCTTCCGCGCCAAGGGCCTGCCCGTCGTGCTCGTCAACGTGACGGGCGGCGCCCCCGGCCGCAACGAGGCCCCGCAGCGCGGCGAGCAGCCGCCCGCCGACTGGGCGGACCTCGTCGCCGACCTGGACGCGCAGGACTCCGACATCCGCGTCACGAAGCAGACGTGGGGCGCCTTCTACGGCACCGACCTCGACTCGCAGCTCCGCCGCCGCGGCATCACCCAGGTCGTGCTGACCGGCATCGCCACGAGCATCGGCGTCGAGTCCACCGCCCGCTTCGCGCAGGAGTACGGCTACAACGTCACTGTCGTGACCGACGCCGTCACCGACATGAACGCGGACGCCCACACCAACAGCGTCGAGCGCATCTTCCCGCGCCTCGGCGAGACCGGCACGACCGAGGAGATCACCAAGCTCCTCGGCTGAGCGCCGGACGGGAAAGGGGGCGGCCACCGACGCGGTGGCCGCCCCCTCCCGCATGTGCGCACGCGCCCTCACACCACGTCGTACGTCAGGTGCGTCGCCGTCGACGTCACGCGCACGTCCCGCTGCACGAGCGCGCGCGCCGTCCCGCCCGTGAAGAGCGGCGTGCCCGCGCCGAGCAGGACGGGGGAGAGGTGCAGCGAGAGGACGTCGACGAGCCCCGCCGCGAAGGCCGAGCGGATCAGCGCGGCGCCGCCCATGAGGACGACGTCGAGGTCCCGCCCCGCGGCGGCCGAGGCGGCCTCGGCGCGGGCCCGCGCGGCGGCGACGGCGTCGCGCAGACCGCTCGTGACGAAGGTCCAGTCGAGCGCCGCGAGCCGTACGGAGGCGGGCTCCGTGCGCGTCACGACGAAGAAGGCGGGCCGGCCCACCTCCCCGGCCCCGTACCCGACCTCGTCGTCCCACCCCTCGGGCCCGTCCACGACGTCGAAGAGCCGCCGCCCCAGCACGACGGCCCCGGAGCGCGCCGTCCCCTCGCCGAGCACCCGCCGGTCCCCGGGATCGTCCGAGAACGCCCAGGTGTGCAGTGCCTCCCCGCCGTCACCGAGCCCGTTGCGGGGCCCGGGACCGGGGCCGGTGACGAAGCCGTCGAGGGAGGCCGAGATGTCGGCGACGATGCGGGTCATGGGGGAGAGGTACCCGTACCGCGCCCGCCACTCCCCGCACTGCTTCCCCCGGGGGACTTCCGTGGGCCAACCGGGTGCGCTGACCGGCACGTCCCGCGTGGAGGGCAATAGATGTGATCGGACCGTAAGCAGAAAGTCGGACAAAGGCGTCACGCCACGGAGGTACCAGCACGATGTCGTCGTACAGCGGCCCGAGACTGCGTTCCGCCGTGTTCCTGGTGGCAGGCGTGCTCGCCGTGCCCGCCCTCGCCTCCTGCTCCGGCGGCGGCAGCGGCGGCTCGCACGCGGGGCGCGTCGTCGCGCCCGACGTCCACCAGGCCGCACGGGACCGCGTCGCGGAGGGCGGCACCCTGCACTGGGCGGTCGACCAGCTCCCCAGCACCCTCAACACCTTCCAGGCCGACGCCGACACCACCACCGCGCGCGTCGCCTCCGCCACGCTGCCCTCGATGTTCCACCTCGACCAGCAGGGCCGCCCCGCCCGCTCCGCCGCGTACCTGCGCGACGCGAAGGTCGAGACCACCGAGCCCCGCCAGGTCGTCGTCTACCACCTCGACCCCAAGGCCGCCTGGAACAACGGCCGCGACCTCGGCGCCGAGGACTTCGCCGCCCAGTGGCAGGCGCTGCGCGGCTCCAGCAGCAAGTACCTGACCGCGCGCAACGCCGGGTACGACCGCATCGCGAAGGTCGAGCGCGGCGCGAACGCGCAGGAGGTACGGGTCACCTTCGCGAAGCCGTACGCGGACTGGCGCGCCCTCTTCTCGCCGCTGTACCCCAAGGAGGTCATGGGCAGCCCCGAGACCTTCAACGCCGCCGCCCGCTCCGGGCTCGCCGTGAGCGCCGGTCCCTTCCGGGTCGGCAAGGAGGACCGCGAGGGCGGCGACCTCACGCTGGAGCGCGACACCCGCTGGTGGGGCGACCGCGCCAAGCTCGACTCCCTCGTCCTGCGCGAGGTCCCGGCCGGGAAGCGGGTCAAGGCGATGCTCGACGGGCGCGTCGACCTCGCCCCCGTCGAGCAGGACGAGGCCGCGCGCGTCGCCCGCGCGGGCAAGGGCGACGGCGGCCCGCTCGCACCGCAGAGCGGCCCCAACGCCGCGGGCGCCGTCGCCGCCGACGTCTACTCCCGGGCCTTCGCGAAGGGCTCCCCCGAGCAGGTCAACCGCCTCGAACGGCAGAACCGGGCCGACCTCGCCGAGGCCCGCGCCGTCGAGGAGGCCCAGCAGCGCGACCTCGGCCGCTACCGCCTGCGCAAGAGCCTCGAACCCGCCTACACGCAGCTCGCGCTCAACGGCGAGTCGGGCCCCCTCTCCGACGAGCGCGTACGCCGCGCCGTGGCCCGCGCCCTCGACCGCAAGGCCCTCGCCCAGCTCGTGCTCAAGCCCCTCGGCCTGCCCGCGGACCCGGTCGGCAGCCACCTCGCCCTCGCGGGCCAGGACGCCTACGCCGACAGCAGCGGCGCCCTCGGCCGCCAGGACGCCGCCGAGGCCCAGGCCCTCCTCTCCGACGCGGGCTACCAGCGCGCCCCGGTCCCCGGGGACGCGGCGAAGAAGGACGAGGCCGCGCAGGGCAAGGCGGGCGCGGGCGCGGACGGCAAGGCGGGCACGGACGGCAAGGCCCCCCGTACGGACGGCAAGGCGCCCGAGGACGAGGCCCGCGGCGAGAAGAGCGGCGCCGAGGCCGGGACGGCGCGGGCCGCCGGGAAGAAGGCCGAGGCGGAGAAGAAGGCGGCCCGCGAGAAGGCGGAGGCCCGCGAGAAGGCGGCGGGCGCCGCGGCCCCGCTCGCCCCCGCCCCCGTACCCCCGCAGTCCGTCCTCCTCCACCAGGCCTACGCGATGGCGGCCCCGGCCGCGAAGGCCGCGGGGGCCGCCGGGGCCTACGCCCCCAAGGGGACGCCCGCGCCGCAGCAGCCGGAGGAGAAGGACGAGGCCGCGCCCAAGGCGGGCCCCGCCGGGGCCCCCGCCGTGCTCGGCAAGGACGGCAAGCCCCTCACGCTCCGCTTCGTCGTCCCCGCGGGCGCCGGTTCCGCGCAACTGCGCGAGGTCGGCGAGAAGATCGCGGGCATGGTCGAGAAGATCGGCATCCGCGCCCAGGTGCAGAAGGTGCCCGACGCCTCCTACTTCAAGGACCACATCGCGACCGGCGACTACGACATGGCGCTGTGGTCCTGGCCGGGCACCGCCTTCCCCGCCACCGACGCGCGCCCCGTCTACGGCAAGCCCGTCCCGGCGGCCGACGGCTCGCTCAACGTCGACCAGAACTACACCCGCGTCGGCACGGACCGCATCGACCAGCTCCTCGACCAGGCCGCCGGGACCCTCGACGCCAAGGAGGCCGGGCAGCTCGTGAAGAAGGCGGACGCCCGCATCTGGGCCGCCGCCGGCTCCATCCCGCTCTACCAGCGCCCCGAACTCGTCGCCGCGCGCGCCGACCTCCGCAACGCCGGGGCCTTCGGCTTCGCCACCCCCGACTGGGAGAACATCGGCTTCGCCGCCAAGGGCGCGAAGGGTGCCAAGGGCACGAAGGCGCCGGTCGAGAAGCCGGTGCGGAACACGAGGGCCCCCGGCGGGGAGTGACCCCCGTCTCCTCCCGAGCCCGCCCACGGGGCCCGTACCGCGCCACCCGGTACGGGCCCCGTACGATGGGGTGAGGCCGTGGCATGTTCCGCCCGGCAGGGCGCGCGTACAGGACTGGACGCGCAGCCATCCACGACTCGGGAGAATCGCCGCAAGTGCCCACGCGCCATGACATCCGTAACGTCGCCATCGTCGCCCACGTCGACCACGGGAAGACGACGCTGGTCGACGCCATGCTGAAGCAGGCCGGGGCCTTCGCCGCGCACGCGGCGGAGCACCTGGACGACCGCATGATGGACTCCAACGACCTGGAACGTGAGAAGGGCATCACGATCCTGGCCAAGAACACGGCCGTGAAGTACCACCCCAAGGACGGGGGCGAGCCCATCACGATCAACATCATCGACACCCCCGGCCACGCCGACTTCGGCGGTGAGGTCGAGCGCGGCCTGTCGATGGTGGACGCGGTGGTGCTCCTGGTCGACGCCTCCGAGGGCCCGCTGCCCCAGACCCGCTTCGTGCTCCGCAAGGCGCTCGACGCGCGGCTGCCCGTCATCCTCTGCATCAACAAGACGGACCGCCCCGACTCGCGGATCTCCGAGGTCATCGACGAGACGTACGACCTCTTCCTCGACCTCGACGCGGACGAGGAGCAGATCGAGTTCCCGATCGTCTACGCCTGCGCGCGCGACGGTGTGGCCTCGCTCACCAAGCCCGATGACGGCACCGTCCCCAGCGACTCCACCAACCTGGAGCCGTTCTTCTCCACCCTCCTGGATACCGTCCCGGCCCCCGAGTACGACGAGGCCGCCCCCCTCCAGGCGCACGTCACCAACCTCGACGCCGACAACTTCCTCGGCCGTATCGCGCTGTGCCGCGTCGAGCAGGGCGAGCTGCGCAAGGGCCAGACGGTCGCGTGGATCAAGCGGGACGGCTCGATCCAGAACGTCCGCATCACCGAGCTGCTCATGACCGAGGCGCTCACCCGCAAGCCGGCCGAGAAGGCGGGCCCCGGTGACATCTGCGCCATCGCGGGCATCCCGGACATCATGATCGGCGAGACCCTCGCCGACCCCGAGAACCCCATCGCGCTGCCGCTCATCACGGTGGACGAGCCGGCCATCTCCATGACCATCGGGACCAACACCTCGCCGCTGGTCGGCAAGGGGGGCAAGGGCCACAAGGTCACCGCCCGCCAGGTCAAGGACCGCCTCGACCGCGAGCTGATCGGCAACGTCTCGCTGCGCGTGCTCGACACCGAGCGCCCCGACGCCTGGGAGGTGCAGGGCCGCGGTGAGCTGGCGCTGGCCATCCTGGTCGAGCAGATGCGCCGCGAGGGCTTCGAGCTGACCGTCGGCAAGCCCGAGGTCGTCACCAAGCAGATCGACGGCAAGACGTACGAGCCGATCGAGCGCATGACGATCGACTCGCCCGAGGAGCACCTCGGCGCGATCACGCAGCTCATGGCGACCCGCAAGGGCCGCATGGAGACCATGACGAACCACGGCTCCGGCTGGGTGCGCATGGAGTGGATCGTGCCCTCGCGCGGCCTCATCGGCTTCCGCACCGAGTTCCTGACGCAGACCCGCGGCACCGGTATCGCGCACTCCCTCTTCGAGGGCCACGAGCCCTGGTTCGGCGAGCTGCGCACCCGTCACAACGGCTCGCTGGTCGCGGACCGCGCGGGCGTCGTGACCCCCTTCGCGATGGTCAACCTCCAGGAGCGCGGTGTCATCTTCACCGAGCCCACGACGGAGGTCTACGAGGGCATGATCGTCGGCGAGAACTCGCGCGCCGACGACATGGACGTGAACATCACCAAGGAGAAGAAGCTCACCAACATGCGTGCCGCTTCCGCCGACACCACGGAGAACGTGGTGCCCGCGCGCAAGCTCTCGCTGGAGCAGTCCCTGGAGTTCTGCCGCAACGACGAGTGCGTCGAGGTGACCCCGGAGACGGTCCGCATCCGCAAGGTCGTCCTCGACGCCCGTGAGCGCGCCCGCTCGGCCTCCCGCGCCAAGCACAGCTGACCCCGCGCCACTCCGGGGCCCGGCACTCCCGCGCGGGGTGCCGGGCCCTCGGCGTGCCCGGGCCGGGTCTCACGCGAAGGCGCGGCCCGCGGCCGCGTGTTGAGCGTTCCGTCCCGCCCCTTCGCCAACGGCCCCTCTAGGGCGCCGCGTTCCCCAACGGCCCCTCAGTGTCGCTTCGTTCGCCAACGGCCCCTCGCGTGACGCGACTTGACGGCTTCTCGCACGCTGTCCGGGCCCATTTTCCGCAGGTGCTCTCCCCTCCGCCGCGCCCGCGTGGCACCCTGGTGCGCGACAGCGCTCCAACGCCCCCGAGGCCGGGGTTCGTTGGCCGGAGTTGACGCGCGTCGACCACGGAGGGTCACCGCCACGCGGGGTGACCCGGAGTCGCACTCTCCGCAACCCCTTTTCTCCGCCGAGTGTCCGAATAGCGGAATACCCTGACCGATAACTGTGTAACGAGTCCGTTTCGCACCCATCTGCTTCGCCTCTATTTGTCCGGATTTTAAGAGTCGACTGGAACAGGTGTGACCGAACCGAGACCAAAAGGGTGTGGTCAGTCGTCGTTCAAATGACGAATAGTGTTCGGCGTAGAGCTCGGGTCAATGGGTCACGCGCTGTCGCGCCGACTCACGAGCACACTGAGGCGCAGCACTCCATGAAGGCACCGTCGTCGGCATGTGTCGTGCGCCCCTCTCTTTGCAGTGGACAAGTGGACTCATGAGGAGGAACCCCATGCGTGGTGCGACAAGCGCCAAGTGGGTTGCGGGCGCGGCGATCATCGCCCTGGCGGCTACCGCCTGTGGCAGCGACGACGGCGACAGCAACAGCGACAAGAAGCCGGCCGCGGGCGCGGTGAACGCCAAGGGGATCTTCTCCGTCGAGGTCGGCGAGCCGCAGAACCCGCTCCAGCCGGCGAACACGATGGAGTCCAACGGCAGCATCGTCGTCAAGTCGCTGTTCTCGCAGCTCGTCGACTACGACGCCAAGGGCCAGATCAAGATGGTCAACGCCCAGTCGGTGGAGACCAAGGACAGCAAGACCTACACGGTCAAGCTGAAGCCGGGCTGGAAGTTCCACGACGGCACCGCCGTCACCGCCGAGTCCTACGTCAAGGCGTGGAACTGGGCCGCCCAGCCGGCGAACAAGCAGACCAACAGCGCCTGGTTCTCCGACATCAAGGGTTACGACGATGTCGCCCCGGCCAAGGGCAAGCCCAAGGCCGAGGAGATGTCCGGCCTGAAGGTCGTCGACGACAACACCTTCACGATCGAGCTGAGCAAGTCCCTGCCGTACTTCGAGTACAAGCTCGGCTACGAGGTCTTCTCGCCGCTCCCCGAGTCCTTCTACAAGGACCCGAAGGCCGCCGGTGAGCACCCGATCGGCAACGGCCCCTACAAGTTCGTCAGCTGGGACCACAAGAAGCAGATCAAGGTCACCAAGTTCGACGGCTACCAGGGCCCGGACAAGGCGCAGAACGGCGGAGTGGTCTTCAAGAACTACTCCACGCTGGAGACCGCCTACGAGGACCTCAAGTCCGGCAACGTCGACGTGCTGCGCCAGATCGGCCCGAAGGACCTCCCGGTCTACAAGACCGACCTCGGCGACCGCGCCGTGGACAAGGCCTACTCCGCGATCCAGACGATCGTCCCGGCCTTCTACGGCAAGCAGTTCAAGGACATCGACCCCAAGGTCATCCAGGGTCTGTCCATGGCGATCGACCGCGACACGATCACCAAGACCGTGCTCCAGGGCACCCGCGAGCCCGCCACCGGCTTCGTCGCCAAGGGCGTCAACGGCTACCAGCCGAACGTCGCCGGTGACGTCACCAAGTACGACCCGGCCAAGGCGAAGAAGCTCATCAAGGACGGCGGCGGCGTCCCGGGCAACAAGATCTCGATCCAGTACAACGCCGACGGTGGCCACAAGGAGTGGGTGGAGGCCGTCTGCGGTTCCATCACCAAGGCGACCGGCATCAAGTGCGTGGGCGACTCGAAGGCCGACTTCCAGGCCGACCTGGACGCTCGTGACGCCAAGCAGGTCAAGTCCTTCTACCGCAGTGGCTGGGTGCTGGACTACCCGATGAACGCCAACTTCATCCGTGACCTCTACGGCACGAAGTCGGACGGCAACCAGAGCGGCTTCTCCAACAAGGAGGTCGACGCGCTGATCGCGAAGGCCGACTCGGCCAAGACCCTGGAGGACTCCGTCAAGGAGTACCAGGAGGTCGAGAAGAAGCTCGTCGAGTACATGCCCGGCATCCCGCTCTGGTACTACAAGGTCAACGCCGGCTACTCGGAGAAGGTCCAGAACGTGGACTACTCGCAGACCGGCGACCCGATCCTGACCCAGATCCAGGTCAAGAAGTAACAAAAGAATCCAGGCTCGTTGCGACCCGGCCGGTGCGAACACCGCCGGCCGGGCGCCTAGCCGCAGCTGGGGGCCCTTTTCCGACGGACGCACCGGACGTCGGGGGAGGGCCCGTTGGCTGTCAGCTGTGACTACATGGAGGCACGATGGGGCGCTACGTCATACGACGCCTGCTCCAGATGATCCCGGTGTTCATCGGGACCACTCTGCTGATCTTTCTCGCGGTTTACCTCCTACCGGGGGACCCCGTGCGAGGTCTCTTCGGCGACAAGGGGGCCTCACCGGCCCAGCTCGCCTCGCTTCGCCACGAATACGGCCTCGACCGGAACATATTCGTGCAGTACGGCAACTACATGTGGGACATGGTTGCCCACCTCGACTTCGGCACGCAGATCGCGAGCGGACGTCCGGTGACCGACATCCTCGGTGACGCCTTCCCGGTGACCATCAGGCTCGCTGTCTTCGCGCTCGTCCTGGAGATCGTCTTCGGTATCACGCTCGGCATCATCTCCGGGATGTTCGCCGGCAAGTTCCTGGACCAGGCGATCCTGATCCTGACGCTGCTCTTCATCTCGATCCCGGTGTTCGTGCTCGCGTTCCTCGTGAAGTCGGCGATCCTCTTCCCGGCGAACCTGCCACCGAACGTCAACGACGACACCAACATCGGGCAGATGCTGGCACCAGCGGCGGTGCTGGCGACGGCCTCACTGGCCTACGTCGCCCGCCTGACCCGGGGCACGCTCGTCGAGAACCGCCGCGCCGACTACATGCGCACCGCCGTCGCCAAGGGCCTGCCCCGGCGCCGCGTCATCGGTGTGCACCTCATGCGCAACTCGCTGATCCCCGTCGTCACCTTCCTCGGTACCGACCTCGGCGCCCTCATGGGCGGCGCGATCGTGACCGAGGGCGCCTTCAACATCAAGGGCGTCGGCGGGACGATCTACGAATCCCTCGTGCGCCGTGAGGGCACCACGCTGGTCGGACTCGTGACGATCCTCGTCCTCGTCTACCTGCTGTGCAGCCTGCTCGTCGACCTGCTCTACGCGGTCCTGGACCCGAGGATTCGCTATGCCTGACCTCACCAAGGAAGCGGCCGACGAAGCCGCGAAGCACACGCTCGGCGAAGAGGTCCCCACGACCGACACCGCCGTCGTCGAGAAGGCCGCGAAGGACAAGACCCGCAGCCTGTGGGGCGACGCCTGGGTGGACCTGCGCCGCCGGCCGATGTTCATCATCTCGGCGCTGATCATCCTGCTGCTCATCGTCATGTCGGCCTGGCCCGGTCTCTTCACCGGCACCGACCCCACGGCGACGGACCTCCAGAACCACTACCTGAGCAAGCCGAAGCTCGGGCACGTCTTCCAGGCCGACTGGCTCGGTTACGACCAGCAGGGCCGCTCCGTCTACTCCCGCCTCGTCCACGGCACCCGCAACTCGGTCCTCGTGGGCTTCGGCGCGACGATCATCGTGACGCTGCTCGGCAGCTTCGTCGGCATGATCGCCGGTTACTTCGGCGGCTGGCTCGACGCGATCCTGTCCCGGGTGACCGACATCTTCTTCGGCATCCCGTTCCTGCTCGGCGCCATGCTCGTCATGAACGCCTTCACCGACCGCAAGTGGTGGCTCGTCGCCGCCGCGCTCGGCGTCCTCGGCTGGACGCAGATCACCCGCGTCATGCGCGGCTCGGTGCTCACCGTCAAGCAGTCCGACTACGTCCAGGCCGCGAAGGCACTCGGCGCGAGCACCTCGCGGATCATGATCCGGCACATCCTGCCGAACGCCATGGCCCCGGTGATCGTCGTCGCGACCATCGCGCTCGGCACGTACATCGGCGCGGAGGCCACGCTCTCCTACCTCGGCCTCGGGCTCTCCGCCCCGGCCGTCTCCTGGGGCGCGGACATCTCCGACGGCCTCGCCCAGATCCGGGTGGCCCAGCACGTGCTGCTGTACCCCTCGATCATGCTGACGCTCACCGTTTTCGCCTTCATCATGCTCGGCGAAGCCGTCCGCAACGCCCTCGACCCGAAGCTCCGCTGAGGGAGACGCTCGTGACCATCATCGATTCCACTCCGGACACCGTTCCCTCGCCGCGCGAATCCGGCGCCGAGGACGGCCCGCTCCTGGACGTGCGCGACCTGCACGTCGAGTTCCACACCCGCGAGGGCGTGGTCAGGGCGGTCAACGGTGTCAACTACACGGTCGCCCCGGGCGAGACCCTCGCCGTGCTCGGCGAGTCCGGCTCCGGCAAGTCCGTCACCGCCCAGGCGATCATGGGCATCCTCGACATGCCGCCCGCGAAGATCCCGCAGGGCGAGATCCTCTTCCGCGGCAAGGACATGCTGAAGATGGGCCGCGAGGAGGCCCGGCAGATCCGCGGCCAGAAGATCGCGATGATCTTCCAGGACGCGCTCTCCTCGCTCAACCCCGTTCTGACCGTCGGCTACCAGCTCGGCGAGATGTTCCGGGTCCACCAGGGGCTGTCCCGCAAGGACGCCAAGGCCAAGGCCATCGAGATGATGGACAAGGTCAAGATCCCGGCGGCCAAGGAGCGGGTCAACGACTACCCGCACCAGTTCTCCGGCGGTATGCGCCAGCGCATCATGATCGCGATGGCGCTGTGCCTGGAGCCCGACCTGGTCATCGCGGACGAGCCCACCACGGCGCTCGACGTGACGGTCCAGGCGCAGGTCATGGACCTGCTCGCGGAGCTCCAGCGCGAGTACAACATGGGGCTGATCCTCATCACCCACGACCTCGGCGTGGTCGCCGACGTCGCGGACAAGATCGCCGTCATGTACGCGGGCCGCATCGTCGAGACCGCGCCCGTGCACGAGATCTACAAGAACCCGGCCCACCCCTACACCAAGGGGCTGCTCCAGTCGATCCCCCGCCTGGACATGAAGGGGCAGGAGCTCTTCGCGATCAAGGGCCTGCCGCCCAACCTGCTGCACATCCCGCAGGGTTGCGCCTTCAACCCGCGCTGCACCATGGCGCAGGACATCTGCCGCACCGACCGTCCGCCGCTGGTGGACGTGCTCGGCCCCGACGGCGAGCCCCTCGCGGGCCGCCGCAGTGCCTGCCACTTCTGGAAGGAGACGGTCAATGGCTGAGAAGCCGGAGCAGAAGAAGGCTGACGCCGCCCCCAACGTCTCCGCCGTGGAGACGGTGAAGGCCGCCACCGAGGACGAGGCCGTCGCGGCGATCGACGCGAGCGTCGACCGCGGGGAGCCGATCCTCCAGGTGCGGGGCCTCAAGAAGCACTTCCCGCTCACCCAGGGGATCGTCTTCAAGCGCCAGGTCGGCGCGGTCAAGGCCGTGGACGGGGTCTCCTTCGACCTCTACCAGGGCGAGACGCTCGGCATCGTGGGCGAGTCCGGCTGTGGCAAGTCCACCGTCGCGAAGCTGCTCATGACGCTGGAGACGGCGACCGCGGGCGAGGTCTTCTACAAGGGCCAGGACATCACCAAGCTGTCCGGGCGCGCCCTGAAGGCCGTGCGCCGCAACATCCAGATGGTGTTCCAGGACCCGTACACCTCGCTGAACCCGCGCATGACGGTCGGCGACATCATCGGCGAGCCCTTCGACATCCACCCGGAGGTCGCGCCGAAGGGGGACCGGCGCAAGCGCGTGCAGGACCTCCTCGACGTCGTCGGGCTGAACCCGGAGTACATCAGCCGGTACCCGCACCAGTTCTCCGGCGGTCAGCGCCAGCGCATCGGCATCGCCCGCGGCCTCGCGCTCAACCCGGAGGTCATCATCTGCGACGAGCCGGTCTCCGCGCTCGACGTCTCGGTGCAGGCCCAGGTCATCAACCTGATGGAGCGACTGCAGGACGAGTTCAACCTGTCCTACATCTTCATCGCGCACGACCTGTCGATCGTCCGCCACATCTCGGACCGGGTCGGGGTCATGTACCTCGGCAAGATGGCCGAGATCGGCACCGACGAGCAGATCTACGAGCACCCCACGCACCCGTACACGCAGGCGCTGCTCTCCGCCGTCCCGGTCCCCGACCCCGAGGCCCGCGACCACCGCGAGCGGATCATCCTGTCGGGCGACGTGCCCTCGCCGGCCAACCCGCCCTCGGGCTGCTCCTTCCGCACCCGCTGCTGGAAGGCCCAGGACAAGTGCGCGCAGGAGACCCCCCTCCTCGCGGTGCCGGAGGTCTTCCGTACGAAGGACATCCCGGCCGCGCACGAGTCGGCGTGCCACTTCGCCGAGGAGAAGGACATCGTGCACGCCGCCTGAGGCGTCCCGTCCGGCCCGAAGGCCCCGTCACCGCGAGGTGGCGGGGCCTTCGCCGTACCCGCGCCGCCCGCCCGCGCCCTCCCCGGGTGACTCGCCCGGCTCAGCTCGCCGTGCGCGCTTGTACCTTATGCGATGGTATGAGGCACTAAGTGCGATATGACGCTCACGAGGAGGCACCGATGCGAGGAGCCACGCACGCGAAATGGGTCGCGGGGGCGGTCGTCGTGGCGCTGGCCGCGACGGGCTGCGGCGGCGGCGACGACAGCGGTGGCGGTGGCGGTGGCGGCGGTGGCAACGGTGGTGGCGTCGTGCGCGCCTCCTGGGGTGATCCGCAGAACCCCCTGGAGCCGGCGAACACCAACGAGGTGCAGGGCGGCAAGGTCCTCGACCTGGTCTTCCGGGGTCTCAAGCGGTACAACCCGAAGACCGGCAAGGCCGAGGACATGCTGGCCGAGAAGATCGACACCAAGGACTCCCAGACCTTCGACATCACCATCAAGAGCGGCTGGAAGTTCTCCAACGGCGAGAAGGTCACCGCCAAATCCTTCGTGGACGCCTGGAACTACGGCGCGAATCTGAAGAACAACCAGAAGAACGCCTACTTCTTCGGCCAGATCGACGGCTACGACAAGGTGCACCCCTCGGAGGGGCAGGCCACCGCCCAGACGCTCTCCGGGCTCAAGGTCACCGGGGACCGCACCTTCACCGTCAAGCTCAACCAGAAGTTCTCGACCTGGCCCGAGACCCTCGGCTACGCGGCCTTCGCCCCGCTGCCCCGCTCCTTCTTCGACAACCACGCGCAGTGGCTCAAGAAGCCCATCGGCAACGGCCCCTACACCATCAACTCCTACAAGCGCGGCTCGCAGATGCAGCTCCGCAAGTGGGACGCCTACCCCGGCGACGACAAGGCGCGCAACGACGGCGTGGACCTCAAGGTCTACACCGACGTCAACACCGCCTACACCGACCTGACCGCCGGGAACCTCGACATCGCGGACGACATCCCGGCCAACCAGCTCCGCAACGTCAAGAACGACCTCGGCGACCGGTACATCAACCAGCCGGCCGGCATCATCCAGACCCTCGCCTTCCCCTTCTACGACAAGGAGTGGAACGGTCCCAAGAGCGCGGACCTGCGCAAGGGCCTGTCGATGGCGATCAACCGCAAGCAGATCACCGAGACGATCTTCCAGAAGACCCGCACCCCCGCCACCGACTGGACCTCGCCCGTGCTCGGCGAGGACGGCGGGTACAAGCCGGGGCTGTGCGGCGAGGCGTGCGCGTACAAGCCCGACGAGGCGAAGAAGCTCATCGAGGGCGCGGGCGGCATCCCGAACGGCCAGCTCAAGATCGGCTACAACGCCGACACCGGCTCCCACAAGGAGTGGGTCGACGCGATCTGCAACAACATCAACAACGCCCTGGACAACGACAAGGCGTGCGTCGGCGACCCGACCGGCACCTTCGCGGACTTCCGCAACAAGATCGGCCAGCACAAGATGCCCGGCCCCTTCCGCGCCGGCTGGCAGATGGACTACCCGCTCATCCAGAACTTCCTCCAGCCGCTGTACTACACCGACGCCTCCTCCAACGACGGCAAGTACAGCTCGAAGAAGTTCGACAGCCTCATCGACAAGGCGAACGCCGAGACGGACACCAAGAAGGCCGTGACGACCTTCCAGGACGCCGAGAAGGTCCTGCGCGACGACATGGGCGCCATCCCGCTCTGGTACCAGAACGGCAACGCCGGCTACTCCGACCGCCTCTCGAACGTGGCCCTGAACCCCTTCAGCGTCCCGGTCTACAACGAGATCAAGGTCAGCTGACGGCGGACCGCCCCGGCCGACGGGCCCGGCGCACGCTCCGTGCGCCGGGCACCGGCGTTTCCCTGTCCCCCCGCCCCACCCGCCAGGGCCCGCGCCCCCAACCCCGGAGCTGTCCATGGGACGTTATGTGATCCGGCGTCTGCTCCAGATGATCCCGGTCTTCATCGGCGCCACGCTGCTGATCTTCCTGATGGTGAACGTGATGGGCGACCCCATCGCGGGCCTGTGCGGTGACCGCCAGTGCGACCCGGCCACCGCCAGCCAGCTCCGTCACGACCTCGGCCTCGACAAGCCCGTGTGGCAGCAATACCTCACCTACATGGGCAACCTCTTCACCGGGGACTTCGGCACCGCCTTCAACGGCGAGTCCGTCCTCGACCTGATGGGCGACGCCTTCCCGGTCACGATCCGGCTCACCATCATCGCGATCATCTTCGAGATCGTCATCGGCATCAGCCTCGGCGTCCTCACCGGGCTGCGCCGCGGCAAGCCCGACGACACGGGCGTCCTCATCCTCACACTCGTCGTGATCTCGGTGCCGACCTTCGTCACCGGCCTGCTGCTGCAACTGCTCCTCGGCGTGAAGTGGGGCTGGATCAAACCGGCCGTGTCCGCCGAGGCCCCCTTCGACGAACTGATCCTGCCCGGACTCGTCCTCGCCTCGGTCTCGCTCGCCTACGTCACCCGCCTGACGCGGACCTCGATCGCCGAGAACCGCCGCGCCGACTACGTCCGCACCGCCATCGCCAAGGGGCTGCCGCGCCACCGCGTCATCGTGCGGCACCTGCTGCGCAACTCGCTCATCCCCGTCGTCACCTTCATCGGCACCGACATCGGCGCCCTCATGGGCGGCGCGATCGTCACCGAACGCATCTTCAACATCCACGGCGTCGGCTACCAGCTCTACCAGGGCATCCTGCGGCAGAACACGCAGACGGTGGTCGGCTTCGTGACCGTACTCGTCCTCGTCTTCCTGATCGCCAACCTCCTCGTCGACCTTCTCTACGCCGTTCTCGACCCGAGGATTCGCTATGCGTGAGCCCGAGCCCACTCCGGAGTCCGAGCCGGAGCCGGAGAACCACCTCCCGCCCGCCGACGAGGCCGTCGGCGCCCGCGGCCAAGGCGGGGTGGAGGCCCTCGCGACCGGCGAGGGCGGCAGCCTGGTCGGCGAGGAGCCCGAGGGCGGCGACCCGCGCGAGAAACCCCGCAGCCTGTGGTCCGACGCCTGGCGCGACCTGCGCCGCAACCCGGTCTTCATCATCTCCGCGCTGATCATCCTCTTCCTGATCGTGATCTCGATCTGGCCGTCCCTGATCGCCTCGGGCAACCCGCTCAAGTGCGACCTCTCCGACGCGCAGAAGGGCTCCCGCTCCGGGCACCCCTTCGGCTTCACCAACCAGGGCTGCGACGTCTACACACGCACCGTCTACGGCGCCCGCGCCTCGGTGACCGTCGGCGTCTGCGCCACCCTCGGCGTCGCGATCCTCGGCTCGATCCTCGGCGGCCTCGCCGGGTTCTTCGGCGGCTTCTGGGACTCGATCCTGTCCCGCCTCACCGACATCTTCTTCGCGATCCCCGTCGTCCTCGGCGGCCTCGTCCTGCTCTCCGTCGTCACCTCGAACACGGTCTGGCCCGTCGTCGGCTTCATCGTGCTCCTCGGCTGGCCGCAGATCGCCCGCATCGCCCGCGGCTCCGTCATCACGACGAAGCAGAACGACTACGTCGAGGCCGCGCGCGCCCTCGGCGCCTCCAACACCCGCATGCTGCTCCGCCACATCACGCCGAACGCCGTCGCGCCCGTCATCGTCGTCGCGACCATCGCGCTCGGCACGTACGTGGCACTCGAAGCCACCCTCTCCTTCCTCGGCGTCGGGCTCCGGCCCCCCACCGTCTCCTGGGGCATCGACATCTCGGACGCCTCGGGGAACGTGCGCAACGCCCCGCACATGCTCCTGTGGCCCTCCGGGGCCCTGGCGATCACCGTGCTCGCCTTCATCATGCTCGGCGACGCGGTGCGCGACGCCCTCGACCCCAAGCTGCGCTGAGGAGCCCGCCATGCTGCTGGAAGTGCGAGACCTACACGTCGAGTTCGCGACCAGGGACGGCGTCGTCAAGGCCGTCAACGGGGTCAGCTACGACGTCGACGCGGGCGAGACCCTCGCCGTGCTCGGCGAATCGGGCTCGGGGAAGTCCGTCACCGCCCAGGCGATCATGGGCATCCTCGACATGCCGCCGGGCCGCATCCCCGCAGGCGAGATCCTCTTCGAGGGCCAGGACCTGCTGAAGATGAAGGAGGACCGGCGGCGCAGGGTGCGCGGCGCGCAGATCGCGATGATCTTCCAGGACGCGCTCTCCTCGCTCAACCCCGTCCTCACCGTCGGCCAGCAACTCGGCGAGATGTTCACCGTCCACCAGGGCATGTCCCAGAAGGACGCCCGCGCCAAGGCCGTCGAGCTGATGGAACGGGTCCGCATCCCCGCCGCCAAGGAACGCGTGCGCCAGTACCCGCACCAGTTCTCCGGCGGCATGCGCCAGCGCATCATGATCGCGATGGCGCTCGCCCTCGAACCCAAGCTGATCATCGCCGACGAGCCCACCACGGCCCTCGACGTGACGGTGCAGGCCCAGGTCATGGACCTGCTCGCGGAGCTCCAGCGCGAGTACCACATGGGCCTCATCCTCATCACCCACGACCTCGGCGTCGTCGCCGACGTCGCCGACAAGATCGCCGTCATGTACGCGGGCCGCATCGTCGAGACCGCGCCCGTGCACGAGATCTACCGGCACCCGGCCCACCCGTACACCGAGGGCCTGCTCCAGTCGATCCCGCGCCTGGACCAGAAGGGCCGCGAGCTGTACGCGATCAGCGGCCTGCCGCCCAACCTGCTGCACATCCCGGACGGCTGCTCGTTCAACCCCCGCTGCCCGCGCGCCCGCGAGCGCTGCCTGCACGACGACCCGCCGCTCTACGAGGTCTCGCCGACCAGGGCCAGCGCCTGCCACTACTGGAAGGAGACCCTCGATGCATCGCGATGAGCACGGCAGCCGCAGGGAGGCCAGGCGCGAGGGGCGCGAGGCCGCACGGCTCATGTCCAAGGCGCACCAGGAGAACGCCTACGCGGCCGGCCAGCCGATCCTCGAAGTGCGCGGCCTGGCCAAGCACTTCCCGCTCACCCAGGGCATCGTCCTCAAGCGCCAGGTCGGCGCCGTGAAGGCCGTCGACGGCGTCGACTTCGACCTGCGCGGCGGCGAGACCCTCGGCATCGTCGGCGAGTCCGGCTGCGGCAAGTCGACCGTCGCCAAGATGCTCGTCCACCTGGAGGAGCCCACGAGCGGCACGATCCGCTACAAGGGCGAGGACATCAGCAAGCTCTCGGGCCGCGCCCTCAAAGCGGTGCGCCGCAACATCCAGATGGTCTTCCAGGACCCGTACACCTCGCTCAACCCCCGCATGACCGTCGGCGACATCATCGGCGAGCCCTACGACATCCACCCCGAGGTCGCGCCGAAGGGGGACCGCCGCAAGCGCGTGCAGGACCTCCTCGACGTCGTCGGGCTCAACCCCGAGTACATCAACCGCTATCCGCACCAGTTCTCCGGCGGCCAGCGCCAGCGCATCGGCATCGCCCGCGGCCTCGCGCTGCGCCCCGAGATCATCGTCGCCGACGAACCCGTCTCGGCCCTCGACGTCTCGGTGCAGGCGCAGGTCATCAACCTCATGGAACGGCTCCAGCAGGAGTTCGACCTCTCCTACGTCTTCATCGCGCACGACCTCTCGATCGTCCGCCACATCTCCGACCGCGTCGCCGTCATGTACCTCGGCCGCGTCGTCGAGACGGGCACGGACGAGCAGATCTACGAGCACCCCACGCACCCGTACACGCAGGCGCTCCTCTCCGCCGTGCCGGTCCCCGACCCCTCCCAGCGCGAGCACCGCGAGCGGATCATCCTCACGGGGGACGTGCCCTCGCCCGCCAATCCGCCGAGCGGCTGCCACTTCAGGACGCGGTGCTTCAAGGCGCAGGAGAAGTGCGCGGTGGAGGACCCGGTGCTGGCGGTCCCCGAGTGGTTCAAGGGGCGCGGGATTCCGGCGGAGCACCCCTCGGCGTGCCACTTCGCGGAGGAGAAGCGGATCGTCCCCGCGGAGTGAGGGGGCCGAAAGGGCTTAACACGGTGGCAATCCGGTGGACGCCGCTCCGATATACGGACGGGGGAGGCTCCTTCTTGTACGGCCGTGCGGGTGCCGTGTGACCGGCCGGGACGGCGTGAGCCGTCCCGGCCGGTCGTCGTTCCGGGCTCCGCCCCGGCTGCTCGTCCGGGCTGTTCCACCTGGTTCACTTTTCCTGTGAAGACGGACAGGCGTGTGCGGTGGACCGGTGCTCTCGGCTGCGCGGCGCTCGCGCTCCTGAGCCTGCTCTGGGCCGTACGGGATCTCTCCGTCGCGCACGGGCATCCCGCTCGGGTCTGGTGGCTCTGGGCCGGGGCGCCGTCCGCGTGGGGCGGCAGGGTGCAGGTGACCTCGTTGGGGGACGGACTGCTGGTCGTGCTCGGGGTGTGGGGGGCCGTACGGGTGCTCAGGGCGTCCCGGGCCGCGGCCTCCGCCTTCGCCGCCGTCGGGGCGTGCGCGCTCGTCGTCAGGCTGCCGTCCGCCTGGCTGCTCGCGCAGCCGTGGACCGGGCCGTGGGCCGGTCAGTCGTTGCGGACGCTCGCGCGGCTCACCGGTCTCGCGGGGCTGCTGCTCGGCGCGGTGCTGCTGGGCTGCGCCTTCCTCGCGCGGCGCCC
>NZ_JAAGLR010000367.1 GCF_010548245.1 Streptomyces sp. SID11385
CGGGCAGCCGCGCGCTCGGGCCCGGGGACCGGTCCCCGCCGGGCCGCAGGCGGCGCAGGAGGTGGCGGGCGTGGGCGAGCCCGTCCCCGTACAGGTTCCGGCAGCCGGTCAGGTCCTGGAGGACGAAGTAGACGTCCGTGCGCGTGAAGACCATGAGCTGGAACGGGAGCGGCAGCAGCGCGACGAGCAGGGCCGCCGCCAGGAAGCGGTACGGCGCCGAGCCGGGCGCGGTCGTCGCGAGCGCGAGGAGCGTCGCCGAGGCGACCGAGAGGTTGAGCGCGATGCCCGCGAGATAGGCGGTCAGGCGGTGGCGGCGCGGGGCGAGTTCGATGCCGCTGATGTCGGTCTGCATGACGAGGAACTGGAGGCGCGTGCCGAGCCGTACGTGCCCGGGCACCCCGGCCGCGCGGGCCGTGACGAGGTGGGCCAGCTCGTGCGCGCAGAGCAGCGTCCACCCGGCGGCGGCCCCGGTGAGCAGGACCACGCTGCCGTGCGGGCTCCACAGCAGGTCGCGGTAGCCGGGCAGCAGTTCCGGCCGCCGGACGAGGACGACGAGGGCCGCCGCGAGCAGGACGCCGACGAGGACGGGGAGCGCGGGGTGGAGCGCGAGGCGGACGTGCGCGGGGCGCAGCCGGGGCAGGCTCGCGCGCGGCGCGGGGGTCTCCGGCAGCTCGCGCTCCCCGATGCGCGCGACGAAGCCGAGCGCGGCGAGATCCGTGACGAAGTCCGCCACGTCGAAGTCCTCGCCGGTCTCCTCGCGCAGGACCCGCGCGGCCTCGTCCACGGGCGCGCCCGCGCGCAGGAGCGCGAGGGCACGGACCCCCTCGGCCGGCATCGCGACGAAGGTACGGGTGGCCATGCGGCCCACGATCCACTCGTCGGCGCGGTCCTCCCGGAGCGCGAGCTCGCGCAGGCGCACCCGGGTACCGGCAGGCAGCGGCGCCTCGTCCCGCGCCACCTCCGTCACCGGCCCGGCTCCCGGACGCCCGCCCCCGCCCGTGCCGACCCCGCCGGTGCCGCTCCCGCTCCCGCCGCCTCCCCCGCCCTCTCTCCGCAGGCCGGGCAGCCCGGGCGGCGCGGGGCGCGGTCGAGGACGTTGTCCCCGGGGCGCATGAGGTTGAAGCCGAAGCGGCAGCCGGGTTCGATGTCCGGGACGCCGCTGAGCAGCGCGAGTCCGGCGTGTGCGAGGAGGCTTCCGGAGAGCTGGGCCGTCACGGCGTTGACCGGGTTCCACGCCATGCGCGGAGAGGCGATCTCCTCGTCCTCGCCCGGTGGCAGGCGCAGTTCGCGCCGCTCGGCCTCGGCGTCCCGCAGGCACTCCCAGCACGCTCCCGTGCCGGGCCGGAAGACCCCGACGCCCACGAGCGGCCCCCGGTACCCGGCCTCGGCCCACGGCGTGCCCGTCGCGAGGCACGCCTCGTTGGCCCAGCGGCGGACGACCGGGGGCCGGTCGGCGGCGAGGAGGAGGGCGTCGTACGGCGCCGCGGCGAGCAGGTCCGCGAGGTCGTCCGGGCCGCGTACCTCCCGGCGCTCGCCGCTCAGTGCCACGTCCCCGTTGAGGGCGCGCAGCGCGCGCAGGGCGGCGCCGAGCTTGGGCGCGCCGATGTCGGCCTCGCCGTAGAGGGTCTGCCGGTTGAGGTTGGACAGCTCGACGGTGTCCGGTTCCACGCAGTGCAGGTGTCCCACGCCCGAGGCGACGAGGTCGCGGGCGGCGGCGCCCCCCGTACCGCCGAGGCCGATCAGGAGCACGCGCCCGGCGCGCAGGGCGAGTTGGGGGTCCCAGGGGCTGGCGCGGGGGGTGAGGTCCATCCAGCGCTGGAGCGTCATGCCGCGCCCGTACCGCTCGCGTGCGCGCGCCGGGAGCGCGGCGGGCTCGGGGGCGCCCGCGTCCTCGACGAACCCGGCTTCCGTGAGGTCGTCCACGGCCGCCGCGACGTCCTCAGCGGTCAGCCCCGTCCCGGGGTGCTCGCGCAGCACGTCGGCCACGAGCCCGCCTCGGTCGCGGGTGCCGTCCATCGCCTCGACGAGGGTCCACACCCACCCCTCCGGGTCCGCGATCTCGGAGCCGATGCCGTGCACGACGCTGCCGATCCTGACGTTCCCGTCCACCGTCCGGTAGGCCCGGTGCTCCGGCTTGACCCGCGGCCGTCGCATCACCCGCACCTCGCTCCCCATCCGCCCCAACTCCCTTACTTCATGGCGCTGTTGACAACGATGGCGGGGCTGCCGAAACATGACAAGGGCACCTTGGTCCACCACCGGCCGGAAGGAGACGACATGGCGAGGAAGATCGCGATCCGCCCGCTCGACAAGAAGGAGACGACGGGCGAGTCCGGCGGCAACGGCGGTGCCTGAGCGCCGATGCTGAACCGCTTGCTCACCGTCGCCGAGGTCTCGGCGGCGGCGCGGCGGCTGGTCTCCGCGCACGCGGGGGCCGGCCGCCTGCGGCGGGCCGGCACCTCG
>NZ_JAAGLR010000425.1 GCF_010548245.1 Streptomyces sp. SID11385
CAGCGCAGGGACACCTGCGCCGGGGTGCGCCCGGTCTCCTCCGCGACGGCGACGACGGCCTCGACGACCCGCCAGGTCTCGTCGTTGTCCCGCTCCCGCCAGGCCTCGCGCCCCAGCTCCCGCTGGTAGCGGGCCTCCCGGGTGCCCGGTGCGGCCTCGCTCATGCCCCGCCGGTACTTCCCGGTCAGCCAGCCGCCCTGGAGCGGGCTCCACGGGATGATGCCGACCCCCTCCGC
>NZ_JAAGLR010000452.1 GCF_010548245.1 Streptomyces sp. SID11385
AATTCAAATGGAGTTGTGAGACTTTTGGCGTTACGGCGCCACCGCGCGATCACCAACGCACCCTGCCGCGAACGCTGGTGAACAGATACGCGCAGATGAGGACCGACAACGACAGGGTCAATGCGGTCCCCACCGGATGGGCCACGACCCTCATCGCGGCCAACACCCACCGGTCCGTCTCATGCGGCCAGTGCGGCCAGGCAAGTTCCCGCAGCCGTCCCGGAAGTCCGGTCACCGAACGGGCGGTCGGCGCCT
>NZ_JAAGLR010000481.1 GCF_010548245.1 Streptomyces sp. SID11385
AGGAGGGCGCGGGCGCGGCGGCGGGGGCGCCCGGCGTAGCGGCGGCGGGCCCAGGGGGAGCCGGGGCGGGCGAGGCGGATCGCGCCGACGAGCGCGACGAAGGGCACGAAGACGCCGATCAGGCCCGTACGGATCTTGCCCTTGGCGAGGCAGACGACGACGAAGCACAGGTCGAAGAGGATCGTGCCGATCGCGGTGGCGCGTCCGGCGGCCTCGCCCTGCGAGACCTGGTCGACTCCGATCGGTACGGCTCCGGCGACGACGAGCCCGCCGAGCGCGGTGGTCAGGACGACGACCTCGACGCTCTGCCTGCCCTGCTCGGTCCAGTAGACGTCGGCGAGGTGGAGGATCAGCGCGAACTCGTCGAGGACGAGGCCCGTGCCGATGCCGAAGACGACGGCGCAGATCCCGGCGGCGATCCCGTGCTTGCCGCTGCCGACGGCACCGAAGCCGCCGACGACCGCGAGGACGATGCCGGGCACGCAGTGGTGGACGTGCACGCCGCCCGGGGTGACGTTGCGGAAGGGGCCGCGGCCCGCGCGGATGAGGCGCGTGATGGTGCGCGTGACGAGGAAGGTCAGCACGAAGGCGAGCAGGGCGAGCAGGAGGGGCAGTTTGCCCGGCTCGACGAAGTTGCGGTCCAGCCAGTGCCCCATGTGCGCCTCTCGTCGTCCCGCCGTGTGCCCCTTGTTATCCCCGCTTCGTCCCCCGCCCGCCGCTGCCCGGGCTCCGTACCTGCGAAAATCCCCCCATGGACGGCATACGTTTCGCTTTCGGCACCCTCACCGTGCTGCCGGTCCGGGTGCGGCGCTGGGATCGCGGCGCCGCGCGCGCGGGCATGCTGTGGGCGCCGCTCGCCGGGCTCGTGGTGGGGCTCTGCGCGGCGGCGCTCGGCGGGGTGCTGAGCGCGCTGGGGGCGGGCGCGCTGCTCGCGGCGGTCGCGAGCACGGCCGTACCGGCGGTGCTGACGCGCGGGCTGCACCTGGACGGGCTCGCGGACACGGCGGACGGGCTCGGGAGCGGGAAACCGGCCGCCGACGCGCTCGCGATCATGAAGCGTTCGGACATCGGGCCCTTCGGGGTCGTGACGCTGCTGCTCGTCCTCCTCGCGCAGGTCGCGGTCCTGGACCGGCTCTACGGGCTCGGGTGGGCCGAGGGCGCGGCCGGCGCGGCGGTC
>NZ_JAAGLR010000515.1 GCF_010548245.1 Streptomyces sp. SID11385
CGCCGCGCCCGCCACCAGGTCCGCGGGCGCGCTGCGCAAGGCGGGCGGCTCCGCCGCTTCCGCCGCAGGCCGCATCCGCTCCGGCGCCACCCGCCTCCGCACCCCCCTCGCCACCCTCGGCGCCCTCACCGCCGGGGCCGGGCTCTTCGGCTCGGCGACCGACCTGCTCGGCACGGCGACCCCCCAAGTCACCAAGTTCATGACCCTGTTCGGCACCGCGCTCACCGTCGGCTCGGTCGCGATGACCGCGATCAACACCGTCATGAAGGCGAACCCGCTCGGCTTCCTCCTCGGCGTCGTCGCCCCGCTCGGCGCGCTGGTCATCGAGTACGCGCTCAACTCCGAGACCGGGCAACGAATCATCCAGCAGGTCTTCGACGCGGCTCTCGAAGGCTTCCGGGCCGTGAGCGCGTTCATGCTGCCGCTCATCAGCGGCTGGGGCGAGACGATCGGGAACGTCTTCGCGGGGATACGGGAGACGACGAACACCGTCCTCAAGGCGGTCGGCGGCCCGCTCGGCTCCGCCTTCCGTACGGCGCAGAGCACCGTATCGACCGCGAGCCGCGCCCTGACCGCCCTCGCCAGAGCCCCTTTCGCCGCGCTCAAGGGCGCCGTGCGACCCGTACTCGACTGGCTCCGCGCCAAGCTCCCCGGCGCCTTCACGCGCGTCCGCGACGCGATGACGAAGACGCTGCACGGCATGGGGAACTTCCTCTCCACCGGCATCCAGACCGTCGCCGGGGTCGTCACCGGGCCCGTCAAGGGCCTCATCGCCTTCGCGAACTGGATCATCGACGGCCTCAACCACCTCAGTTTCAGCTTCTTCGGCAAGAAGTTCGGCGTCCACCTCTCGAAGATCCCCCTGCTCGCCGAGGGCGGCATCGTCCAGCCCACCGCGAGCCCGGGCGCCGCCGCCGTCCGCCCGCTCAGCGCCCTCAGCCGCCTGCTGCCCGCGCCCGCCGCCGCTCCCGTGACCACCGGGCCCGCCCTCTTCGCGGGCCGCCCCGGCGTCCGCGTCTACGCCGAGCGCCCCGGCAGCAGCCCGCTCACCGTCGCCGACGACCTCCTCTTCCTGCGGGCCTCGGCAGCGGCCTGATACCCGCTCGGCGGGTGGCCCGCGATCCGCCCCGGGCGGCCCGTTCCGCGCCCGTACCGCCCCGACCCGTAACGAGGTGACGGCCCCATGGCCGAGACCACGCCCACCCCTCCGCTCCTCATGGACCCGGCAGGACCGACCGAGGCGAACCCCGCCGACAGCGCGGTGCACGCCCCCGACCCCACCGCCGACCTCGACCCCGGCTCCCTCATCACCCGCGACGGGCAGCTCCAGTTCGGCGGGCTGCTCCTCGGCGAGGGCACCCCCTACCCCGTGGACCGCTCCGGGCTCACCGGCTGGGACGACCTGCCCGAACTCGACCTCGGCGACGTGCTCCGCCCCGACCAGCACGGCGCCTGGCCCGGCGACCGCTGGGCGCAGTCCCGCCTCGTCGGCGCCACGCTGTGGCTCACGCCCCCGGCCGGCACCGCACCGCTCGCCACCGCGCG
>NZ_JAAGLR010000558.1 GCF_010548245.1 Streptomyces sp. SID11385
CTTTCGTCCGGTCCAATTGTCACGAAACCACCGGCCGTCCAACTTCAGTGGCGAACGATCCCCGTTCGATGACACGGAACAGCGGGCCCGTCGCACGATGTGAAGGAGTCGGATGTCGGGGATCGAGCGGACAGGACGAGAAGTGGCCCATCCTCGCGCCGGCTCAACGTGTCTCACCCTCGCTGTCAGGTTGCCTTCGACGCGAGTCCGGCAAGCAACAGAGCGATCAGCCGGCGTGGGTCGTAGCGGGGCTCGTG
>NZ_JAAGLR010000587.1 GCF_010548245.1 Streptomyces sp. SID11385
GGGTCAGGGCGTCCCGGGGGTACAGGACTCGTGCCCGTTCGTACTCCTGCACGGCGTCGGCGTAATTGCCGTGCTTGGCGTGGATGGAGCCGAGCAGCCGCCACGCGTCGCCGTCCTGCTCGTTGTGGTGGACGGCCTGGCGGAGGTCGTAGAGCGCCGCTTCGTCGTTGCCCTCACGCAAGTGCTCCCGGGCGCGTGCGACCCAGTTCCGTCCGCCGCCCACGGCGGGCCGGGGAGGGGGGACGGCTTCCGGCTTGCG
>NZ_JAAGLR010000615.1 GCF_010548245.1 Streptomyces sp. SID11385
GGCGGCGGCCCGGATCAGCTCGGCCGCGCTGCCGCGCCCCGCCGCCTCGGCCGCGGGCCCCCAGCCGTCCTCGGTCCCCGCCTCGGCGGCGGCGATCCGGCCGAGCGCGTCCGCGAGGCTCTCCTCCGCGAGCGCGTACCGCTCCAGGCCGACGAGCACGGGGACCGGCGGCGCTTCCTCCTCCTCGCCTTCGGCGGGCGGGACACCGTCCTGGAAGAGCAGCGCGTCGCCCTCGGCGACGGCCTCCTGGACGGCCTCCTCGGCGTCGGGGACGCCGTGCTTGCCGAG
>NZ_JAAGLR010000643.1 GCF_010548245.1 Streptomyces sp. SID11385
CCGGCCCCGGCGGAACGCAAGAGCGCCGCCGACCCGGCCCGTACGAGCGAGACCGCGAGCTGAGCCCCCGGGCGCGCGAGCCCCGCCACCACGCCCTCCGAAGGCCCGCGCGCCCGCCACCTCGGGCCCCGCCACTCGTTCCACCCACACGATGAACCACTCCGAAGAGCACGAAGACCACGAAGAGCACCGGGGGAAGCCCGCACCGATGAGCACCGAGCACGACACCCTCGCCCGCGCGCCGCGCGTCCCCGTACCCGGCCGCCCCGCGCCCCGCACCCGCGCCGGTGACGGACTGCGCACCGGGACCGACCCGGCACCCTGCACCACCGAATGGATCACCGAGCCCGGCGCCTTCGCGCTCCTCGCCCCCGACTGGCGCCGCCTCACCGCCGCCTGCCCGAGCGCCACCCCCTTCCAGAGCCACGCCTGGCTCTCCTCCTGGTGGCAGTCGTACGGGACGCCCGGCGCCCTCCGCGTCCTCGTCGTCCGCAGCGGGGACCGCCTCGTCGCCGCCGCGCCGCTCATGCGCGCCCCCGGGCCGCTGCCCGCGCTCGTCCTCCTGGGCGGCAACATCTCCGACTTCGGCGACGTCCTCGTCGACGCCGCCCACGCGGGCCCCGCCGCGCGCG
>NZ_JAAGLR010000676.1 GCF_010548245.1 Streptomyces sp. SID11385
CCCGGCCCCGTACGGGCGGGGGGCGCTCGCGAGGGCGCGTGCCGCGGTCAGTGCGCCCCTGGTGCGCCTGCCGTCGCCGATACGGTGCAGCCGGCCCGCGCTGTGCACGAGCGCGCCGGGGGCGAAGGGCCGCAGCACGAGCCCTTCGAGGCCCGGCGTGCGGCGCAGCTCGGGGTGCGCGGTACTCAGCAGCCGGCCCACACGGTCGAGCCGGAAACCGTCCACCTCCTCGGTCGCCATGCGGCCGCCGACGCGCGGTCCCGCCTCCAGGACGGAGACCGTCACTCCCGCGCTGACCAGGTGGTGCGCCGCCGAGAGGCCCGCCACTCCGGCTCCGACGATGATCACATCCGCTTGCTGTGCCGTATCGAACACGGCCCCTCCCTCGGGGTCGGGCGTCTGCCGCTGGGGCGTGTGCCCCGAACAGCCCGCGCTATGAGCCCAGTTCCTCGACGAGCCTAGGAGCGGGGCCCGGGCCCGGGGGAGCGCTCGCGCGGGGGCGCGGGGTGGCACGGGGTGGCTCGGTACGGGGCACGGCGGGCCGCGCGGCCGCG
>NZ_JAAGLR010000712.1 GCF_010548245.1 Streptomyces sp. SID11385
CCACTCCCTGTCAGCCGGATTCACGAGGCCGCCTCCCCCGCGCCGACCGTCTCTTCCGCGAGCGCGACGGCGGAGGAGCTGAGCCGCACCCCGAGCCCGCCGGGTCCTGGCGCCTCGGCCGTGACCGTCACCCGTACGAGGTCCCCTTCGCGCGCGATCCGCACCCGCGCGCCCTCCGGCGCCACCCCCCGGGCCAGGGCCACCGCGCT
>NZ_JAAGLR010000739.1 GCF_010548245.1 Streptomyces sp. SID11385
GGGGAGCTGAGGCGGGGCGCGGTTCAGGCGCGGCGCCGCCTGGCCTCCGCGCGGGCGCGGCGCGCGTACGGGAGGTAGCGGAGGCGTTCGGGGAGGGCGGGGACCAGGAGGCGGAACGCCGTCGCGAGGCGGCGCAGGCGGCGTTCCTGGGCGGGGGTCCAGTCCAGGCCGAGGGCGGCGCGGGCGTCTGCGGGGAGGAAGCCGGTCGTCAGGAAGCGGCGGGCGCGCAGGGCCGGAGGCAGCAGGAGCGGCCACAGGGCGCGCAGCGCCAGGCGCAGGGCGAGGGGGCCGCGGTCCGGGGCGGGGATCTTCGTGTCCGTGGCGAGGAGTTCGCGCACGACCGTGTTCGTCTCCACCTCCGTGGCGAGCATCCGGCGGTAGTACGGCCAGAACTCCTCGGGTGTCGCGGGCATGTCCCGCTCGCGCAGCCCGAGCAGCCGCCCGACCCGCAGCCACTCCGCGTACAGGGCGCGATCCTGGGCGGGGGTGAGGGGCCGGACGAGGAGGGCGAGGCCGCGCCGGTTGACCGGGTAGCCGGTCGCGTGCACCCACGCGTACGTCTCTGGGCGCAGCGCGTGGTAGGCGCGGCCCCGGGTGTCGGTGCCGCTGATGTCGCGGTGCAGCCGGCGCAGCCTGCGGCCCTCGGCGCGGGCCGCCTCGCCGCCGTACACCCACAGCAGGAGCGAGTCGAGGGAGCGCGCGGCGCGGCCCCAGGGGTCGGTGCGGAAGACCGAGTGCGCGTCGACGCCCGCGCCCACGGCGGGGTGGGCGACCTGGAGGAGCAGCGCGGAGGGGAGCATGAGCAGCATCCGCACGTCCCCGGCGAGACTCCACAGCACCCCGCCGGGCGGGGGCGGCTCGGGCGGCGGAGCGCTGGGCGGCACGGGGCACCTCTCCTCGGGGTGGTCGGACACCTCCAGTATGCGCGGGGTGCGGGTGAGGCGCGTGAGGGCGGTGGTGAGCCTGGGGCAGTACGGGCGGGGGGGGACGAGTGGGGCTCAGGCGCCCCGGGCCGCGAGGAGGGCCGCGAGTTCGGAGGCGCGGTCGCGCAGTTCGGCCTCGGCGCGGACTCTCGCCGCCTCGCGCCGGGCCTGGTCGGTGTGGCGTGG
>NZ_JAAGLR010000770.1 GCF_010548245.1 Streptomyces sp. SID11385
TACCGCGCGAGCAGGCCGGCCGCCGCGTGCGCGACCGGCAGGCCGGGCGTCTGCGAGGCGACGAGCCGCAGGTCCTTGGCGAGCGCCGCGACCGTGAAGTCGGCGTGCCCGTACTCCTCGCGCGCCAGACGCTCGCCCTTGGCCACGACGAAGGGGGCGAGGTGGCCGGCGGCGAGGGTGGCGATGACGTCCGCACGGGGCACGCCCAGCGCGGCGCCGTACGCGAGCGCCTCGCGCAGCCCGGCGGCCGCCAGGCCGAGACCGAGGTTGGCGACGAGCTTCAGTGCTGTCGCGCTCCCGACGGGTCCCGTACGGCGCAGCTCACCCGTACGCGACCACACCCGCAGCACCCGCTCCGCCTCCGCCACGTCCTCGGGCGCCCCGCCCGCCAGGACGCGCAGCCCGCCCTCCCGCACCTTCGGCACCGAACCGATCAACGGCGCCTCCACGTACCGCAGTCCGCCCGCCTCCGCCTCGTCCGCCAGCGCGCGGGACTCACCGGGCGCCACGGTCGCGCAGTTGACGACGAGCGTGCCGGGCGCCGCTCCCTCGCGCACCTGGGCGAGTACGTCGTGCGAGGCCGCCGCGTCGAAGAGCACCAGGACCACGATCCGCGCCCCGCGCGCCGCTTCGGCCGGGCTCGCCGCCGCCCCGGGGCCCGGGGTCCTGTTCCACGTGACCGGGGCCGTCCCCGCCTCCGCCAGCGCCTCGGCGAGCGCCGTGCCCATCCGCCCGAGCCCGCACACCGCCACGTCCGCCGCGCTCATGCCCGCGCCCCCTCGTCCTCGGGGACGACTGCGAGGGCCTCCACCTCAAGGAGGAGATCGGGGCGGAAGAGCGCGGCGACCTGCACCGCCGTGCTCGCCGGGGGCTCGGCGCCGCCGAGGAAGGCGTCACGGGCCCGGCGGACGGCGGGCAGGTCGCCGACGTCCGTGACGAAGTAGGTCAGTTTGACGAGGTCGGCGGGGCGGGCGCCCTCGGCGGCGAGACACCGCCCGATGTTGCGGAAGACCTGACGCGCCTGCGCCGAGGCGTCACCCGCCCCGACGAGACCCCCGTACTCGTCGAGAGCGATCTGTCCCGCGACCGCCACCAGCCGCCCCCGCGCCGAGACGACCTGCCGGTACCCGGCCCCCGGCGCGACCCCGGCGGGGCCGCGCGAGTGCCCGTGCGCCGCCGCCGTCCCGGGCGCGCGGGAATCCCTGTGTGTGCTCGTGCCGCTGTGCATGCCCCAGATCCTGCGCGTCCCGGGGCACTTCCACCAGCGCATGTCCCGCAGGGCAGCCATGCGCGAAACGCAAGGCTTCGCGCGGCAGACGGGAATTGCCGGACAGACCCTAGGCTCGCCCGCATGGACCCGCTCGCCGGTATGGACCTCACCGCGCTCCGCTCCTTCAGGGAGGTGCACAGGCGCGGGGCGATCGGGCTCGCCG
>NZ_JAAGLR010000803.1 GCF_010548245.1 Streptomyces sp. SID11385
GCCTCGGCGGCGGCACGCCGTATGGCGGCGGCCCTCGCCTCGCGGCGGCGCCGCTCCTCGTGCCGTACGCGCTCCTCGTGCCGGGCGAGGGCGGTGTACCGGTCGGAGGGGTCGTCCATGGGGACCTCCAGGCGTGCGGGACGACAGGGCCCCGCTCCCCGGTGGGGCCGGGGGCGGGGCGGGTGCTGCGGTGCGGCGGGGGGTGCCGCTACGGGGCGGGACTCAGCCGATCGGGAGGCCGCCGAGGAGACCGCCGACCGGGAGGCCGCCGAGGAGACCGGCGGCGGGGAGGCCGCCGACCATCGGGGCGTTGCCCTGGCCCTGGCCGCCCGCGCGCGCCTGCTGGACCTGGCCCGCGAGCTGACCACCGGTCTGCTCGACGGAGTGGACGGCGCCGGCGACCGTCTCGTTCTCCAGCGGGTTCTCCGTGATCTCGCCGGAGGCCACCTGACCGGCCACGTCGCCCACGGGCAGCGCGCCGGTGACGGAGCCGAGCGGCAGGGCGCCGAGCGCGTCGGTGGGCGCGGCGGCGGAGGCGGTGCCGGTGGCGGCGGCACCGGCGGCGAGGACGGCACCGGCTGCGAAGACTGCCTTGGCGAGCTTGTCGTGCTTCACTGTGTC
>NZ_JAAGLR010000841.1 GCF_010548245.1 Streptomyces sp. SID11385
CAGGACCCGCAGCACGAGGTGCGCGGCGCGGCGGGACTCGACGGCGCGGGCCAGGTCCTCCCGTACGGGGCCGATCGCGACGAGGGGCCGCGCGACCGCGCCCCGTACAGCCGCCGCCAGCTCCCTGCCGAGGCGCTTCGCGGTCCGTGCGGGGTCCTGGGCCTGCTCCTGGGGACGCGCCGATTCGGGCGCGGGCGCGGCGGCGAGAGGGAGCAGTACGTCGAGGCGGTGGCGGTCCTCCTCGCGCACCGTGAGCCCGGCGGGGTGGTGGGCGGTGGCCTGGAGGGCGGCGAGGTGGAGGGCGCGGGCCGGGTCGGCC
>NZ_JAAGLR010000869.1 GCF_010548245.1 Streptomyces sp. SID11385
CCGAGGGCCAGCGGCTCGCGCTCGCGCTCGCCGTCGTGCTCACCGCGCGCCCGCCACTGCTGCTGCTCGACGAGCCGACGCGCGGCCTGGACTACGCGGCGAAGGCGCGGCTCGTCGGCATCCTGACCGGGCTCGCCCGCGCCGGGCACGCGATCGTCCTCGCGACGCACGACGTGGAACTCGCCGCCGAACTCGCGCACCGCGTCGTCATCCTCGCCGAGGGCGAGATCGTCGCGGACGGCCCGGCCGCCGAGGTCGTCGTCGCCTCGCCGCTCTTCGCCCCGCAGACCGCGAAGATCCTCGCGCCGGGCGCGGCCTGGCTCACGGTGGGGCAGGTCGCCGAGGCGCTCGGCCCCGAGGGGACGGTGCGGCGATGAGCGGCGCCGCGCGCACGGGG
>NZ_JAAGLR010000899.1 GCF_010548245.1 Streptomyces sp. SID11385
CGTGGAGTTCGCCGAGCACCGGGCGCACGTGACGCAGGACGGGCTCCTCGGCGAGCACGGCCGCGGCGAGGCCGAGCAGGCGCGGGCCCGGGCGGTAGCTGCCGCCCTCGGCGGCCTCGGCGAAGCCGGCGGCGGCGAGCGAGCGCAACAGCCGGTGCACGGTGGGCTTCGTGAGCCCCGTACGCCGGGACAGCTCGGCGAGCCGGTGCGGCGCGCCCGTCGCGACGAGTGCCGACAGCACCTCCATCGCCTTGTCCACCGGACCCGGAGCGGTCCTGTCCGCCGGCCCCGCGGCAAGTCCCGTACCTGGCGAAACATCGGGGGCCGCGAGGGCCGCCGCCTGCGAACGACTGTTGACCGTTTTCCCCATGGGGTTTAGCTTACCCGCACTGCATTCCATCTGCCGGAACGGGTGTGTTGCTCAATGGAACGAATACCTCGGGGTGCGTCACACGGGCCGCGCCCGTCGCGCCGCACCGTGCTGCGCTACGGCGGCGCGGCCGTGCCCGCACTGGCCGCGACCGGGCTCCTCACCGGCTGCGGCACCGAGCCCGCCACGCACGCGGGCAACGTCCTGCGCGTCTCCCAGACCGGCGACCCGAAGACCATGGACCCGCAGAAACAGGGCGACATGGTCTCGATGAACGTCCTCGTCAACGTCTTCGACACGCTCACCGTCCGGGGCCGCGACAACAAGCTGAAGCCCGGCCTCGCGCTCACCTGGAAGGCCGTCTCGCCGAAGGTGTGGCGCTTCTCGCTGCGCCCCGGCGTCCGCTTCCACAACGGCGAGGCGTGCGACGCGAAAGCGGTCAAGTTCAGTCTCGACCGGCTCCTCGACCCCGCCACCAAGTCCCCCATCGTGGAACTGCGGTACGTCGACGGGGTCACCGTCGTGGACCCCCACACCGTGGACGTCCACACCTCCGTGCACGACCCGATCCTCCCGGACAAGGTCTCGCTCTTCGGCGGCGTCGTCGTCCCGCCCCGCTACCTCGCGAAGGTCGGCGACGACGGCTTCGCCAACCACCCCGTGGGCACCGGCCCGTTCACGTTCGCCCACTGGCAGCGCGACCACGAACTGCGCCTGCGCGCCTTCCCCCACCACTGGCGCGGGCGCCCCGGACCGGACGAGGTCGTCTTCACCCCCGCGCCCAACGCCTCCTCGGCGCTCGCCGCGCTCCAGAGCGGCGAGGTGGACCTCGTCAGCGGCCTCACCCCCGACGCCGCCCAGCAACTCGACGGCTACCCGGGCGTCCACCTCGACCACCACACCGGCATCCGCACCTCCTACCTCTCGCTCGACACCCTCAGCGACGGACCGCTGCGCGACCGCCGGGTGCGCCAGGCCCTCAACCACGCCGTCGACGTGCCGCTGCTCATCAAGGCCGTGCTCGGCGGCAAGGCCCAGGAGGTGCCCGCGATGATCCCGCGCGGCGCCTTCGGCTTCGACGACGCGATCACCCCGTACACCCGCTCCGTCGGCCGCGCGAAGGACCTCCTCGCCGAGGCCGGGCACCCGCACGGCTTCCACACCACCCTCACCGCCTCCAACGTCGACGCCAACGTCGCCGAAGCCCTCTCCGGACTCCTCGCCCGCGCCGGGGTGCACGCCAAGGTCAACCTCCTGGACCCCGGCACCTACGCGCAGCGCCTCACCTCCGACAACCACGGCGCCCTCGGCCCTCTCTACCTCGCCGCCTCCACCGTGTGGACCCTCGACGGCGAGAGCATGCTCCAGTCCAACGTCCGCTCCGACCGCCGTCAGAGCCGCTGGCACGACAAGCGCGCCGACGCCCTCGTGGACTCCGAGGAACTCTCCGTCGAACCGGCCACGCGCCGCCGCGCGTTCAGCAGCCTCCAGGAACTCGTCAAGACGGAGGCGCCCTTCGTGTCCCTGTACCAGATCGACAACATCTACGCCCGCAACGACCGCCCCCACTGGACCCCCGGCGCCGCCGGAGTCCTCGACATGGCGAGCGCGGAGGTCACCCGATGAGCGCCACGCTCGCCCCCACCCCGGCACCCGCGACCGTCAAACGGCCGGGCCGCTCCGGGCACGTCCTGCGCACCCTCGCCGTCCGCGTCGGCACCGCGCTCCTCGTCCTGCTCTGCACCGCGACCGTCGCCTTCTTCCTCGTCAGGCTCTCCGGAGACCCCGTCAAGGTCCTCCTGCCGCCCGACGCGACCGCCCAGCAGGAACACGTCCTGCGGCACAGCCTCGGCCTCGACCGCCCCCTGCTCACGCAGTACCTCGACTACCTGTGGGGCCTGCCGCGCCTCGACTTCGGCGACTCGCTCTTCTACAACCAGCCGGTGCGCACGGTGCTCGCCGACCGCATCCCCGCGACCCTTCTCCTCGCGGCGGGCGCCCTCGTCGTCACCCTCGTCATCGCCCTGCCCGCCGGGACCATCGCCGCGATGCGCCGGGGCCGCGCCACCGACCGCACCGTCATGACCGGCGTCCTCCTCGGCCAGTCCACGCCGCCCTTCTGGGTCGGCATCCTCCTGGTCCTCGTCTTCGCCGTCGGCCTGCACGCCCTGCCCGCCTCCGGGTACGGAAGCTTCGCGCACCTCGTGCTGCCCTCGGTGACACTCGCCGTCTACTCCGTCGCCGTCGTCGCCAGGCTGCTGCGCTCCTCGCTCGTCGACGTCCTCGCCTCCGACCACATCCGCACCGCCCGCGCGCGCGGCCTCGGCCCCGTACGGACCGTCCTCACGCACGGGCTGCGCAACGCCTCGCTGCCCGTCGTCACCGTCGTCGGCCTGGAGGTCGGCAGTCTCCTCGGCGGCGCCATCCTCACCGAACAGGTCTTCTCCTGGCCCGGCGTCGGGCGCCTCACCGTCGAGGCCATCTCCAACCGTGACTTCCCCCTCGTCCAGGCCACGATCCTGCTCTTCGCGGCGACCTTCGTCGTCGTCAACCTCCTCGTCGACCTCTCCTACAGCCTCCTCGACCCGAGGGTGAGGACCCGCGCATGACCACGACCACCGCACCCCCCGCGGCCGAGCCCGCCGCCCCGCCCGCGCCCGCGAGCACCCGCGCGGCGGCCGTACGCTCCCTGCTCCGCAACAAGCTCGCCGTCGCCGCCCTCGCCTTCCTCCTCCTCGTCCTCGTCTGCGCCGTCTTCGCCCCGCTCATCGCGCCGGCCGACCCCAACGCGCAGGACCTCCTGGCGCGCCTCAAGCCGCCCGCCTGGCAGCACGGCGGCAGCTCCGCGCACCTCCTCGGCACCGACCAGCTCGGCCGCGACCTGCTCTCCCGCGTCATCTACGGCACGCGCGTCTCGCTCATGGTCGGCGCCGGCGCCGCCCTCCTCGCCGGAGTCCTCGGCACCCTCGCCGGGCTCGCCGCCGGGTACTTCGGCGGCTGGACCGACCGCCTCCTCATGCGCCTCGCCGACGTCCAGCTCGCCTTCCCCGCGATCCTCCTCGCCCTCGCGGTCGTCGGCTTCGTCGGCTCCGGGCTCTGGTACGTGATCCTCGTCCTCGGCATCACGGGCTGGGTCTCCTACGCCCGCGTGGTGCGCTCCGAGGTGCTGTCCCTGCGCACCCGCGACTTCGTCACCGAGGCGCACGCGATCGGCGTACGGCACCCCGCGATCATGCGCCGCCACCTCCTGCCCAACGTCATGGCACCCCTCGCGACCATCGGCACGCTGCACATCGCCGCCGCCATCGTCGCCGAGGCGTCCCTGAGCTACCTCGGCCTCGGCGTCCCCAAGGAGACCGTGACCTGGGGCGCGATGCTCGCCGACGGACAGCTCTACCTCGGCACCTCCTGGTGGGTCGCCGTCTTCCCCGGCATCGCCCTCATGCTCACCTCACTCGCCGTCAACATCACCGGCGACGCCCTGCGCGACGTCGCGGACCCGAAGGCCTACCGCCGATGACAGAGCAAGCGACCCCGAAGACGCCCGGCACGCCGGCCGCCGCGCCCGTCCTCCAGATCCAGGACCTCCACGTCGACTTCCGCCTGGAGTCCCACACCGTCCACGCCGTCCGCGGGGTGAACTTCGCCGTCCACGCGGGCGAGACCCTCGCCGTCGTCGGCGAGTCCGGCAGCGGCAAGTCCGCCACCGCGCTCGCCGCCCTGCGCCTCAACCCCGAACCGCCCTGCGTCTACCCGCGCGGCGAAGTCCTCCTCGACGGCGCCGACATCCTGCACCGCCCCGAACGCGCCCTGCGCCGCCTGCGCGGCAGCGACATCTCCATGGTCTTCCAGGACCCCATGACGAGCCTCGACCCGCTCCAGCGCTGCGGCCACCAGGTGAGCGAGGTCCTGCGCCTGCACGGCGGCCACAGCCGCCAGGAGGCCCGCGCCGCGGCGCTCGAAGCCCTCGCCGACGTCGGCATCCCCGACCCCGAGCGCCGCTACCGCCAGTACCCCCACGAACTCTCCGGCGGCCTGCGCCAGCGCGTCATGATCGCCTCCGCGCTCGTCGCCCGCCCCCGCGTCCTCATCGCCGACGAACCCACCACCGCGCTCGACGTCACGGTGCAGCGCCAGATCCTCGACCTTCTCACGGACCTGCGGGAACGCCACGGCATGGCCGTCGTCCTCATCACGCACGACCTCGGCGTCGTCGCCGAGACCGCCGACCGCGTCGTCGTCATGCGCCACGGCGAGGTCGTCGAGAGCGGCGGCGTCGAGCAGGTCTTCGCCCGCCCCGCCCACCCGTACACCCGCGCCCTCCTCGACGCGACGCCCCGACTGGAGCCCGCCGCATGACCGCCACCCCGCTCCTCGAAATGCGCGGCCTGCGCAAGGAGTTCCCCGGGCGCCCGCCGAGCGTCGCCGTCGACGGCGTCGACCTCACGGTGTACGAGGGCGAGACCCTCGCCCTCGTCGGCGAATCGGGCTGCGGCAAGACGACGCTGACCCGGCTCCTCCTGCGCCTCACCGAACCCACCGCGGGCACCGTCCACTTCGACGGGACCGACCTGCACGGCCTCGACCACGCCGCGCTGCGCCGCTTCCGCCGCCAGCTCCAGGTTGTCCTCCAGGACCCGTACTCCAGCATGAACCCGCGGCTGCGCGTCGCCGACATCGTCGCCGAACCCCTCGTCACGCACGACCCCGCCTACCGCGGCAGGGGCGGCCGGGCCCGGCGCCGCGCCCGCGTCGCCGAACTCCTCGACGCGGTGGGACTCGACGCCGGCGTCCTCGACCGCTACCCGCACGAGTTCTCCGGCGGCCAGCGCCAGCGCGTCTCCATCGCCCGCGCCCTCGCCCTCGAACCCCGCCTCGTCGTCCTCGACGAGCCCACCAGCGCCCTCGACGTCTCGGTGCAGGCCCGCGTCCTCGACCTCCTCGCCGAGCTGCAACAGCGCCTCGGCCTCACGTACCTCTTCGTCTCGCACAACCTCGCGGTCGTCCGGCAGATCTCCGACCGCGTCGCCGTCATGCGCGCGGGCCGCATCGTCGAGACCGGCACGGCCGCCGAGGTTTTCGCCCACCCCGCCCACGACTACACCCGCACCCTCCTCGACGCGGTCCCGGTGCCCGACCCCCGCCGTCGCCGCCGGAGCGCCGCATGAGCGCGCACGCCACGGCGGGGGTACGGGCGCGTCGCACGGCCACGGCGGGGGTACGGGCGCGGCGCACGGCCTCGGTGGTACGGGACCGCGCGGCCC
>NZ_JAAGLR010000934.1 GCF_010548245.1 Streptomyces sp. SID11385
GAGGTGCGGTGCCGGGACCTGCGCGCCGAGGTGGTCGACGTGCCAGCCGCGCAGCCGCAGCACCTCCGCGAGGAGCCGCGCGGGGAGCCCGTGCCACTCGCCGTCCACACACGCCACGACGATCCGCCCCGCGCCCGGCGCGGGCACGACAGGCGGCGTCGAGTGCCGCAGCACGCCCACGCACTGCTCGTTGACGGCCGTGGCCGCGTGCTCGCGCGCGACGCTCAGCCGGTTCGCCGCCCACTCGGCGCCGACGCGCCGCTGCACCGCGGCG
>NZ_JAAGLR010000965.1 GCF_010548245.1 Streptomyces sp. SID11385
CGTGCCGACGGCCCCGGCGATCCCGAAGTCGGCGTGCCGGTCGGACCAGGTCTGCTCGTTGAACTCGCGCAGGAACTCCTCGGAGCTGCGTACGGCCGCCGCCGAGCCGTCCTCGCGGACCTGGTAGAGGTCGCCCGTGGCCGGTGGGTTGGCGAAGGCCGCGAAGGAGAACCGGTCCCCGGCGCCGGGGGCCGGGACGCACTGGCGCACCTGGTGCAGGATGGCCCGCACCGGGCGGTCGAG
>NZ_JAAGLR010000995.1 GCF_010548245.1 Streptomyces sp. SID11385
CGCGCCTGCGGGCGGCGGCCGGGGCCGGCTCCGCCGTGCGGGCCGTGTCGTCGTCGATCTGTCGCATGAGTCGTTCCCTGTGGTGGTGCTGTCGCCCGGGCGCGAGGTCCCATTCGGGCGGGGGCGGCAGGAGCCGGGCCACGTCGTCGGCCTCGCCGCGGTCCGCTCCGCTCCGGGACGGGTGGGTATCGGTCATCGGTTCTCCTCCCGCGCGGGCAGGGCCGCGAACGCGGCCCCGCCCTGTACCTCTCCGGACCCGCGTCCCGGTTCCGTCCTGTTGTCGCGGACGGGCCCGTCCGCCTCGGCCCGTACGGTCCCCGGCTCCCCCGCCTCGCTCAGCTTCAGGAGCCGCGCCCGCGCCCGCGAGAGCCGCGACCGTACGGTGCCGACCGGGACGCCGAGCGCTTCGGCGGCCTCCGCGTAGCCGAGCCCCGACCACACGCACAGCGTCAGCACCTCGCGTTCCTTGCGCCGCAGCCGGCGCAGCGCGGCGTGCACGG
>NZ_JAAGLR010001043.1 GCF_010548245.1 Streptomyces sp. SID11385
GCCCCGTCGCGGGCCCCGCGCGGCTCGCCACGGCGCACGCCGAGACCGTCCGCTGCCTGCGCGCCCTGCACGTCCTCGGCCGCGCGGGCGAGGGCGCATCGGCCGCCGAACTCGGCTTCCTCGGCGTCCTGCTGGGCGACGACAAGGACCTCGACGGCTTCGTCGACAAGACCCTCGGCCCTCTCCTCGCCTACGACGCCCAGCGCGCCACCGAACTCGTCCGCACCTTGCGCGCCTACTTCGGCGCGGGCGGCAGCCTCGTCCGCGCCAAGGAGACCCTGCACGTCCACGTCAACACCGTCGTCCAGCGCCTGGAACGGGTCGAGGCGCTCCTCGGCCCCGACTGGAACACCCCGGAACACGCGCTGGAACTGCAACTCGCGCTGACGCTGGAGCGGTTGCGGGAAGGGTGAGGGGGGCAGGGGCGGCTCGGTAGCGGGACGGTGGTACCGGGGCGGCTCGCCGGTACGGGGACGGGGCGGCCCCCGCGTGGAAGCGCCGCCCCGTCCCCGTACCGCCCCTCGTTCAGCCCCGTCCCGCCTTTTCGAGCAGCAGTGCGGCGATCCTCGCCGCCCCCGGCTCGCCCGTCAGCAGCGTGTAGTGGTTCGTGCCGGGAACCGGTTCCGGGGTGACGCGCGTGTCGGCGAGCGCGGCCTCGGCGAGGCGCTGCTCGTCGTAGAGGCCCTGCGGCTCGTCCATGAGGCCGCGCTCCGCCCACAACAGCGTCGCGCGTGACGGCAGTCGGCGTACGGCGGCGAGCACATCCGGGTCGAAGAGCCCGACGCCGTCGGTGCGGACCGCCTCCAGGCGGCACGAGGACCGCAACTCCGGTGCGCGGCCCGTGAGATCGCGCTGGATGTACGCGTCGACCTCCGCCGTCCACTGCTCCGCGAACGCCGGGTGGACCTGCCAGAAGTCGCGGTAGGCCGCCCGGTCGGGGAAGGTCATCGAGAGCCGGTCCATCGCGGGGCCGATGACGGCCGTCATCAGCTCGTCGGGCGAGAGGTGCGTGGGCGCGGGGAAGCCCACGCCGCCGTCCACGAGCAGCAGTTCCCCGAAGGACCCGGGGTGCCGCACGGCGGCGAGCGCGGCGACGAACGCGCCCATCGAGTGCCCGGCGAGCACGGGCCGTTCGAGGCCGAGCGCCGCCACCAGCGCGGCGGCGTCGTCCGCGTGCGCCGCGATGCCCCAGGGTCCCGGC
>NZ_JAAGLR010001078.1 GCF_010548245.1 Streptomyces sp. SID11385
GGCCTTGCGCGCCGCGATCCGCGCCCGCTCGACCCGCTGGGCCGCCAGCTCCGCCTCGGCCTCGGAGAGCTGCGCGGCGGCCTTCCCCCCGGCGCCGCCGTCCTCGGCGGCGGGGGCCCCGGTACCGTCCTGCGCGGTGGCGCTCCCGGCCTCGTCAGCGCCGGCCTCGTCAGCGCCGGTCTCCTCGCTGCCGGTCCCCCCGGTGCCGGTCTCCCCGGTGCCGGTCCCCTCCTCCTCGGTACGGGGCGCGGCCACGTCGGGCGTGTCCTCCTCCGTACCGGTGTTCCCGGCTGCCGGCTCCGTGCTCACAGCGTGCTCCAGTCCTGATCGGGATAGCGGTGCACGGGCGCGGACACGTCGTCCAGGGCCCGGCAGATCTCGTCAGGAAGACTAAGGCCCTCCACCGACAGCGCCTCGCTCAGCTGCTGGGCGGTGCGCGCGCCGACGATCGGGGCGA
>NZ_JAAGLR010001109.1 GCF_010548245.1 Streptomyces sp. SID11385
CTCGCGACCGCGCGCGCCGAGCTTGGCGCGCAGCCCGGCGTCGCCCATGAGGTCGCGCAGCGCCGCGGCGTAGGCGGCGACGCGGTCGTCCTCGTCGCCGTCGAGCGGCACGAGGACCCCGGTGTCGCGGTGGCTGATGATCTCGCCGGGGCCGTACGGGCAGTCGGTCGCGAGGACGGGCACGCCGCAGTGCATCGCCTCGACGAGGGTGAGCCCGAAGGACTCGCGGTCCGAGGAGACGGCCGCGATCGAGCCCTTGACCCACTCGGTCTCCAGGGGCGAGGCCGGGCCCATGAGACGGGCCTGCTCGTAGATGCCCAGGTCGTCGATGACGGCACGCAGCCGCGCCCTGTCGGGGCCGCGCCCGTACAGCCGCAGGCTCCACTCCGGGAAGGACGGCGAGGCGGCGGCGAAGGCGCGCAGGAGACGGTCGTAGCGCTTGACGGCGACGAGCCGCCCCGCCGCGACGATCACGGGCGAGGCGAGCGTGGCGGGCGCGACGGCGGGGGCGGGGACGGCGTTCGGGACGCACAGGATCTCGGCGCGGACGCCGGGGAGCGCGGCCCGGTACTGCGCGGCGTCGGCCTCGGAGACGGTGACGAAGGCGTCGAGCCCGCCGAGAGTCGCGTTCTGGTCGGTGCGCAGTTGCTCGCTGTGCGCGTCCATCGCCAGGTGCTCCTGGCCGACGCGGACGAGTCCGGGGCGGCCGTGGCGGGCGAGGTAGCCGTTGAGGATGGGGCGGGTGGCGATCACCGCGTCGGCGTCGGTGCCTTCCAGCCAGGCGGCGATGCGCGCGTCGTGCAGCGCCGTGTAGCGCAACCGGCCGAAGTCGACGCCCACGTCGGGGAAGACCGTGTTCGGACGCTGGGTGAGCGGGTCCTCGCCCACGTAGCCGCGCGCGTCCTCGCGCATGTCGAGCAGGGCGCGCAGCCGCACGCGCGGGTCGAAGGCGAGGTCGGGGTGGTCCGAGGGGCGGTGCACGCTGACGACCTCGACGGCGTGCCCGCGTCCGGCGAGCGCGGCGGAGAGGTTCGCCACGGCGCGGACGGTGCCGCCGATCCCGTAGGCGTTGTGGATCAGCAGAGCGATTTTCATACGGTGGGTCCTTGGGCCTGGGGCCTCGGGGGCCTTGGGGCGATGCCGGAAGGCCGTGTGGTGCACCTGAGGTACCAGGTGATGATTCTGTGCCCGGGCTATGTCTATATGGGGGAGGGCACCGCAGGGCGGTCAAGCGACTCCGGTCCGTAAGTGAAAATTTGGCGTGAAATCGTCTGTGCAGACCGGATTCATTCGCCAAATGGAACCTGCGTTCGAATAAGCTGCCTCGCAGGCGTGAGTCGGGCGGTCCGTGGGGTACAGGGGGCGTGCGGGATGCGGAACGCGCGGAGCGTGCGAGGGCGCGCGCGGTAAGGGAAGCGCTGTGCGTGGGTCGCGCGCGCCGGTCCGTGCGAGTGGTGCGCCGGTTGCCGATCTTCCCGCCCCGCCGCAGCATGGAAATCCTGGCGCGAGGCGAACGGGTGAGCAGCACCCGGTACGCCGGCTTTCGACACTGGAGGACCCGATGGCCCCCTACTTCGAGAACAACGGCGACCGCCTCGTACCGGACGCGCTCCAGGGTTTCGCGCGCGCCCACGGGGACCTCCTCTCGCTCGACCCCGAGCACGGCTTCCTGCTCGCCCGCGACACGTCGCCCGCGCGCAGGGTCGGCCTGCTCTCCGGCGGCGGCGCGGGACACGAGCCGCTGCACGCGGGGTTCGTGGGGCCCGGGATGCTCGACGTGGCCGTGCCGGGGCGGGTCTTCGCCTCGCCGCACAACCGGCAGGTGTACGCGGCCTCGCGCGCCGGGGCGCGCGCGGACGGCGTCCTGCACCTCGTGAAGAACTACACGGGGGACCGCATCAACTTCGGCATCGCCGCCGAACGCCTCGCCCACGACGGCATCGCCTGCGCCCGGGTCCTCATCGACGACGACCTCGCCTCGGACTCCGAGGAGATCGCGGCGGGACGGCGCGGCACGGGCGGCACGGTGCTCCTGGAGAAGGTCCTCGGTGCGGCGGCCGACGAGGGCCTCGGGCTCGACGCACTCGCCGCCCTCGGCGGCTCCCTCGCGGCCCGCTGCCGCTCCCTGGCCGTCGCCTCGGCCGCGCACACCGCGCCCACGACGGGCGAGCGGGCCTTCGAGCTGGGTGACGGCGAACTGGAGTACGGCGTCGGCATCCACGGCGAGCGCGCGGGCCGCACCGTGCCGCGCGGCGAGCTGACCCCGCTCATCGAGCGGATGACGGGCGAACTGCTCGCGGCGCTCGACCCGGGCGCCGGCAGCGAGGCGATCGTCCTCGTCAACGGGCTCGGATCGGTGACGCCGCTGGAGCTGTACGGGGTCTACGGCGAGGTCGCGCGCCACCTGGACGCGCAGGGGGTGCGCCCGGCGCGCAGCCTCGTCGGGAACTACGTGACGGCGCTGGACATGCGCGGCTTCTCGGTGAGCCTCCTGCTCGCCGACGAGGAGACCCTGCGCCGCTGGGACGCCCCGGTGCGGACGGCGGCGTTGCGGTGGTGACGTGGGCCGCGGATACGGCGGCACCGCGGTGGTGACGTGGGCCGCGGGTGTGGTGCGGCCACGAGGAGAGGGAGTGGTGTCGTGACGGAGCGAGCCATGGCATGGACGGGACCCGAACCGGACGCGGACGGCTGGATGCGCCGCTTCGCGGCCTCCGCGCAAGCCACCGAGGCCGAACTGACCGCGCTCGACCAGCGGGTCGGGGACGGTGACTTCGGCACGAACCTGAGCGCGGGCGTCGGCGCCGCGCTGCGCCGCGCCGACGCCGACCCCGGCACGGACACGGACACGCTGGGGCACTTCGCCGAAGCGTTCCTCGACGAGGTCGGCGGCACGAGCGGCCCGCTCTTCGGACTGCTGCTCCAGGCGATGGCGGACGCGGTGGGGGAGGGGGGCTGGACGGTCGTCGCGCTGGCGGACGGCGTCGGCGAGGGCCTTGCGGCGATACGCCGCGTGGGCGGCGCGGCCCCCGGGGACAAGACGCTGGTCGACGCCCTCGACCCGGCGGCCGAGGCGTTGAAGGAGAGCGCCGCCGACCCCGCCCGGACCCCGGGCTCCGCCCTGGCCTCGGCCGCCGAGGCCGGCTGGGCCGGGGTCCACCGCACGGCGGGGCTCCGCGCCCGGATGGGCCGCTCCAGCTACCTCGGCGACCGGGCCACGGGCGTCCCGGACCCGGGAGCGGTGGGCGTGGCCCTGTTCTTCGCCTCGGCCGGGGGAGAGGTGAGGGAGCTGGCCCCCCACCTGAGCCCCCCCGGCGCTTGACGAGTGGCGCGCGGGGCGGAGCTCCGGCGGGCGCAGGGGCGCGCCTCCCCGGAGCTCCGGACGGGCTCAGGGGCGTGACCCCTGGCCGCCCGTCACGTGCGCCCGCACCCACGCCATCAGGACCGGTGCGTCCAGCGCCGGTACCCACAGATGCGCCCGCTCCGCCTCGGCCGGCCTCGGTCCCACGCCGAGCACCCGCAAGCCCGCGGCCCGCGCCGCGTCCACGCCGGTGAGCGTGTCCTCGACGGCCAGGGCGCGGTCGGGATCGACGCCGAGCAGCGCCGCGCCCTTGCGGTACACGTCGGGCTCCGGTTTCGCCCGTACCTCCGCGTCCGGCACCACGACGTGCCGGAAGTGGCCGAGCAGTCCGGCCCGGCCCAGCGAGGTCTCGACGACCTCCCTGGGGCAGTTGCTCGCCACCGCGAGCGGAATCCGTTCGGCGAGCGCGCGGACGAAGGCGCCCGCGCCCGGCATGAGGACGGGGTCGGCGGCGGCGAGCGCGGTGAAGCGGCGCAGCAGTTCGGCCGTCAGTTCCTCGGTCAGCTCGGGCTTTCCGGCCTCCTCGGCCATGAGCCGCCCGCAGTCGGCGTAGTGGAGCCCGAGGGCACGGGCGGCGAAGCCGGGCGACGGCCGCAGGCCGAGCGTGCCGAGCGTGGCGACCCTGGCCTCGTGCCAGTGCCGCTCGGAGTCGACGAGGGTGCCGTCGCAGTCCAGCACGGCGGCCTCGGGGGTCCAGGAGAGCAGGGGATGCGTGAAGTCGTTCATGGCGGTGCGCTTTCAGGGAGGGGACGGTGCGCGACGGTGCCGCGCGAACGGGGAGAAAGCGGGAGGAAAAGGGTGCACGAGAGCGAGGGGAACCGCGCGGCGGTCGCGAGGCGCCGGTGCGGGGAGTGCGGGGAGTGCGGGGGAGATGACGGGGAAGGCGCGGGACCGGGGACCGGGAGACCGGTGCCGGTGAGGGCGCGTTTCCGGACGGACGACGAGGCGGGGCGCGCTGGGTGGGCGCGCCTCAGGCGGCTCTCGTGCAAAACATCATGCGCACTACGTTATTTCCGCCCGTGAATCCCCCGCAATCGCCCGGAGTTGCGGTTGTGTGTGCGAAGCGCTCCTCCGGGGGAAGTGGCGAAGGGGTTTCGGGTATTCCGTGAAAGGCGTCAACAAGGCGTTCGCGCAGTCGAGTTGGCCGTTGGGGCGGGCCTCGGCGAGGTGATCGGGAAGCTGCGGGGGAGCGGGCGGGAAGCCGCGCGCAATCACCCGGAAGCGTGCATGCCCGAAAGAAAGGAACAATTTCCGGGCGCGAGCGGTCCGTTCGTATTCCCGGCGTACGCGGGCGCATTAGATTTCCCGGTTGTCACAACCATGTTGAACGAAGGTGGACGGCACATTGCAGGAAAGGGCGCAGGCGACCCGGAGAAAGGTGCTGGAAGCGGCGGCCGACCTCTTCGCCACCCGCGGCTACGCCGCGACGAGCATCAACGACATAAGCGCCAGGTCCGGCCGGACCAGCGGAGCCGTCTACTTCCACTACACGAACAAGGAGGGCGTCGCCCTCGCCGTCGTCCGGGACCGGTTCGCCGACTGGGGCCATCTGCGGTCCAGGTACGCGGCGCGCGACGTGTGCCCCCTGGAGAACCTGGTCGGGCTCAGCTTCGCCGTCGCGGGCAGTCTCGCCGACGACCCCGTGGCCCGCGCCGGGGCCCGCCTGTGGGCCGAGCGCGCCACGATCGCCGCCCCGCTCCCCGACCCCTTCGGCGCCTGGACCTTCGGCGCCACCCGGCTGCTCGCCCGCGCCCGCCAGCGCG
>NZ_JAAGLR010001167.1 GCF_010548245.1 Streptomyces sp. SID11385
CCTCCGCTTCGAGGGCGCGCGCGAGGACGCGCGTCGCGGGCCCGTCGCTGCCCGAGGCCGAGGCGGGATCGACGCCGAGGACCAGCAGGCGGCCCGTGCCCGCGCGCAGCGGCAGGGTGCCGTCGTTGACGACGAGGGTCGTGCCCCGCTCCGCGAGCCGGTCGGCGAGGGCGCGGTGCACGGGGGTGCCGACCTTCCGCCCGACGGCCTCCTCGTCCACGTACGGCTTCGCGAGCAGCCCGCGCCGCCGCTTCAGCGCGAGGACGCGCAGCACCGAGGCGTCGACACGCTCCTCGGTCAGCTCGCCCGAGCGCAGCGCGGCGAGCACGGAGCGGTGCGCGAGGCCGAGGTCGGGCGGGTCGAGGAGGAGGTCGACGCCCGCTCGGAGCGCGAGGACGGGCACGCGGTCGTCGCCGTACTTCGTCCGCACGCCCTCCATGCGCAGCGAGTCCGTCGTGACGACGCCCTCGTACCCGAGTTCGCCGCGCAGGACGCCCGTGACGACGGGGTGCGAGAGCGTGGCCGGGTCGCCGCTCGGGTCGAGCGCGGGGAACGCGAGGTGACCCGTCATCACGACATCCGCGCCCGCGGCGATCGCGGCGCGGAACGGGGGCGCGTCCAGCGTGTCCCACTGGGCGCGCGTGTGCGAGATCGTCGGGAAGCCGACGTGCGAGTCGGTCGCGGTGTCGCCGTGCCCGGGGAAGTGCTTGACGGCGGCGGAGATCCCGACGTCCTCCTGGTAGCCGCGCACCTGCGCCACGACGAGGCGCGCGACGGCCTCCGGGTCCGCGCCGAAGGAACGCACGCCGATGACAGGGTTCGCCGGGTTGACGTTGACGTCCGCGTCGGGCGCCCAGTCCTGCCGTACCCCGAGCGCCGCCAGCTCCCGGCCCGCGAGCGCGGCGGCCTCGCGCGCGCCCACGCTCGTACCGCCCGCGCCGAGCGAGGCGGCGCCGAGCCCCATCGCACCGGGCAGTTGCGTGGCCGGAGGGCCGATCCGCTGCACGGCCCCGTGCTCCTGGTCGATCGAGACGAGCAGCGGTACGGGGACGCGCAGCCCGAGCCCGGCGCGCTGCACCTCGTTCGAGAGCGCGGCGACCTGCCGGGGCGAGCGGATGTTGCCCGCCCAGCCGAAGTAGAGGACGCCGCCGAGGTGGTAGCGGGCGATCATCTCGGCGGCCGTCGCGACCCCGATGTCCTCGCGGTTCGCCTGCGCGTCGGCGGCCGAGGGCGCGGTCGCCGAGGCCCCGTGGAAGCG
>NZ_JAAGLR010000817.1 GCF_010548245.1 Streptomyces sp. SID11385
GGGCGCTTTGGGCGGGGGCCGGGCGCGGGCGAGCCGGGCGCGGGCGAGCGCGCGCCGCGTAGGCGTTTCGTACGGGTGCGCCGCACGACTACGGCTGCTGGGTGAGGCGCGTGGGCCGCGAGCTCCGGGAGGGGTAGCGGGCCGGCCCGTTGAGCCATCCGCGAAGGGGGCAGGGCAGCGGAGCAGCCCGGCCGCTGATGGTCGCTGCGGCGCCGCTGGTGGTCGGAGCGGGATCGTTTGCGATCGCCGAGCCGACGCTCATCGCGGGGGCCGCCTGGGCTTGCCGTGACCTTCCCGGCGTCGCCCGGCGGGCGGCCGGGCAACTCCCCGGCCCTCGGCCATGAGGCGCCCCAGACGCGTGCTCTCACGCGTGCCCCTGCTGGCCGCCCTTGTTGTCCGGAACAGCGCGGCGAGTGGTGCCATCGCCGCAGCGGCCACCGTGGTCACGGGCGATTTTGGGCACACCCGTACGCCGCGGGCGGGTGTGGCGTACGGGTCAACCCCAGGGGGTGGGCGGCCCAGGGCGACAAGCGCACCATAGACCGCCCCGGGCGGGTCGCGCGGAGCTCGACGGAGCGGAGGTGGTCGACTCCGGAGCTGCTCGGACGCGAGGGTCCGCCCTTTCGGGAGCGTGGGGGACGCGGAGGTCCGCGCCACGTTCCACTCCCCGTGGAGACCGGACTCGGGTGAGGGGTCCGGCATGCACAACTGTGCCCGCCCCCGCCCGCCCGCGCCAGGTCTTTTCTATTACGTTTCGGCCGCTTCCCCTCCCCGGTCGAAGAACCTCCGCGACCGCGCGGGGCACGGCCCGAAGTCCGGTGCGGCGGAGAGCGTTTTCCCGCCCCGCTCAGTCGTCCCCGCGCCGCTTCCTCCGTCTCCGCGCCCGCCGGGAGCGGCTGAAGAACCAGCCCGCCGGGGGCTCGTCCGAACGCCAGGGCTGCGGCGAGGGCGGACCACCCTCCGCGCGCCAACGGGCGGCGAGCATCCGCGCCCGCGCCGACGGCTCCGCCGTATCGGCGGCACGAATGAAGTCCATGTCGAGCTCCACGTCGTCCCAGTCCCCGCTCTCGCCCGCCCCCGCCCCGCCTTCCGCTCCCCCGCCACCGACTTGCGCCTCACCGTTCCCGGACTCACCAGCCCGAGGCGGCTCACCGGTCCGAGGCTCACCAGTCCGGTCTTCACCGGTCCGGTTCTCACCGCTCCCGGTTTCACCGCTCGCCGCCGCATCGGGCCCGGCCTCACCAGCCCCGGCTCCCCCGCTTTCGGCGCCCCCTCCGGAGTCAGCGCCCCCTCCGGAGCCGGCGCCCGGCCCCGAGCGGCCACCCGACCCCGTACGCGGGTCAGCGGCCTCCTCCTCCGCGCCGGAACCCGTACCCGCACCCCCGCCGGGCGCCGCCTCGCGGCGGGCCGAGGGGTCGGGCTCTTCCGGGGGTGGGGTGTCATGTCCGGTCATGGGTTCCGCTCCTCACGGTCGGGGAACCGGCGGCGGCTCGTCCGGACGGATTCGGCACGATAAGAAACCGATGCATGCAGTAGGCACGCTTCATGCCGATCCGTCCCTTCCCTTCCAGTGTCGCGCGGTCGGCGTCAGAACGGCGTGAGGCGACGGACGCCCTCGCAGGAAGACGGCACGAGCCATGCCGGACCTCGCGCAAGCCTGGCCGGACCCAGCGCGAGCCACGCCCGGAACCCCGGCACGGAACCCACCGAGGACCCGCCCGGCCACACCTCCGCCCGAGCCCCGCCGGAATCCCCCGCGAGCCCGGCCGAAGCCGAAGCCCCAGCGCGAGGACCAGAGGACCCCGCCGAAGCTTCAGCGCGCGGGCCGGGGACCCACCGACGCCCCGCGCGAGGACCCCGGAACCCCACCGACACCCCGCGCGAGGACCACGCGCCCCTCAGCCGGAGCCCCAGCGCCGGCCCCACCCGGCCGCCACCTCCGCCCGAGCCCCGTCAAAGCCCCAGCGCAAGGCCCCCGGCCCCCCGACGCAGCTCCGCACGACGCCCCCGGAGCCCCACCGCCGGTCCCGCCGAAGCCCCCGTCCCTGATTCCCCAGGCCCCCGAGTCCTCGGGCCCCCGCTCCCCGCTACTCCTCCCCCGCCGCCAGCTTCAGGCTGCGCAGCTTCTGCCCCGCGTACCACGTGGCCAGCACCGTCACCGCGACCAAGAGCACGATGCCCACCGGCAGGCTCACGTCCGAGCTGACCAGGTCTGGTCGTCCCACGACCTTCTCGGCGAGCGCGAGCGCCCACTGCTGCACGCTGAGTGTCCGCGCCCCGGCGACGAAGGAGCCGAAGAGGGCCTCCCAGACCAGCGCGTAGACGAGCCCCGCGATCACGGCATGCCGCGTGATCGTGCCGAGGAGGAGGAAGATGGCCGCATAGGCGATGGAGGCGACGAGCGCGGCGACGGTGTAGGCGACGGCGATGTTCTGTCCATTGCCGTTGAGGATGAAACCGGCGATGAGCGTGGGCACCGCGGCGAAGGCCATGGTCACGGCGATCGCGACGATCAGCTTCGTGAAGATGATCGTCGGCCGCTTCACCGGCTTGGCGAGCAGGTAGAGCACGGAGCCGTCGTCGATCTCCGGGCCGATCGCGCCCGTTCCCGCGATGACCCCGATGATCGGGACCATCGTGGCGAGCGCGAAGCCTCCGAGGACCTCGCCCGCCGTGTTGTCGTCCGCGCCCGCGAGGACACGGGTGAAGACGGCGATGACGAGGAGGAGAACGGGCAGGGCGAAGAGGATGAGCGCGCGGCGACGGCCGAGCAGTGCCCGGTAGGTGAGCCGGGCGACGGTGGGGTGGTACATCGGACTCCTTCCGGCCCGCTAGGCCGCGACGAGGTAGGAGAAGACGGATTCCAGCGACTCGTCGGACGGCGAGACGGTGAGCAGGCGGATGTTGCCCCCGCGGGCGACCTGCGGGAGCAGTGCGGTGAAGCGGGCGAAGTCCACGGCCTGCACGAGCAGCGCGTCCTCCTTGAGGTCGACCTCGATACCGGCGGTCGACGGGTCGGCGATGAGCGCGGCGGCGAGTGCCCGGTCGTCGCTGGAGCGCACGAGGTAGCGGTGCGGGCGGTCGGTCATGAGCCGGCGGATACGGCGGAAGTCGCCGCTCGCCGCGTGCCGCCCCGCCACGATCACCTCGATGTGCGAGGCGAGTTGCTCGACCTCCTCCAGGATGTGCGAGGAGAAGAGCACGGTCCTGCCCTCGTCACCCATGCGCCGGAGCAGGTCCATGAGCTGCATCCGCTGGCGTGGGTCCATCCCGTTGAAGGGCTCGTCGAGCAGCAGCACGGACGGCTCGTGGACGAGCGCCGACGCCATCTTGACGCGCTGGCGCATCCCCTTGCTGTACGTGGAGATCTTGCGGTCCTGCGCGTACTCCATCTCGACCGTGGCGAGTGCCTTCGCGGCGGCCTTGTCGTCGAGCCCGTGCAACTCGGCGTTGGCGACGACGAATTCGCGGCCCGTGAGGAAGTCGTACATGCCCTCGCGCTCGGGGACGAGACCGATCGCCCGGTAGCTCTCCTCGTTGCGCCAGATCGGCGTGCCGTCGAGGGTCACGGTGCCGCCCGAGGGGGCGAGGAAGCCCGCCATCATGTTGATGAGGGTCGATTTCCCCGCTCCGTTGGGCCCGAGCAGCCCGGTGACGCCGGGGCCGACGGTCATCGAGACGTCGTTGACGGCGACCACGTTGCCGAACCAGCGCGAGGTGTGGTCGAGGTGGAGGGTGGTCACAGCACGGCCTTTCGGTAGCGGCGCAGCAGGAGCGAGTAGCAGCCGGCGACGAGGCCGAGCACCAGGAGCAGGAAGACGAGGCCCCGCGCGGCCGAGACGTCCTGCCCGCCCGGCCAGGCCGGGGAAGCGCCGAGGAAGGCGGACTGCACTCCGTCGATGAGCGTGATGGGCGAGAAGAGCCCGAGCCAGGAGACGGCGCTGCCGCTGCTCTGCGTGTAGGCGATGCCCTGGAGGGTGCTCACCGCGCCGTAGCTGATGGTGAAGACGGCGATGACGGCGGCGACACCGAAGCCGCGGCGTGGGGTGACGGCGGAGACGACGAGCCCGATACCGGCGAAGAGGAGCGAGAGGAGCGCCACGGAGACCAGTCCCTGTGCGAAGCCCTTGGTGTGCTCCGCGACATCGAATTTGGCGAGGAGCGCCCCGATGTACATCACCAGCAGCGGGGTGCCGGTGAGGATGAAGAGCGCGGTCGCCGTCGCCGCGAACTTCGCCCGGACGTAGTCCGCGGGCTCCAGGGGGCGGGAGAAGTAGAGGGGCATCGTCCTGAACCGCAGGTCGTGCGAGACGGCCTGGGGCGCCTGGGCGGCGAGGAAGAGGCCGACGACCGCCTGCATGACGATCGCGTACCGCGTGTAGTCGAGCGGCAGGTCCTTGAGCTTCGCCGCGATGGTGACGGCCGCGAGGATGCCCGCGACGAGGACCATGACGCCGAAGAGCAGGGCGGGCAGCACCTTGGACTTCGCCGCGCGGCCCAGGCCGAAGCTGCCGCGCAGGGACTGTACGTAGAGCGCGCGGCGGATGGCGGTGCGGCCCAGGCGCGGGCCGTCGTAGTGGCGGTAGCCGATGTCGTGGATCGTCGAGGACCCGGCGGGGCTTGTCATCGGTTCCGCACCTCCTGCGGGGACGGGCCGGCGGGTGCGGCGGGGGACGGGGACGAGCCGGTGGGCTGCGGCAGTGTGGCGGTGCCGCGCCCGGGCACGGCGGTGGTGGCGGGCGCTTCGGAGCGGAAGACCTCGGCGATGTGGTGGCGGCGCTGTTCCATGCGGACGAGGCCGAGACCGAGGTCGGCGACGGTGTCGCGGACGAGGTCGTACGTCCGCTCGCCCGCGGCCTCCAGGAGGAGGATGTGGCCGGCGCCCGGCAGGCCCTGTTCGGCGGGCCCCTTGTCGAGGGCGACCCCCGCGGCGAGCAGGGCTTCGCGCAGGGCCGCCGTACCGTCCGGGTGTGCGTCGGAGTCGGTGACTTCGACGGCCAGGGTCGTCGTGGTCTGCGTGAAGTCGCTCGTGGAGCTGGAGCGCAGCAGGGTGCCGCCGTCGATCACGACGACGTGGTCGCACGTGCGCTCCAGCTCGCCGAGCAGGTGCGAGGTGACGAGGACGGAGATGCCGAAGTCGGCGTGCACACGGCGGATGAGGCCGAGCATGTCGTCCCTGCCGACCGGGTCGAGGCCGTTGGTCGGCTCGTCGAGGAAGACCAGCTCGGGATCGTGCACGAGGGCCTGCGCGAGCTTGACGCGCTGCTTCATGCCCGTCGAGTAGCCGCCCATGGGGCGGTAGCGCTCCTCGTAGAGGCCGACGTGGCGCAAGGTGTCGGCCGTGCGCTCGCGCGCGGCGGTGGCGGGGAGCCCGGCCATGCGCGCCATGTGGACGACGAACTCGGTCGCCGACACATCGGGTGGCAGGCAGTCGTGCTCCGGCATGTAGCCGACGCGGCGGCGGATCTCGCCGCCCTGACTCGCGACATCGAGTCCGAGCACGGCGGCACGACCCTCGGTGGCCGGGGAGAGGCCGAGGAGGATCTTGATCAGGGTGGATTTGCCGGCTCCGTTGGAGCCGACGAGCCCGGTCACCCCGGGCCCGATCTCCACGGTGAGCCGGTCGAGTGCGGTCACCTTGGGGTACCGCTTGCTCAGGCTTTCGGTCGCGATCACAGTCACGAGAAAGACGCTAGTGGCCCGGACCACACGCGTCGTCAACCTGTGGATTGGTCTTCGGGTCCCTCTCGGGTACTACGGGAACCCTTAGGGGTCACCGCGGCGCGGGGCGGAGGCGACCGCTCCGGCCTGCGGTTTCACCGCTGCGGCACAGGTGCCGGAAGGTTTCCGCAGCTCTCCCGAGGTTTCCCTGGGTAACATCCGGGGCTTGACGCGGACGGCACGGGGTTGCGACGGTCGTCCCCGGAGCCGGACCCGCACGGGTCCGCCGGACGGACCAGGGGGCAGGGTGCCGGAGCGACGAGCGCAAGACGGTACGGGGCGGGACGGCGAGGCGGCGGCCGGTACGGCGGCGACGGGCGACGACGGCGACCGTACGGGCGCCCCCTCAGCGCCCTCAGCGCCTTCCACGCCCTCAGCGCCGGCCGAGGGCCCGCGCGAGAGCTGGGTGGAGACCGGCGGCGTGCGGCTGCGGGTCCTGGAACGCGGGGACGCGGCGCGGCCCACCGTGCTGCTCGTCCACGGCTACCCGGACTCGCAGGAGGTGTGGGAGGAGGTCGCGGAGTTCCTCGCGGACCGCTTCCACGTCGTCACGTACGACGTGCGCGGGCACGGCGGTTCGAGCGCGCCGCTGCCCCTGCGCGGCGGATTCACGCTGCCGAAGCTCACCGACGACTTCCTCGCCGTCGCGCACGCGGTGAGCCCCACGCGGCCCGTGCATCTGGTCGGCCACGACTGGGGCTCGGTGCAGGGCTGGGAGTTCGCCACCGTGGGCCGTACGCAGGGCAGGATCGCCTCGTTCACGTCGATCTCCGGGCCCTCGCTCGACCACCTCGGTCACTGGTACGCGCGGCGCGGCAGGCACCCGAGTCCCGAGGGGCTGCTCCAGCTCGTCGACCAGGGCCTCAAGTCCTGGTACATCGGCGCCCTCCACCTGCCCCGCCTGCCCGAACTCGCCTGGCGGGGGCCGCTCGGCCGGGCCTGGCCGAGCGTGCTGCGCCGCGCCGAGAAGCTCACCTCGACCACGTACCCGACCGCCTCGCTCCCCTCCGACGCCGCGAACGGCGCGTGGCTCTACCGCGACAACATCCTTCCCCGGCTGCGCAGGCCGCGTCCGGACGCCTTCGCCCACGTCCCCGTGCAGCTCGTGATCCCGACGCGCGACGCGTTCCTCTCCCCGTACCTCTACGACAAGGTCGGCGACTGGACCCCGCGCGGGCTGCGCCGCCGCGCCGTTCCGGCCAAGCACTGGCTGCCGCGCTCGCGGCCTGAGCTGCTGGCCGGATGGATCGCCGACTTCGTCGCGGACCGGGAGGAGTTGGGAGAGGGCGAGGACTGAGGTGCGGCAAGGCGGCCAGGTCAAGCCCGGTCTGTGCGCACTGCGTTGATGGCATGTCACGCAACTGCGCGCCACACGCGCATAATTGGGCAATTGCCGCAAATAGCACGCCACTTATCCACAGCTCGGCCAATAAGCCTGTGGATAAGTCGAGTTGCTTGTGGATCAAACCTGTTCAGCCATACGAGTGAGGTAAAAACGCGGTGCGATCTTACTGATCCGATGGTCAGCTGATACGCATGAGAGAAAGCCGCGCCTCGAACGAATCGCCGAGTCCTGCCAGAGTTGGTCACGCGGCCGAGGCCGTGTCCGAGGACGCTCTCGCCGCGCCCCTCGACCGGCGCCTCGTCGCCCTCTCCCGCTTCCTCTCCCGCCACCTGCGCCACGCGCCGGACCGCCTCGGCATCACGCTCGACCAGGCCGGATGGACCGACATCGGCCCCCTCCTGGACGCCGCGGCACGCCACGGACTGCCCGCCACGCGCGCGGACCTCGCACGCGTCGTCGCGGGCAACGACAAGCGCCGCTTCGCCGTGGAAGGCGACCGCATCCGCGCACAGCAGGGCCACTCGGTCCCCGTCGACCTCGGTCTCGTACCGCTCGCGCCGCCGCAGTACCTCTTCCACGGCACCCAGCCCGCCGCGCTCGCCGCGATCCGCACCGAAGGGCTGCGGCCCATGACGCGGCACCACGTGCACCTCACCGCGGACCGCGAGACCGCGCGGCGGGTCGGCGCGCGGCGCGGCAGGCCCGTCCTCCTCACGGTGCGGTCGGGGCAGTTGCACGAGGACGGACCGTCTTCCTGCGCTCGGGCAACGGCGTCTGGCTCACCGCGCACGTACCGCCGCAGTACGTGCATTTCCCCGACACGCGAAAAAACTGAACGGCTGTCAGCCCGCGCCAGGCACCGCCGAAACGGGCCGTAAAGCGCCCGAAGCAGCCGCCCGCACGGGAGAATCGCCGCATGAGCGAGTCGCCAGGAACCCACGCCCCCACACCCGTGTCCGCCGTGCGCACCACGCCGCTCGACGCCTACCTCGGCCGGCTCGCCGCGCGCGAGCCGGCCCCCGGCGGCGGCGCGGCGGCGGCCGTGCACGCGGCGCAGGGCGCGGCGCTCGTCGCGATGGTGGCGCGCTACTCGACGGGCCCGAAGTACGCCGCGCACGCCGAACGCCTCGCCGAGATCACCACCGAGGCCGATGACCTGCGCGAACGCGCGCTGACCCTCGCCGACGAGGACGCCGCCGCCTTCACCGCCGTGACGGACGCCTACCGGCTGCCGAAGAACACGCCCGAGGAGAAGTCCGCCCGCTCCGGCGCCATCGCGGCGGCGCTGCTCGGCGCGGCGACTCCCCCGGCCGCGCTCCTGTCCCTCGCGGAGCGGATCGTCAGCCTCACGGAGGAGCTGCTGCCGGTCGGCAACCCGAACGTCGTCACCGACGTCGCCGCCGCGGCCGAGGCCGCGCGCGCCGCCGCGAGCACCGCGCGCGTCAACGTCGAGATCAACCTCGGCGGCATCAAGGACGCGGAGGCCCGTGAGCGGCTCACCGCGACGCTGGGCCGTACCGATCCCCTCCTCGCCCGCGCCGAAGCGGTCACCGCGGAGGTGCGGGACCGGCTGAGGTCCTGAGCGGGCCGCTTCCCGTACATACCCGACGCCCTCGCCCGCGCCAGCCCCGCGCGTACCCGCACCGCCCCCTCCCGCCCCGTACCGAGGAGCCCCATGAACGCTTCGCTGAACCCGACCGGTACCGAGAGCGGCGAAGCCGCGCGCCCGCTGCCGGGGAAGGCGCTCGCCGCCTCGCTGCGCGACGGGACGCGCGCCGCGGTCGAGGCCGCGCGCAAGGCCGGGAGGGCGCCGAAGCTCGCCGTCGTGACCGCGACCGACGACGAGTCGAGCGCCTGGTACGTACGCTCCCTCGTCTCCGCCGCCGAGAAGTCCGGGCTGCTCCACGAGGTCGTGCACCTCGGTCCGAAGGCGAGCACGGAGGAGGTACGGGACGCACTGCGCCGCCTCGGCGAGGACGCCACCGTGCACGGCGTGATCCTCCAGACCCCGCTGCCTGCGGGCGTCGACGCGCGAGCGCTCGCCGAGGCGGTGCCGACGGCGAAGGACGTCGACGGTGCGAACCCGCTGTCGCTGGGCCGTCTCACCGCCGGCCTCGCGGCCTTCGCCCCCGCGACCGCCGAGGCCGTGATCACACTGCTCGACCACTACGAGGTCCCGCTGCGCGGGGCGCGCACGGTGGTCGTGGGGCGCTCCACGGTCGTCGGCAAACCGCTCGCGCAACTGCTCCTCGCGCGCGACGCGACCGTGACGGTGTGCCACTCGCGCACGCGTGACCTGCCGTCGGTGACCCGCGAGGCGGATGTCCTGATCGCCGCCGCCGGTCAGCCGGGGCTGATCACGGCGGAGCACGTCCGCCCGGGCGCGATCGTCATCGACGTCGGCACCAACCCGACCCCCGACGGCGGCCTCACGGGTGACGTCGACCGTGGCGCGGCGCGCATCGCCGGAGCGCTCAGCCCCGTCCCCGGTGGCGTGGGCCCGGTGACGACGGCGGTGCTGCTGGCGCACGTGGTGCGGGCGGCGCAGGGAGCGGGGATCGGGGAGGGCCTGCGGGGGTGAGGGCGGACGGGGCATTCGGGGATGTTTCACGTGAAACATCGCGGCGGCGGGCGGCCCCGGAGGAGCGTCGGAACGGCTTCCCACGGGGCCTGCGGCCGGACGCCCGACCTGCCTCGTAGAGTCGTCGCATGCGTCTGAGCACTGTGATTCTCCCCGTGAACCGCTGGTCGCAAGGGGGTCGCGCCCAGTGGGTGCGCGCCGAGGAACTCGGCTTTCACGCCGCGTACACCTACGACCACCTCTCCTGGCGCACCTTCCGCGACGGCCCCTGGTTCGGCGCCCTCCCCACCCTGACCGCCGCCGCCACGGCCACCACCCACCTCCGCCTGGGGACCCTCGTCACGTCGGTCAAGGCTTGTTCACCCATCACGGGGTGAGCTGCGGAAATGGAGGATGTCTCAGTCCACGAGGGCGTTCGGGCCTCGCTCGGTGACGGTTTTCCCGGACAGTTGCGATGTCGGCCGACGCCGTTGAGGACATGGCGGTCACGGGCACCGTCGCGGTAGCGGTCCGGGTTGCGACCCTCCCCAGAGGAGATGAGGACTCGTTCTCGCTCGACGCCGACACCACCAGCGAGTAGTCGCGACCCCCTTTGGGAACGATGAGGACGCGGCCCTTCGACCGCGTCCTTGTGCTGTACGCGCTGTTGCGACCCCCGCTGGGGGCGATGAGGATCCGCCTGGCTGGAGTCCCGTTCCGGCATTGACCTCCGGTTGCGACCCCCACTGGAGGCAATGAGGACGGCGGACGCGGATGCTGCTGATGCCGTCCCGCTGGTTGCGACCCCCACTGGGAGCGATGAGGACCCCCTTGAGGCCCTCGTACCACCCGCTTCAGGTCATGTTGCGACTTCCGCTGGGGGCGATGAGGACGCGGCTGCTGCCGTCCGAGGACGCGATGCGCGACATGTTGAGACCGCCGCTGGGGGCGATGAGGACCCGCCTCGGGCCCGCTCCGGCCTTCACGGCCCCGTAGTTGTGACCCCGCTGGGGCGATGAGGACTCGCGCTCGCATGGATCGGCGTCACCCACGCGGTCATGTTGTGACCCCCCGCTGGGGGCGATGAGGACTACGGCGACTCGCGGCTCGATGGCGTGCTCGCGACGTTGTGACCCCCGCTGGGAGCGATGAGGACTGGACGCTGCGCGCGGACCCTGCCGCCTGGCCCATGTTGTGACCCCCGCTGGGGGCGATGAGGACTCCTCGGCGCCCACCCGGCGCACGCGGGCGCCGTCGTGTTGTGACCCCCGCTGGGGGCGATGAGGACCGCCTCCTGGACGCGCTGCACGCGCTCCAGGTCCGGTTGTGACCCCCGCTGGGGGCGATGAGGACAGCGGGTCGCCGTCCCGTGGTCGCCCGTCATGAAGGGTTGTGACCCCCGCTGGGGGCGATGAGGACCCCGGGCGACGACCGCATCGAACGTTCCGGCGCCGGGGTTGTGACCCCCGCTGGGGGCGATGAGGACGCGCTGGATGGGGAGGTCACGGTGGTCGGAGACCTGTTGTGACCCCCGCTGGGGGCGATGAGGACGCGCAAGCCGGTCGTCGTGCTCTACGAGGAGTGCTTCGGGTTGTGACCCCCGCTGGGGGCGATGCGGACTGGGTCAGGCGGAGCGGCAACTCCTTGACGACGAGAGGTTGTGACCCCCGCTGGGGGCGATGAGGACGTGCAGGACCATGCGCAGGTCCATCCGGTTCTTGCCGGTTGTGACCCCCGCTGGGGGCGATGAGGACCTCGCGGGAGAACGGGTGACGGCGGGGGACGGGCGGTTGTGACCCCCGCTGGGGGCGATGAGGACCCGGGAAACCGCAAAGCCCGAGGGGACCCCCTACCTCATGTTGTGACCCCCGCTGGGGGCGATGAGGACACCGGCAGTATCAGCACCTCGCCAGGGACCGAGGCGTTGTGACCCCCGCTGGGGGCGATGAGGACTCGCGTGCAGCGTGCACAGCCAGCGTCGTTTCACTCAGTTGTGACCCCCGCTGGGGGCGATGAGGACCACGCGACCCGCTCGGCCACCACCACCCGCACCAGCTGTTGTGACCCCCGCTGGGGGCGATGAGGACGTTAGCAGGGAGTGTGGACAGGGTCGCTCGAACCCGGAGTTGTGACCCCCGCTGGGGGCGATGAGGACCCACGGTAAAGCCGCAGGCAGACCGATGTCCGTCATGGTCTGTCGGGGCCGATTTTTCAGCGGACCGGCGGTTGTGCTGCCGAGTCCGGCGTGGCGCTGAAATTCCCCTGCGGGGAGAGCCGCGTCGGCCTTCAGAGGACTTCGCCTGCCTGGTAGGTGCGCCGCGTGTCGTGGTTGATCGACACGAGGCCGAGTTCGGGGTCGTAGTCGGCGTTGAGGATGTGGACGCCAAGGCGCTTGTCGAAGCGGGCAGCCGAGGCGGCCCATTGCGGGAGAGGGACAAGGTAACGATCGGCTTGGAGACGGCCGGTGCTGCGCGTATCGGCAGTCGTCAGCAGCTTCTCGTATTCCGCGAGGTCCTCCTGGAGCACGGCTTCGATGCCGTCGAACTGGCGGTCGAAGGCTTCGGCGAGGCCGGTGCGGTCCTCGAAGGGCTGGGTGAAGGTCAGGAACGCGTTGTGGAACACCTCGCGGGCGGCCTGGGTAGCGGCACACCAGCGGTCGCCCCAGTCGGAGGTGTAGATCTCGTCGAGCCAGGCGGTGACCTGCTGTTCGTCGATGGTCTGGCCGTCATGGCGGGTGAGGATGTTCCAGGCGAGGCGGGTGGGGTCGGCCTCGTAGACGCCGTCGGCCCATTCGGCGGTCCCGGTGCCTCGACGGGGGCCGTAGGCAGAGGCGTGGACGATGACTGGTGCTGGGGGGCGGGCGGCAAGGCGGTTGACGCGGCCGAACCGTTGGAGGAGTGCTTCGAGGTCGGCAGCTGAGGTGTGACAGAGGTCGAGGTCGAGGTCGAGCGAGACCTCCAGGGCCTGCGTGCCGACCAGGAGGCCGGGGAGACGCTGGGCGTGGCCTGCGGCGAACCGCTGCCGCAGGGACGTCTCGATGGTGTCGCGGTCCATCCGGCGGAAGCGGGAGTGGAGGAGGTATGCGGAGCCTTCACCGTGCAGGCCGACGCAATGAGGCGCGAGAGTCTCGTAGAGGGTGATGGCGTCGCGGACGTTGTTGGCGACGACCAAGACGGATTGCCCGGCGTCGAGTGCCGTACGGATCTCGGCGAGGGCGGCCTCGCTGGTGAGGTGGTCGTCGCGCAGGTGGAGGCGGTGCCGGGCGGGCGCCGTCGTAACAGGTGGGGGCTCGACGAGGGTGGTCTGTCCGTCGAGGGTTTCGGTGACGAGTTCGGCGAGGCGGGTGGGCAGGGTGGCGGACATGACGGCGATACGGCCGCCGGTCTCGTGCCAGAAGCGCATCGCGGCCAGGATCATGCCGAGTCGGCGGGCGTCGTAGGCGTGAAGCTCGTCGAGGACGAAGACGGAGTTGACGCTGTCGGTGAGGATGCCGGAGTGGACGGGGCCGGCGAGCGCGCCGCGCAGGAGCTGGTACGGCGTACCGACGCGGAAAAGCTCGCGGAAGTTGCGGGTCGCCTGGGCGCGGGAATGGGCCTTGACGGCAGCATCGGCTGTTTCCGCGTCGTCGTCGCGCAGGGCCGGTTCGCCGAGGCCGTCGTCCGTGGGACAGCCGTCCTTCAGGGCTTGCGCGAGGTGGTACGAAGCGGCCTTCGAGTGGGCGACGCCGATGCGGTCGCGGGCGTCGAGTTCCTTCTCCAGACGTTCGGTCATGGCGTTGATGCTGGCGAGGTACGGCAGGACGTAGAAGACGCGCGGAACACAGCTGTGCAGGGTGCCGAGTTCGGTGATCTGGCGCCGGGCCCACAACAGGACGGCTTCGGTCTTGCCGCTCCCGGTCCAGGAGCGCAGCAGGAGGTGGCCACTCGTATCTGCGGCCTCGGCCTGCTGGGGCCGCAAGGCGTGACCGCCGACGGCGAGGCGTTCGGCCAGCGCCTCGGGATAGCCGGAGGTGAGCGGGTGATGCGTGTCGAGCGGCGAGTGGGCGGACGAAAGGTGGTCGGCCATGGTGACAGCACCGAGGAGCAGGGTGGCCGTGCGGCCGACGAGTTGCGCATCGACGGCGGGGAGAACGGGGCGTTCCCAGCGGTCCATCAGGCGCGAGAAGACGTCGAACGCGGCATCCGTGAGGTCCCGGACGCTGATCTCGGGAAGGTCGGGGAGGACGGGCAGATCGAGGCGGCGGGCGGTGCCACGCAACCAACGGAGCAGCCGAAGGAGCTGCTCGGGGTCGATCCGGGAGAACCGTTCGTGGAAGTCGTCGGCGGTGTCGTCGGACAACTGGGCGAGGAGTACCCGGGGAGCGTTCACGCCCGTGTAAGGGCGGTGGTGGCCGGCCACGACGGCAGCAATCCACAGGCGGTCGTCGTCGGGCAGGTGCGACAAAAGGTGTTCGACGAAGCCGAGGGACAGAATCTCGTGCCGCTCGCCCCAAGAGACGGCCTCGTCCGACGTGTTACCGACCATGCGCTGGAAGCCGTAGGGGATCTTGCCGGTGTCGTGGAGGAGCGCGGCGAGAGCGACCCAGGTCCAGAAATCGGTGGGCGTGCCGGGGATGGTGCCGATCCTGGCCTGGATCCGTTGTGCGGCGCGCGCGGTGAGGCCCAGGTGGGTGGTCAGGAGCTCGCCGGGGCGTCCGCGAACGGTGGCGCTCTTCGCGCGAAGTGGTGGGGTGCTGGTCACGGGGTGTCCCCCCTGTTTGTTCGATGATCAGGCGGCGGTCGCCAGTTGGTCGGGGTGAGTGGAGGGCAGCAGGACGACGGCCTGGCCCTCGGCGGTGGTCAGCACGTCGGCGAGAGGGGCCTGTGATCCCTCGCGGTGGTAGCGGTAGCCGTCCCAGCGGGTGCGGTCACGCTGGTGGGCGATGGCGGTGGTCAGGCGCATCCGGGTGCCGGTGGCGCCGGGCTGGGTGTCCGGGATGATCGCGTATCCCTGCCGCCCGGTCCCCGGAGCGAGCTCGACGCGAGCGGTGCGGACGGCGACGAGGTCCTGGCTGCGGCCCAGGCGCAGCGGCCAGGCTGGGCGGCGCAGCGCTCGCTCCCAGTGGTCGATGGCAGCGGACCTCTCACCGGAGGGGGTGGCGTGCGGCTCGTCGGGCTGGTCCGTGAGCCAGATGGTGAGGGTGACGAGGGCGAGGAAGTCGCGGTCCTTGATCGTCGTGTTGGTCTCGATACCAGGCGCGGCAAGGGGGTGGTAGGTCTCCAAGTCCACCCCGTTGCCTGCGGCGTGGAAGGCCATGGCGAACCGTGTGCTGGCAGGGACGCGGTCCCAGCCGCCGGCTGCTGCGGCGAGGAGACCACCGGCGGTCGAGGGCGGTGGGCAGGGCAGGCCGATCTGAAGACCGGCGTAGAGGGGGTTGCGGAAGCTGACGACGGGTGCGGTGACGGTGACTTCGAGGGCTTCGGGCATGGAGGCGCTTCCCTCACAGGGTGATCGGGCGGCGGGGTGTCCCCTTCGAGGGGCGATCAAGCGGCACAGCGCTCGGGACTACGTGGCAGGTCAGGCGACGGGCTCGTCGTCGAACCAGGCGTCGTGGTCACCGTTCTCGATCTCGGCGGCGAGGGTGCCGAGAACGGTGCGCGGGTGATCGATGAGGACCACGCCCTCCTCGATCAGCTCGGCGAGGTCCTTGCGGGCCTTGTCGCGCTGACCGCCGAGGAACCCGGGAGCCCAGCCGATGCGGACCGTTCCGTCGAGTTTGTCCTGCCAAGCCCGGATTTCCTCGATGAGGACATCCGCGTCGAAGAAGGTGGCGCGCTCACGGTTGCGCACCACCCGCGTGAAGGGGTTGGTGCCGCCCTTCACCGGCGCCAGGATGACCAGGCCGGGGGTTCGGTCGCCGTAGTGCGCGGAGTGCTTCGCCCCACCTCGTACCGTGGCCATGGTGCGCAGCAGGACCGCCACCCGGCGGCGGCGCTCGGCGAGCGGCAGACGCACGCACTCCACGCCTCGGAGGACGACCTCCGTCCCCCCAGACTCCACGACAGCTGCGGCCGTCGACGGGGGCAGCGCGGACTTGGTGGTCCTCCCGCCGATCTCGAAGCTCCCGACGCGGGGCAGGTCCAGCAGGAGATCGCCGGCGAGGTCCGCGCTGTACATCTCGTGCTCGTGGATGACGGGATTGGTGCCGGGCCCGAAGTCGCGGCTCATCGTCCCGAAGTCCATCACCGGAGCGTTGGGGACGACGGCGACCAAGGTGCCCGTGGCGAGGACGGTGTCGCGCATGAATGTCTTCGACTCCCCCTTCTTCGCACCCGCCTCGTCGGCCTTCACCGCGATCATGTAGCCGAAGAGGTCGTCGTCCAGGTACAGGTCGGGGCGGCCCTTGGTGTACGCCTGCTGCTTCTTGCCCTGACCACTGCGGGTGACGGGCGAGGTCGCCTCTCCGGCGGGCAGGCTCTCGCGCAGCCACCGGCGGCTCGCCTGCGCCGAGACGTACGGGTAGACGTCGCTGCCGGCCCGGAACTGCTTGACCATGCCGCGGTTGTCCTCACCACGGCCGTTGTTGGGAGCACCGGCCTTGACGGCCAGCACGCTCTGTCCCGAAAGGAACGTCATCGTCGATCCCTCATCCCTCGTTGGTGTCACTGTCGTGGGCCGCAGAGTCGGCCACCTCGGAGCTGAACTCGTCCAGCTCCTCCTCCGAGCCCTCCGGCTTCCACCCGGCCTCGGCCAACGCCTCCAGCACCGCGAAGGTCAACAAACGACGCCAGGCCCAGGAGCGCTCGTCCTCGAAGAGCAGGAGGTAGTCGTGCACCGGGAACAGCAGTGGTGCGCTGCCTTCGTGGGGGAAGAGTTGCCACTCCACCGCCTTGGTGCGGAACCACCCGTGGAGGTTGCCGCCCCGGCTGTTGGCGCGGATGAAGCCGCGGAGCGGCCCCGGGCGGCTGTCCCGGCCCAGCACCGAGGCCAGCCGGCCGGCCAAGGGCCGGATTCGCTCGACATCCTTCTCGTCCATGTTCAGTACCTCTTCGCAGTAGGAATGCAGGATCGGGCCGAGGCACACCGCCTCGGGAGGGATCACGCCCCGAGCCGCTGCCGTCCGTTCCAGCAGGTATGTCACCGCCCTCACCAGGACCTGACCGGGGCGGGAGAACAACCGCTTGGCCAGGAACGCCTCACCGGGCACCTGCCTGGCCGCCTGAGTCGCCACCAGCACGGGGTAGCCCTTCGCACGCTCGCTGCGCCGTACCGTCGACCGCAGCCAGACGGCGATCGGCTCGCTCATCTCCTGTGTGACCAGCAGCTGTTCTTTGTTGGAGTTGGACAGCACGATGAGCTCGACCGGCGCCGTGATGCGGTGGCCGTAACCCCGCACCGCCTTCAGGACCGAAAGTTCCCGCTCGTACGGACCGGGTTTGACGTCCTTCTGCGCCGCGCTGACCGCCGCGTCCTGCTGCGTCCGCCGCACGGCCGACTGCACGCTCCAGGCCAGGAAGGAGTCGTCCCAGGAGTGGACCGCCATCGCCCGGCCGCCCGCCAGGCGGGCGCCGTAGGGAAAGGCCCACAGGCAGGCCACGCACGAGAAGCACAGCGGAGTCCCCTGCTGCCCGGGCGCCGTGGTGTTGCGGTGCTCGACACTGGCTCCGAGGGGGATGTCGACCTTCCCGAACCAGTCGCACGCCTCCCTCCCGCAGTACGCACACGGCACACCGAGCCTCCGCGACGCCGCGTCCCCGGAACGCCAGTCCTCGATCCGCGCGCGGCGCTCAGCCGGGCTGAGCCGGCCGCGCGAAGACGGGTTGATCTTCGAGTTGGGCCACAACAGGTAGCTCGCGCTGAGCCAGAATCCGCCGGGGTCGGACGCCTTCGCCAGGTCGGATGTCCGGAGCAGGTCGTCCGTCATACCGGCGACGACCGCCACCAGAGCTTCGGAGGTGACCTCTCCGGGCGAGGCGGCCCCCGCCTTGTCGGCGAGCGCGAAGGCGCCGATCCGCTGGAGCGGGCTCGCCGTCAGCAACACCGGCGTGGAGGGGGCTGCCGGGACCTCGACGGCCACGTCCAGTACTTCGTCGTGCTCAGGCACCGATCCACCCCATCCCCGTGGAGTTCGCCTGGCCTAGGCCGAAGTCCTGGATGGCCGCGAGCGTCTGCGGGGCGCCCGTCACGACGACCTCCACACAGGCCCCGGGCTTCTTCCCGCCCCTGCCGGACACCCCGGTCACCGCGAACGACCTCTTGGGGCCGACCCAGTTGACCCGTTCCAACGTCACCTCGGGGTCCAGGCCGAGCGACTGCGCCTTGCGGCGCAAGTTGCCCTGAATCTGGACGTCCCACTCGGGTTCTCCGGGAAGCCTCCACGGCGTACCACCCAGATCGCCTCGCTCCTCGCGCGGCAGTACCACCTTGGTGACCACCGGTGTCACGGTGCGGAACACCGCCCGCCCGGACGGGAAGGCCGGCTCCTCCACTACGGACACCCGGTCCACGATGAAGGCAGTGGCCCCCCAAGCAAGCACGGGCAGCGGATTCAGAGCCGCGGCCCACCCCTCGACCACCTCGATGAGCGGGCTGCCCAGCTCGACGATGCCGGGGCCCTCGGCGACGTAGACGCCACGCCGCCGCCGCGCCGCCGGGAACACCGGAGCGCTGTAGCCGAACGGCACCATCCCGTACGGACCATGGCCGCTCCGGTGCAGCCGGGCACCCAACGCCGGTGCTCCTCGCTCCAGCAAGGCGTACGACACCGCACGCCCCGGAGCCAACACGTCCGGCCACGGCAACTTCCGGGCTGACGTGTGGAACTCGATCCGCAGGCGCATCACCCGGCCCCCTTCCCTCATGAGCAGCGTCACCGCAGGTCACAGACACGTGACCCGGGATTGTCAGTACCGCCTGCCAGGGTCGGCACCAAGACGGGCGGCTCGGGCTCGAACCCGAAGTAAGACTGAACGTATCCAACAGGTCATAGGAAAAAGGGATTTCACCGGAAAGTTAGACACGACGGGAGTTCGTGCTGTAAGGCGCGGCGGAAGTAGTTGCCGCGCTCCGATCCGGACGGCCGGACGCAGCGCTAGGCTGGCCGCATCTCCCCTCCTGACCGCACCTCAGCGCGGCGGATGGGGTTCGCAAATGTCTGACTTTGTGCTGCGTACCGTTGTAAGGTCGGCCTCATTGCCCCTCTAAGGGGACTCCTTCGCCGCTCAGGCGCGCACCCATCGGTACGGCCCGTCGTCCGTGCCGTACATCAGCGGTGCCTTGTCCCTGCTCAGGGTTGATGCAGCAAACAGCACTCCGGTCTCCTGGACGTGCTGGTACTCGTCACCCAACATCGCGGGAGTCTCCGTGCGTATCCCGGCTCTGCCGCCGTTTTCCTCGTCCCACCCTCACGCCCGCCCGGCGTTCCGGCGCAGCCGCCGGCTCCGCCTTCGCCCCGGCCTCGTCCCTGGTAGTGGCTTTGAAGGAGCCAGGCTGTGATCACCTACGACGACATCGACGGCGTCCACATCAAGTACCTCTACCACTGCCCTCGCCAACTCTGGCTGTACGTACGCGGCATTCGCCCCGAAGCGCTGAGCGCCGCCGTCCAACTCGGCGAAGTCGTCCACGACACCACCTACACCCGTGACAGTCCCGTCGACCTCGGTGCCGCACGCATCGACTTCATGGACGGCCACCGCTGGGTTCACGAGGTCAAGTCCTCACGCCGCCCGACCCCCGCCGACGAGGCCCAGGGCCGGCACTACTGCCACCGGCTGCACCGGCTCGGCATCGCAGCCGAAGGAGCGATCCTGCACTACCCGGCGACGCGACGTACCCAGCGCCATCGCTACGACACGGACGCCGCTGACCGGGCCGAAGCGGACATCGCCGAAGCTCTCGCCGTCGCTCGCGCGCCGCAGTCCCCCGCCCGCCTGTCGCGCTCCGGGTGCCGGGGATGCAGCTTCACCGACTACTGCTGGACGGAGTGACCCCGTGCCCGCCGCCTCGCGCACCTACTGGCTCACGAGCCCATGCCGCATCCGCCGCCAAGATCAGTCCCTGGTCATCGAGCGGGAAAGTGCGGCCCCTGTCCACATCCCCGTCACCGATGTCCGCGACATCGTCGCCTGCGCGGAAACCGATCTCAACACCGCCGTCGTGTCCCTCCTGAACCGCCACCGGATCAGCGTCCACCTCCTCTCCTACTACGGCGACTACGCCGGCTCCCTCCTCACCTCGGACACCAGCACCTCCGGAAGCACCGTTCTCGCCCAAGCCCGCCTTGCGGAGGACCCCGCCCGTGCCCTGGGCGTCGCGCGCGCCCTCGTGGAAGCCACCGCCTTCAATGTGCGGCGCGTCTTGGACCGCAAGCTCCTCGCTCGCCCCTACAACGTCCTTCAGGAATCGACGCGAGCCGCCACCTCCTCCGCCGAACTCATGGGCGCCGAAGGAACCTTCCGTCGCTCCGCATGGGAAGTTCTCGACACCCGGCTTCCCGACTGGCTTCAATTGGCAGGCCGCAGCCGCCGCCCGCCGAAGAACGCCGGGAACGCCTTCATCAGTTACGTCAACGGCATCACCTACGCCCGCACCCTCAGTGCGCTGCGGCTCACGCCGCTGCACACCGGTATCGCCTTCCTCCACAGCAGCATGGAGCGCCAGCGCCACTCCCTTGTCCTTGACCTCTCGGAGATGTTCAAGCCGCTGTTCGCCGAACGCCTCCTGCTGCGCATGGCCTCGCGCAACCAGCTCAAGCCCCACCACTTCGACACCGACACCAACCAGGCCATGCTCAGCGACACCGGCCGCAAACTCGTCGTCCAGACGGTCCGGGACGAATTCGCCGTCACGGTCATGCACCGTGCCCTCGGCAGACCCGTCGCCTACGACGAACTGCTCTACTTCGACGCTCTCGCTCTCACCCGCCACTGCCTCGAAGGCACTCCCTACAAGCCCTTCCGCATCTGGTGGTGACCTCGGTCCATGCACGTCATCGTCGTCTACGACACCGCCGCCGAACGCAACTCCCGCATCCTGCGCACCTGCCGCAAATACCTGCACCACACCCAACGCAGCGTCTTCGAGGGCCAGCTCACCCCCGCACAACTTCGAGCCTTCCAAGCAGCCGTCGAGACGGTTCTCGACCTGACCTACGACAACGTGATCGTCTACACGTTCCCCCCGGGCACCAGTCCCGTCCGCCACGCCTGGGGCGCCACCGAGCCCGAGCCCACGGACGTGCTGTGACGGGCGTCGTGGAGCCTTGGCTTCTTGGGTGGAGCGCAAGCGTGGAGGGCGACTTTCGGAACACCGGCCGACCTCGATTTCAGCGGCGCACCGGGCCGGAGAACGCAACCGACGGTCTGCTGAAAAACAGAGCATGTATCGCCCTCCGCTGGAGCCTCGGACCAGCGGCTTTACTCTGGGCGTCCTCATCGCCCCCAGCGGGGGTAGCAACGTGCGTCCTCGACGCCGAAGACCGCGCCGAAGACGCGTCCTCATCGCCCCCAGCGGGGGTAGCAACGACACGGGGAGCTCCTCCGGGACATCCTGCGGAGGAACCGTCCTCATCGCCCCCAGCGGGGGTAGCAACGGCGTGGGCGGTCGGTGGGACCGGCCGGAGGCCGCAGCGTCCTCATCGCCACGGGTACGGGGGAGCGCTCGGCCACCTCGGTCAGCGCCGTCCTCATCGCCCCCAGCGGGGGTAGCAACGTGCGTCCTCGACGCCGAAGACCGCGCCGAAGACGCGTCCTCATCGCCCCCAGCGGGGGTAGCAACGACACGGGGAGCTCCTCCGGGACATCCTGCGGAGGAACCGTCCTCATCGCCCCCAGCGGGGGTAGCAACGGCGTGGGCGGTCGGTGGGACCGGCCGGAGGCCGCAGCGTCCTCATCGCCCCCAGCGGGGGTAGCAACGCCGCTGCGGCGTGCCGGGGCCGGGCGAGGCGGAGTCCTCATCGCCCCCAGCGGGGGTAGCAACGTGAGGGTCAGGGTCTCGGTTGCCACAGCGGGCCTGTCCTCATCGCCCCCAGCGGGGGTAGCAACCAGAAAGCCTTCGCGGAGCGGGCCACGAAGAAGCGGGTCCTCATCGCCCCCAGCGGGGGTAGCAACACGCCGAGGGTCCCGCCCTCCTGCGTGATCCACCCGTCCTCATCGCCCCCAGCGGGGGTAGCAACAGGAGATACCGCGCGACTCACTGTCCGGCGGCCGGCCGTCCTCATCGCCCCCAGCGGGGGTAGCAACTCCGGCGGGGCTCTCTTCGGCCCTCCAAACCCCACCAGGTCCTCATCGCCCCCAGCGGGGGTAGCAACGCGAGCTGCGCGCGGGCTCGCGCGAGTGGGGCCCGGAGTCCTCATCGCCCCCAGCGGGGGTAGCAACAGCAGCAGCTCGACGCGCACGCCGAGCGGGTCATCGGGGTCCTCATCGCCCCCAGCGGGGGTAGCAACACCTGGAGGTAGCCGGGCCGGCCCACGGCCGCAGGGGTCCTCATCGCCCCCAGCGGGGGTAGCAACAAGAGGAGACCGCCGGTGTAGACGAGGTACTGATCGGGTCATCATCGCCCCCAGCGGGGGTAGCAACATGTTCACGCGGGTGACCGCGGCGGTGTAGGCGCGGGTCCTCATCGCCCCCAGCGGGGGTAGCAACGGATGTTCGTCGGGAAGCTGGACGGGGCGTTCACGGTCCTCATCGCCCCCAGCGGGGGTAGCAACTAGGCCGGTTTGCTGCCCGAGCCGGGGTTGGCGGGGGTCCTCATCGCCCCCAGCGGGGGTAGCAACTGCTACTGGTCACGAGGTGCCCCCTCGCCCGCCGGGGGTCCTCATCGCCCCAGCGGGGGTAGCAACTCCGCTTGCTCGGCGAGCATCCGGGCCCGGTCCACGAGGGTCCTCATCGCCCCCAGCGGGGGTAGCAACATGGTCTTCGACAGGACCGCGTACCGAGGCGTCGCGCGGTCCTCATCGCCCCCAGCGGGGGTAGCAACACGATCAGCACGACCTACACGCGCGGCATCAAGCCCGGGTCCTCATCGCCCCCAGCGGGGGTAGCAACACCTGCACTGGAAGCAGTGGCCCGACCGGGCCGCGGTCCTCATCGCCCCCAGCGGGGGTAGCAACGTCCAGATGCACAGGCGCGGGGTGATGTCGACAGCGGTCCTCATCGCCCCCAGCGGGAGTGGCAACAGGACCAGCTCACCGACGTCCGCGACGACATCCAGCAGTCCTCATCGCCCCAGCGGGGGTGGCAACAGCGGGGGCAGCAGGACCGCACCTCTCCACCCTGCAGTCCTCATCGCCCCCAGCGGGGGTGGCAACGTCGTACGCACCCCGTATCGCAGCGCGTCGCACGAAGTCCTCATCGCCCCCAGCGGGGGTGGCAACGTCGTACGCACCCCGTATCGCAGCGCGTCGCACGAAGTCCTCATCGCCCCCAGCGGGGGTGGCAACACGAGCGCGTCGGCGCGCGCCTGCCAGGCGCCGCGCAGTCCTCATCGCCCCCAGCGGGGGTAGCAACCGCCGGGGGAGCCGCTGCGATGACTGCTCCCCGCCGGTCCTCATCGCCCCCAGCGGGGGTAGCAACCAGCCAGCTGTCTTTTCCCACCCCGGACGGTCCGCTGTCCTCATAACCCCCAGCGGGGCAGCAACCCCGCCACGACCCAGCGAGCTTCCTCGCCGAGGTCGAGTCCTCACCGCCCCCCAGCGGGCGTTGCAACCATCGAGGGTCCCGCGGAAGGGGGCCATCACGGCCATGATCACTTCAGCTGAGCGAGCGCCTCCGTAGCGATCCGCTCGAAGACCGTCTGGTCCACGGCGAAGTCCGAGTCCGGGATCGGCCAGTGGATCGCGATCTCCGTGAAGCCGAGTTCTTGGTGGCGGCCCGCGAAGTCGACGAACGCGTCGAGCGAGGCCAGCGGTCCGTTGCGGTCGGGGGTGAAGCCGTGGAGGAGGATCTTGTCGAGGGCGGCGATGTCGCGGCCTGCGGCCTCGCACGCCGCGCCGAGGCGGGCGATCTGGCTGCGGAGGGCCTCCAGCGACTGCTCCGGTGTGCCCTCCTCGTAGAGCTTCGGGTCGCCGGTCGTGACCCATGCCTGGCCGTAGCGGGCTGCCAGCTTCAGGCCGCGTGGGCCGGTTGCCGCGACCGCGAAGGGCAGGCGGGGGCGCTGGACGCAGCCGGGGATGTTGCGGGCCTCCTCGGCCGAGTAGAACGTGCCCCGGTCCGTCACCGCGTCCTCGGTGAGCAGGCGGTCGAGCAGCGGCACGAACTCGCCGAAGCGGTCGGCGCGCTCCTTCGGTGTCCAGGGCTCCTGGCCGAGCGCCGTGGCGTCGAAGCCGTTGCCGCCCGCTCCGATGCCGAGGGTGACCCGGCCGCCGGAGATGTCGTCGAGCGAGATCAGTTCCTTGGCGAGCGTCACGGGGTGGCGGAAGTTTGGTGACGTGACGAGGGTGCCCAAGCGCAGGCGCTCCGTGGCGGTGGCGGCGGCGGTGAGGGTGGGCAGGGCGCCGAACCAGGGGCCGTCGCGGAAGGTGCGCCACGAGAGGTGGTCGTAGGTGTACGCCGTGTGGAAGCCGAGCTCTTCCGCGCGCTGCCACTTCGCGCGGCCTCCCTCGTGCCAGCGGTCGACAGGGAGGATCACGGTGCTCAGGCGCATGCTCATGCGGCCGAGCCTACGCCGGGAGCCGGATCGTGCCAGCTCCACGGCTCGCGCGCGGGGGCGGCCCCGTACAGCGGCTGGCTACAGTGCGGTCATGGGATGGATCGAGATCGAGCGGATACGGGAGCCGCAGACCTGCTACTGCGGGGCGCCCGTCAAGCAGACCGGCCGCTGGTTCACCCGGCGGTACTGCTCGCGCAAGCACCGGGTCCGGGGCCGCTTCCTCACCGCCGTGGTCTCTGTCCTCACCTTCCTCTCCTGAAGGCCCCGGCGCACCCACACCACCGAAGCCCGCCCTCCGCAAAACCCGCGACGGTCCACGCCCACACCCCCGGCTCGGTACCCTGGCTCCCATGTCCACTACCCCGCTCCGTGTCCGTTTCGCCCCTTCCCCCACGGGGATGTTTCACGTTGGTGGGGCGCGGTCCGCGCTCTACAACTGGGCCGTGGCGCGACAGTCCGGGGGGACGTTCGTCCTGCGGATCGAGGACACGGACGCGGCGCGGAACAAGCCGGAGTGGATCGACGGGATCGTGAGCGCGCTCGCGGCGATCGGGATTCACGGGGAGGACCCGGCCTTCGAGGGGCCGTACTTCCAGTCGCAGAACGCGGAGCGGCACCGGGAGGCGGGGCTGCGGCTCTTCGCCGAGGGGCGCGCGTACTACTGCGACTGCACGCGGGAGCAGTTGAAGGAGCGGACGGGCTCCGAGCACCTCGGGTACGACGGCTTCTGCCGGGACCGTGGGTTGCAGTACGAGGAGGGGCGGGCGCTGCGGTTCCGGACGCCCGACGAGGGGGAGACCGTCGTGGTCGACCTCGTGCGCGGGGAGCCGGCCTTCCCCAACAGCGCCATCGAGGACTTCGTGATCGCGCGCGGGGACGGGTCACCTGTCTTCCTGATCGCCAACGTCGTGGACGACCTCGACGAGGGCATCACGATGGTCATCCGCGGTGAGGAGCACCTCTCGAACACGCCGAAGCAGCAGTTGCTGTGGGAGGCGCTGGGGGCGCAGCCGCCGACGTGGGCGCACCTGCCGGTGATCGTGAACGAGAAGCGGCAGAAGCTCTCCAAGCGCCGCGACAAGGTCGCGCTGGAGGACTACCTCGCCGAGGGCTTCCTGCCCGAGGCGATGGTCAACTACCTCATGCTGCTCGGCTGGGGCCCCGGCGGGGACCGGGAGATCATGCCGTACGAGGAGCTGGAGCGGCTCTTCCGGATCGAGGACGTCAACACCGCGCCCGCCTTCTTTGACGTGAAGAAGCTGACGGCGTTCAACGGGGACTACATCCGCGCGCTGTCGCCGGAGCAGTTCGCCGCCGCGTGCGCCCCGTGGCTCGTCGCCCCGTACGCGCCGTGGCGCCCGGAGGCTTTCGACAAGGACGTCTTCGAGGCCGCCGCTCCGCTGGCGCAGACGCGGGTGGCCGTGCTGTCGGAGATCACCAACAACGTGGACTTCCTGTTCCTCGACGAGCCGGTCGAGGACGAGGCGTCGTGGAACAAGGCGATGAAGCCGGGCGCCGCTGACATCCTGACCGGCGCGCGCGCCGAGTTGGCCGCGCTCGCGGACTGGAAGGCGGACGAGCTGAAGGCCGTCGTGCTCGCCGTGGGCGAGAAGCACGGGCTCAAGCTCGGCAAGGCCCAGGCCCCGATCCGCGTCGCCGTCACCGGGCGCACCATCGGGCTCCCGCTCTTCGAGTCCATGGAGCTGCTCGGCCGCGAGGGCGTGCTCGCCCGCCTGGACGCGGCGGCCGAAAATCTGGCCGCCGCGCAGGCGTAGCCGTACGAACGTCGCCGCGCAGGCGTAGCCGTACGCGCCTCGCCGCTCAGCCGGTCTTCGCGAGGAGGTCGGTCCACGCGGCGGCGAAGTACGGGCGGTCGAAGCGGGCCAGGACCTCGTACGCGACCTTCGCCTCGCCGTCCGGCGCGTCCGCCCGTTCCCGTACCTGCGCCGCGAGCCTGCCGAGGTCCGGGGCCGGCTGCCCGGTGAGGGCCGCGAGGTCGCCCAGGCCCGCCACCGGGCGGATCAGGCACGGGAGCCCGAGGAGCAGCGCCTCGGCCGCGCAGCGGCTCCAGCCCTCCCGCATCCGTGGGGCGAAGACGCCTACGTCGCAGGCGCGGAGCAGGCGCAGGTACCGCGCGCGTGCGACGTCGTAGTGCGCGCTGTCCAGGCCGATCGTGTTGCTGCCGCTCGTGACCAACCGCACTCCGGGGACGCCCGCGAGCGCGCCCGCGACCTCGTCGGCGCCCTTCCAGTGCACCGCCTTGCCCCCGTACACGGCGAGCGTGTCCGGGGGCAGGCCGAACTCCGCGCGGCACGCGGCGCGGTCAGCGGCCCGGGCACGGTCGATCTCGGTCATGTCGAAGGCGTTGTGGATGACCCGTACGTCGCGAACGCCACGAGCGCGGAGGAAGTCCGCCCAGTACGGAGCCACGCACACCACGGCCGCGCACTGCGGCAGCATCCCGAACAGGCGCTCCCAGAGCAGGGCTTCGACCGGTGCCGAGTCGTGTTGCAGCGGCTCGTAGTGGTGGAGGACGAACACCGTCCGCGCCCGCATCCGCGGCGTGAAGAGCAACAGGCTCAGGTCGTCCCACACGAACACGCCCGGTGCCGCGCCCAGCGCCCGCACCGTCGGGGCGAGGCGCGTGAGGTGGCGGAGCTTGCGCCAGCGGCGGACGCGGTAGGTGCGCTTGTGGTCGGGGACCGTGCGCCACTCCACCTCGGCCGAGGTGACCTCGTGGAGCATCCGGAGGTAGGCCCGGCCGCCCGTGCGGCCGACCGGTTCCATCGAGTACGCGATCCGTCTCACGGGCGGGGCTCCTGTCGGTGTCTGTCGTACTCGGCGTGGAGCAGCGTGCGCAGTGCCGCCAGGTGGGAGGTGCGGTCGGCGGCCTCGTCCGCGAGCGGGAGGTAGAAGTCCCGCAGGCTGCGGAGGAAGCGCTCGCGGCGGGCGGAGCCCGGAACGAGATCTCGCAGGTTGTGTACGCGGTCCGCGAGGCGGACGAGGAGGAGGCCGGGAGGCAGCCCGGCCTGCTTCTCGCGCCAGCCGAGTTCGTCCCCCGAGCACTTGGGGCGCCCTTCGAGGCGGTGGTCGGGAGTCATCGACCGCAGGCGGGTGGTGCAGCCGGCGCCGAGGTGCCAGGCGAGCAGTTCCGACGACTCCGGCGCCACCTCCAGGGCGTCGTGGAGGAGGGCGAGAACGAGGGTGTCGGCGTCGTCCGCACCGATCTCGTCCCGCAGGATCGTCACGACGCCGAGCGGGTGTTCCAGGTACGGGGTCCCCTGGTCGCGTACGTGGCCGTCGTACACGATCAGCGCGAGCCGAGCGGCCACTTCGGCGTGGCACTGCTCCGCCTCAGCCCACGACGCCGCGCCGAGGACGGTCAGGACGTGGTCCAGGTCGATGGCTGTCATCCGCTTCACCTCGGCCGCGAAGCCGTGCCGCGCGGGTCCGGTACGTGGTCGGCGAGCAGCAGCGTGTCCCCCACCGCCAGGGCGTCGAGCCCCAGCTCCGTACCCGCCGCCACCGCGTCCCCGGCGGTGCGCACGATCGGGGCGCCCTTGCGGTTGAAGGAGGTGTTGAGCAGGAGCGGTATGCCTGTGCGCTCGTGGAACGCTTCCAGGAGTTCGCGCAGGCCGACGTGGCCCGGGGCGACGGACTGGACGCGCGCCGTGCCGTCGTGGTGCGTGACGGCCGCGAGGCGATCGGCTCGGCAACGGCGTACGCGCGCGACCCGGTTCATGAAGGGGTCGCCCTCCGACATGAACCACTCCGGTACGTGCTCGGCGAGGACGGCCGGGGCGAAGGGGCGGTAGGCGGCCCGCTGCTTGATCGCGTTGAGCCGGTCCCTCGTGGCGGCGCGGCCGGGGTGGGCGAGGATCGAGCGGTGGCCGAGGGCGCGCGGGCCGAATTCGAGACGCCCCCGCACCCACCCCACGATGCGGTGGTCGGCGAGCAGCGCGGCGACCGCGGAAGTCAACTCTCCTACCGGTACGGCCCGGTAGCCCTTCGGTACGGGGATCGCGGCCGGACTGCCCGCCTCCGGGCCCCAATCCGCGTCCACCGGTACCGGAAGCCGCTCCTGCCCGAGCTGGTAGTGCCACCCGTAGAGCGCTGCTCCCACCGCCGTGCCCGCGTCGTGCGGCGCGGGAGCGACGAACAGCGTGTCGAAGCCGCTGTCGAGGACGAGGTGGCCGTTGAGGTGCGAGTTGAGCGCGCACCCGCCGGAGAAGACGAGCGCCGGGGCGCCCGTGAGCCGTCGGAGGTGGCGGGCGACGTGGACGACCGACTCCGCGAAGACCTCCTGGACGGCGGCGGCGAGGTCGACGCGCTTGTGCTCCGGCTGATCCGAGGCGTTGCGAGCGGTCCAGGCGCGTCCGTCCAGGAGGAGCGGGGTGTCGCGGTCCGCCGAGCCCCACGGGTGGGCGATGCGTACGTCCCCGTCGTCGCCGAGCCGTACGAGTTCGCGTAAGCGCGTCCCGTATCGCTGCGGGTCGCCGTACGCGGCCAGCGCCATCATGCTGCCCTCGGGCTCGTCGCCCGGCGGGATCACGCGCTGGGCGAGGTTCCGGTAGAAGTGGCCGAGCGAGGAGTGGACGCGGCGCGGGCCCGGGAGGATGGTCGGCATGGCCTGGTGCACGCGGTCGACGCGGTCGGGCCGCAGGTCGTATCCCGTAACGCGCTCGCGGCCAGGGCCGAAGTCCGAGCCGAGGGACGAGCCGCCCGCGTCGATGACGAGCCCTGCGGCGTGCTCGTGGCCGGAGAGCAGGTAGCCGGAGAGGACGTGGGCGGTGTGGTGGGAGAGGAGGCGGAGGCGTTCGCCGAGCGGGGCGGGCAGGAGCGCGGCGAGTTCGTCGCGCTCCTCGGCCAGCCACCCGCCGGCCGCCGGGCTCGGGCGCATGGACGCGGCCCACACGGCGTCCACCTCACCCGGCGCGAGACCGGCGGCCTCCAGGCACCACCGCAGGGCGCTCGCCGGGGCGGCGAGCGTGCACTTGCGGACCGGGTGATGGTGCTTGATGCCGCTCCAGCGTTCCTCTTCGGCGGCGTGGAGACGGCCGTCGACGACCAGGGCGGCGCTCGTGTCGTGGTGGAAGTTGAGTCCGAGGACAGCGGGCATGGGGGTGTTCCTCCGGTTCAGGTGCGGGCGGGGAGCGCTGCGGCGCCGGAGTCGGTGTACTCGTGGCAGCGGAGGCAGAAGCGGTAGTGCTCGCCGCGCGGCGCGAAGACCTTCGCGGCGAAGTCCTCGTCCCAGACGCTGAACTCGCTGTCCTCCTTCGCCATGGCGTTGAAGCAGCGATAGCAGGAGCCGTCCATCTCGATCATGAGGTGCTGGTCGAGGTAGCGGTCGCAGAGCCCGCGCAGCTCGTTCGCGGGCTGGCCGACGTCGATGTGGTGCACGTGGTTCGTCACGTGGACGGCGCCGTACGTCGCGCACAGCCGCGCGAGCGCCGCACACCGGGTCGCGCTGATGCCCTCCAGCACGCTGTTGACGACCACCGTCTTCCCGGCCTCGCGGAGACGGGGCACGACGGCGTGCACCTCGTCGTAGTTCCCGTGCTCGTCGTCGCAACCGATGAGGACCTGGTCGTACGCGCGGAGGGTGGCGGCCATGATCCGCTTGTTGCGGGCCAGGGTCAGGGCATTCGTGCCCAGGACCATGACCTTGTCGGGCAGGCGGGTGCGGGCCGCGTCGCTGAGGGCGGGGAAGTCGCGGTGGACGGTCGGCTCGCCGCCGTTGATGTGCAACTGGCGGAAGGGGACGGTCTCCAGCCTGGTCAGGACGGTCGAGAACAGCTCCAGGGGCATGTTCTCGCCGTGGGCGCCGTCGGCGAAGATGCAGAAGTCGCAGGACCTGTTGCACTTCGTCGTGATCTTGATCTTCGCCGTCTTCAGGACGCGGGGCGGGTGCGTGCGGGGGTGCGGGACGAGGGCGGGCATGGCGCGGGGCTCCTTGTCGTGGTGGGCTGCTCGGGGGTGTGGCTGTCGGGGATCTGGCTCCCCGGGGGCTGGCCCTCGGGGGTGGGGCTCTCCGGGGTGTGGCTGAGGAAGTCCTGCACGGTCGCGCACTCGCGGTGCCAGGTGGCGAGCGCCGCGCGGAGGGTGGCGGCGGTGGTCGGGCCGGTGGGGACGAGCGCCGTCATGCGGGCGGCGAGCCGCTGGGCGGGGGTGGCCCCGTCCGCCGCGTACGCGGTCAAGATCCGTACGGCGGCGCTGAGTTCCTTCGCCTCGCGGCGGATCAGGTAGCCGGTCGCGACCCCGGGCGGCGGGTCGAGGTAGTAGAGCCAGCGGGCGACGCGGACCCGGAGCATTCCGGCGGTCATGGTCCAGTCGCTACGGGACGGTTCCGTGCCCGCGCCGGTGCGGCGGTCCGCCGGGATACGGCGCAGGGCGGCTTCCAGTGCGACATGCGCCGTACGGAGGAGGTGGCGCGCGCCGCGCTCTGCGGCGTGGTGGAGGAAGAGTTCGGCGTATCCCTCCAGGCCCTCCGGGCGCCACTGCGTGAGCGCGGCCGTCTTGCCGGGGCAGCGGGTCCGCGTCGCGAGCGCGGAGGCGGCGAACCAGCACGGGGCAAGGTAGTGCCAGGCGACGCAGTGGCGGCGGTACGCGGTGAGGTCGCCGAGCACGTTGTCCGTGCTGTCCGCGGCGAGCCGGTACCGGCCGCCGAGCCGCGCGTGCAGGAGCGCGCGGTAGAACCGCTCGTCGGACGGGCCCCAAGGCGCCATCTGCGCGCGGGACTTCCAGCGCTGGAGTTCGCGGGCGTTGCCGCTGATCAGCGACCACGTGGCGAGTTCGGGCGCCGAGACGAGGCGGCCGTCCGCTTCCTCCAGCGTGAAGGCGAAACCGGGCGGGTGCTCCAGGAGACGCCGGTTGTCTTCCGCCTGGCGGACCGTGGCAGCGTGCGCGGCGGCGAGGCGGTGGTTCCACTCCTCCCAGTCGTCCGGGGGCTCGGAAAGCAGGACGCGTATGTCCAGGTCGGAGTGCGGGTCCAGCAGGTCGGCGGGCTGCCACTTGTGCGTGAGCATCGCGGCGCCGACGCCGTGGGCGGCCAGCTCACCCGCGTACGCGTCCCCGAGCCGCTCGTAGCGTGACCGCTCGGCCGTCACCGGTCGCCCCCGGCGGTGCGGGCGCGCGACAGCGCCTTGGTCACGGTCGGGAGGAGCGGCAGCGGTACGGGGGTGCCCTGGGGCCGCTCCATCCGGTCCCAGCGCAGGTCGTAGTCGACGTAGTGGAAGCCCTGCCAGGCGTCGTTGGCGTCGCGGTCGAGCATGGAGCGGAAGAGGTGCGCGAAGGCGTCGGCAAGCGTGCCCTCGGCGAGGTGGGGCTTCAGGGGGATGTCGCGGTTGTGGAGGATGCAGGGGCGGGCGACGCCGGTCGGGGTGATCTTGATGCGGTTGGCGTCGGAGCAGGTGGCGCAACTGGAGTTGGAGATGAAGCCGATCGAGCCCGCCCAGCCCTCGGGGCGGAGGTAGCGCCCGGGGCTGCGGACGCCGAGTTCGTCGCGAGGCACCTCGCCGGCGCCCGCGAACCACTCGTTCAGGCGGTCACGCACCTCGGCCTCGGGGATGAACTCGGTGTCGAAGAGCGCCTGCGCGGGGCCGATGTTCTGGAGTTCGATGAGTCGGACGGCCACGGGCAGCTCGCGGGCGAGTTCGGCCACCGCGAAGGCGTCGGCCACGTAGCTGCGCTGGAGCACGCAGTTGATCTTCACGCGGAGACCGAGAGCGAGAGCGGCGTCGAGGGTGCGCCGCGTGACGCGCGGATCGCCGCCGCCCATGATCGCGGCGGAGCGCGTGGGGTCGAGGCTGTGGAGGCTAAGGTTGAGGTACGTCAGTCCGGCGTCGGCGAGCTTCTCGACGGTGAGGCCGCGGCGGAGGTTCCCGTGGCTGGTCATGCCGATCGCGGCGTCCGGGCCGAGCCCTGCGGCCAGGCCTGCGATCACGTCGAGGATGTCCGCCCGCAGGGTCGGCTCACCGCCGGAGCAGTGCGCCTTCCGCACCCGCCACGCTCCGGCCTCCGTGGCGATGGCCGCGTAGTCGTCGGCGGTGAGGGGCCGGTCCTTGTGCCCGTAGTCCGGCATGCAACGGGGCTTGCAGAACACGCAGTCCAGGTTGCACAGCGAGTTCAGGGTGAGGGCGAGGTACGGGTGGTTGCGGCCGTTCGCGGCGAACGCGTCGGCGAGCGCACGGTGTTGAGCGAGGGGCATCGGTCAGCCTCCAGTGCGGAGAGGGAGGGCAGCGGGGACCTCGGCGAGGCCTTCGAGAGGCCGTCCCGCGAGGTGGCGGTGCAGGTTGGCGGCGAAGAACGCGACCGCCTCGTTCATGTACGTACGGCTGAGCACGGAACTCTTCGGCGTGAGGACGACGCGGGGGTGCAGCCGGAGCGGGTGGTGGGCGGGGAGCGGTCTCGGGTCCGTGACGTCCAGAGCCGCGCCGCGCAGGTGGCCCGTGTCGAGGGCGTCCAGCAGGGCGAGTTGGTCGACCGTCGAGGCGCGGCCGAGGTTCAGGAAGAGGGCGCCGGGCTTGAAGGCCGCGAAGAGGCGGCGGTCGAAGTAGCGGTGGGTGGCGACCGTGGCGGGGAGGAGGTCGACGACCACGTCCGCGGCGGCGACCGCCGGGTACGCGGCCGTCGTGACCCAGGGCTCGGCGCTCGTCGGCGGCGTCCTCCGTACGCCGATGACGCGCATCCCGAAGGCGCGCGCCGCGCGGGCGACGTGTCCGCCGACGCTGCCGCAGCCGACGATGGTCATCGTCGCCCCGGCCAGGTCGAAGAACTCCTCGGCCAGCTCGTCCTTCCACCAGACGCGGTTGCGTTGCACGCGCTGACTCGTGAACAGCCCGCGAGAGAAGCCGAGCACGAGCCCCATGGCGTGCTCGGCGATGGGCCGCCCGTGGAAGCCGTACGAACGGGTCACGGCCACGCCGGCCGCGTGGGCCTCGGTGACGGGGAGGTGGTCGGTACCGGCGGCCGGGGAGGCGATCCAGCGCAGGTGAGGGGCGGCGGGCAGCCACGAGGGCGCGAAGCGCCACCCGAAGTAGACGTGGGTGTCGACGAGATGACGCGGTACGTCGGCCTCGGTCGCCGTACGGAACTCGACGCCCGGGAAGGCGCCGGACAGGGCGCGCTCGTGCTCGGCGGACAGGCGCCAGAAGGCGTGCGGGGACTCCAGGCAGGTCAGCACCTTCACCGGCGGACCTCGCTCGGCGCCAGAGCCCACGGGGCGAGCTTCGCAAGAAGGGAAGCGATGCCTTTTTCGTAGTCGTAGCGGGACCGGACGAGCGCCGCGCCGGTCGCGCGGAGGCGCTCGCGTTCTCGCGGGAGGACGGTCAGGGCGCGGTGGAGCGCAACGGCGAGCGACCGAGGGTTGCGCGGCGCGGCGGTGAAGCCGGTCTCGCCCTCGACGACCGTCTGGGCCAGCCCTCCGGCGGCGGTCGCCACCACCGGGGCCGCTCCCGCCGCGAACGCTTCCAAGGGGACGCGCCCGAAGGGTTCCTCGCGCGAGGGCACGACGACGGCGCGGAGCGCGGGGCTGTGCAGCCAGGCTCGGATCGCGGGGGAGAAGCGTGTGAGCAGGGTCGCGTCGAGCCCGTACGCGTCGATACGGGATGCCAGGTCCTCCTGGTACAGGGGGAGACCTCGGCGCGCTTCGGAGGTCACGGCCGCGAGGAGCAGGTGCGGGGTACGGACTCCGCGTTCCTTGAGGAGGTGGAGCGCGTCGAGGAGGTCGTCGAAGCCCTTCGTGGGCACGGCGCGGCCCATGGCGAGGAGGAAGCCGGGGCGGGCTCGGAACGGCAGCGGGGGAAGCTCGCGGGGCCGGGTGAGCTCGCGCCGGATCAGCCCGTTCGGAAGACCGACCACGGCGGCCGGTGGCACCTCGTACCGGCTCACGAGGTGACCGCGCATCGCGGCGGAGATGGCGCCGATCTTCCCGCCTCGGGAGGTCGCCGCCCGCAGTGCGGCGCGTTCCCAGCGGATGCGGGTGATGTCCTCGGGGTGGGCGAGGGCTGCGGTCGAACGCGGGACGAGCAGGAGATCCGCTCCGGGCGGCGCTTCGAGGCCCAGGAGCGGGGTGTCGAGACCGACGAGGAGGCAGCGGTCCGCGCGAGCGGCGATCCGCGCCGCCGCCGCGCTCGCGGACGCGCTCAACCGGATCGCGCCATGGAGCGAGTCGGGGACCGTCCGGTGCTCCGGGAGCGTGACGACCTCGGCGCCCGATTGCCGCATCATGCGCTGGACCTCGGCCGTCCATCGCCGGTCGTGGGCCATGTTCGGCTCGTCCGGCGTGATGACGGAGAGGCGGTCGGGGGGCAGCAGGCGGGTCAGCGCGGTGAGGAAGGCGCGGTTGCTGAAGCCGCTGCCGGAGGTCGTGCCGTGGAAGCCCTCGTGGAGGGCGACGACGACGCGGGGGGCTTCCGCCGTGGGCATCAGGCTCGCGGGGGCGGTGGGCGCACGGCCCCGCTCGCCACGGCTGGGGGTGACCATCAGGAACCACCGCCGCTCGTGAGGCGGCACCAGGCCCGAGTCGCCGCGGCGCCGGTCCGCAGGGACCACGCGTCGGCCAGAGCGGCGACGATCAGCAACCCGCGCCCCGACTCGTCGTCCTCACCGGGAACCGCCGGGATCACGGAACTCGGGCGGAGGCAGCCGCCGTCGGTGACCGTGATCTCGACTTCCAGCCCACCTGCGGCCGGCCGGGTGCGGTCCACACACAGGACGAGGGGAGCCCGCCCCGACGCGAAGGCGTTGGTGGCGAGTTCGGAGGTGATGAGGCGGGCGTCGTCGAGGAGTTCTCGTGCCGCGCCGTGCAGGGCGACCGTGACGGCTGCTCGGGCGATCTCGGCCGCCTCCGGGCCGTACGGGAGGTCCGTGAGAAGCGTGGTCGTGCCGATGGCGGCTTCGCGTGCGGTCGCGGCTGCCGTCTGGCCGTCGTCGCGCTCCAGCACGCTGCCCTGTCCGCCCCGGACGGTCCTTGTGTGGGGTCCCAAGGCTCACCTCTTTCTCCGTGGGCTCTCCCCGGCGGACTGTCGCCGGGGTCCAAGAAGACCCGAGGGGGAGGGGGCCCAGGGACCCGATCAACCGGTCAACTCGGTCAACTTCTCGGCGCAAGAGGTGGATCGGCCGCGCATGGGCATCACGATGGTGAGGCGGGCCGACGAGAGGCGCACCGCTCAGGCAAAGGTGGTCGTGGATGGCACCACACACGGGGGAACCGAACGCCGTGCTGGCCGGGTGCCTCGACGAACTCGGCTGGAGCCCGAAGGCGCTCGCGCGCAAGCTCAACCGGGTGTTCGGCACGGGTACGGTGGCCGAGTCGGCGCCGTACCACTGGCGGGACGCGGGCGCGTTGCCCCGAAGCCCCCTGCCCGCGATGACCGCCTATGTCCTGGCCCAGGAGCTGGGCAGACCGGTGTCCGTCGCCGACCTGTGGCAGGGGCGCGCGGGCGACTCCTCCGCGCTCGTCCCCGCCGACACGGATCTCGCGCGGCCGTGGACCAGGCACGGCATGGAGGCGATCGTGGAGGACTGGGTACGAGGCGGGCTCGTCGATCGCCGCCGCTTCCTCGCGATCTCGGGCGCGGGCCTGCTGGCGATCGTCGCCCAGTACCTCGACGGGGCGGCCGGCCGGGGAAGCTATCCGCCCGGCAGCGCGCTGAGCGGCCCCGATCCGCTCATCGAGCAGGTCGAGCACCACCTCCCCATGCTGTCCGCACTGGACGACGAACACGGCGGAGCACGCCATCTCCCCTACGTAGGTGCTCAGTTCCGCGCGATCGGTCTGCTCATCCACGACGGAGGGCACTCCCCCGCCACCGCGACCCGTCTCGTCCGGGCACTCGCGGAGATCGGACAGCTCGCCGGATGGATGGCCTTCGACGCCGCCGACCACGGCCTCGCCCAGCGCTACTTCGTCACCGCGCTCCGCGCCGCGCACCAGGTCAACGATCTGCCGCTGTCGGCGCACATCCTCGGCGACCTCTCCTTCCAGGCCGCGAGCCGGGGCCACCCGGCGGACGCCATCGCCCTCGGCGAAGCCGCCCGCCGCGCGAGCGAGGCCGCGCCGCCCGTCGTCCGCGCGTCCGTACTCTCCCGGCTGGCGTACGCGTACGCCGTCGCCGGGCGGGACGACGACTTCGCACACGCCCGGGGGACGGCGGCCGAACTGATCGCCTCACGGAACGGCGGGCGGGAGGAGCCCCGCTGGATGTACTTCCTGACCCCCAACCACCTCGACTGCCAGGCCGGTTACGGGCTCGTGCAGATGGGCCGCGCCGAGCTGCGGTCGGAGAACGGGCGAAAAGGGCGGCGGCTTCTGGCACAGGGCACGGAGATGCTGCGCTCGGGGGCGTACGAGGTGCCCCGGGGCGATCCCAGTCAGCGCAGAGCCATGTTCGAGGGCGCATGGCTGGCTCTCGGGCACAGCGCGCACGGCGACTTGGAAACCGCCTGCGAGGTCGGACGCATCGTGGCCGACCGCCTGCACGTCGTGCGCTCGCCCCGCAGCGCGGCCCTGCTCCACCAGCTCGCGGCGGACCTTCGCCGAAGGCAGCGCAACGCCCACGTCCGTACGTTCCTCCCCGAGCTGGAGCACGCGCTCGCCGAGCACGCTCCGGCGGTGCCGCCCGGTCGTTAGGGTCGGTGCATGACCGGAGTTGAGCGGGTTGTCGTTGTCGGAGCGGGCGTCGCCGGGCTCACCACCGCGGTCGTTCTCGCGGAGGCGGGACTGGCGGTGCACGTGGTGGCCGAGGAGATCCCGGGGGTCACGTCGCTGGCGGCGGGGGCGATGTGGGGGCCGTACCTGGTCGAGCCGAAGGCCAAGGTGGACGAGTGGAGCCGACGGTCGCTGGAGGTCTTCCGAGAGCTGGCCGGGGACCCGGCGACGGGCGTACGGCTGACGAGCGGCATCGAGGCATCGCGTACGGCGGAGGTTCCACCGGAGTGGGCGACGACGCTGCCGGACCATCGCCCGTGCGAGGCGGCTGAGCTGCCGCCGGGGTTCACGGCCGGATACCGGTTCACCGTGCCGCTGATCGACATGCCCGTTTACCTGGGGTACTTGCTGCGCCGGCTGGAGGCGACCGGAGGGACGGTCGAGGAGCGGCGCGTGCCCTCGCTCGCGCAGGCGGGACCGGCTGACGTGCTCGTGAACTGCTCGGGGATGGGGGCGCGGGAGCTGGCCCCGGACGGTGATCTACGGCCGATTCGCGGTCAGCACGTCGTGGTCGAGAACCCGGGCCTGACGGAGTTCTTCTCGGAGGACACGGGGACCTCGCCGGAGCTGTTGTGCTTCTACCCGCACGGGAAGACGGTCGTGTTGGGCGGTACGGCGGTCGAGGGCGAAGTCGGCCTCGCGCGGGACGACGAGGCGGCGGCCGGGATTCTGGCCCGGTGCGCGGAAGTCGAGCCGCGACTGGCGGGGGCGCGCGTTTTGGACCACCGGGTGGGAGCCAGGCCAACCCGCGCCGCCGTGCGCGTGGAGGAGGAACGGGCGACGGTCGGGGCGCGGGTCGTGCACAACTACGGGCACGGGGGTGCGGGGGTGACGTTGTCGTGGGGGTGCGCGGGGGAAGCTCTCAGGTTGGCCCTTTAATCAGAAACTGAGCCTTTTCGATGCCGGCCGTCGGGCGCCATGTGGAGTGACCAGGGGGCGTCCTGTCGCATGGCGGGATCGCTGGTCAACAGCCTGGACCATCTACAGCCAAGGCCGAGAACCAACCCTCTGACCAGGAAGGTGCCAAGTCGAAAAGAGCTCCTTGGGTGGAGGTTTTCAAGTATTCCGCGAAGTGTCGGTGAGAGGTGGGAAGATCGGTGCATGGCAGGTGGTGTGTTCGGTTTCCAGGTTCCTCGGGTGTGCCAGGTCCGGGGCGGTAGCGGCCCTGAGACAGACCTGTTCACTGCAGATGACGGGGCTTTCCGAGTGGACGGCCAGGGGCTGGTGACGGAAGTGAGCCAGCTGGACGAGGGGGCGCTGGTGTCTCCGTCGGTGGTGGCGGCGTCCGGAGCGATGGTGGTGCTCGGGGAGCCGGGCGTGGGGAAGACCTCGGTGCTGACCAGTCTGGTCGAGGGGCTGCCTCGCCTGGAGGAGGTGTGGGAGTGGGAGGGGGGCGAGGACGCCTGTGTGTGGGTGTCGGGCGGGGATCTGACGGAGACCTCATACGCGGACGAGCTCGGCTGCCACTTCGAGGCGCTGCCTGCGGCAGGCAGCACCGGCGGTGGCGCCGGAATGCTGACGGTCGTGTTGGACCAGGCCGACGAGAGCTCTTATCTGAGACATCTGTCCAAGCGGCTGAAGAGATCGTTGCGTGGCCGGGATGTCAGCCGGGTCCGGTTCCTGATGGCCTGCCGCACGGCCGACTACCCACCCGACGCGACGGGCGTGCTGACCGAGGTTTTCGGCACATGCCGTTGCGTGGATCTGGCGCCGCTGAGTCGGCAGGAAGCGGTCGCGCTGGTCGACAGCGCCGGGGCGCCGGGGGAAGAGGTGGTGACCGCAGCCGAGGTCGCCGGTGCGGCGGCACTGGCCTGCGTCCCGCTGACCCTGGAACTGCTGGTGATGACTTACCGCGTCGACGGCCGGCTGTATGGCACGCCCCGCGAGTTGTTCGCCCGCGGTGTGCAGCACCTCGCAGAGGATCCTGACCCTGACAGGCTCAGCCACGCTGTCACCACGACCGCGCCGCAGCGCCTGGTGGTGGCTGGACGGATCGCTGCCTGGATGCTGTTGTCCGGTCACCGGAGCGTGTGGCGCGGCCACAGCCTCAGCGCAGGTACCTTCGATCTGCCCGGCGAGCGGCTGGCGTCCGGCCAAGAGCAGACGATCGCCGGCGCCTTTGACGTCACCCCGCAGGTAGTCCAAGAGACCTTAAAAACAGCCTTGTTCACGGCCCCAGATGCCAACCGGGTCTCCTTCCGGCATTCGTCCGTGGCCGCCTACCTCGCCGCGCTGTACCTGATCGAACGTCAGGCCACACAGCGACAGCTTGAGAACCTGTTCCTGGTCGGCGCCCCCGACGGCGGGACCGCCAGCATCCCTATCCCGCTGCGGGAGACCGCCGCCTGGTTGGTCGCGATGAACCCCACAGCCACCAGGTGGTTGGTCGGCGCCGACCCCGAGAGCCTGGCAGCACACAGCGGGCTGGTGCGGTCCGATGAGATCCGACAGCTGACAGTGGAACGCCTCTTGGACCGCGCCGCCCAGATCGAGCTCAGCGGACACAGCTGGCAGCCGACCAACTGGGACCTCCAGCATCCCCAGCTGGGAGACCAGCTCACCGACGTGCTCCGGGCGGCTCCCGAGGGCGAGGCAGCCGACTGGCCGACCAGGGCGCGCATCCGGCTGGCGATCCGGCTGGCGCAGGACACCGGCACCATCCACTCGGGGCTGGCCGGAGCACTCCTGCACCTGGTGGAGAACGACACCTGGCACCAGACTGAACGCCGCCTGGCCGCACGCGCGGCATTCACCTGCGACCCCGGCCTCGCCATCCCCGTCCTCAAAGAGGTCCTCGCCTCGCTCATCGACCCTGCCCACGTGGACGCTGTCGACCCCGACGACGGCCTCCGAGGCACCGTGCTGAGCGTGCTGTGGCCGGACCACCTGGACGCGGGGACCATGCTTGCAGCACTCCGTCCCCCGCGATCCCAGCACACCTACGGCATGTACGCCCACTTCCTGAGGATCATGCCGGATCGGTGCACGGACGAGCAGCTCCCGGAGGTCCTTACCTGGGCCGAGAAAGCCACTACTGCTTCCGCCCGGCCCGCGCCGACAGCCCAAGACAACTTGGCAGAGACCACAGTGCTGGCCAAGGGGGCCTCCGAGGACCAAGCGAGGGGCGGCTTCGACTTCGCACCCCACCGGGTGGGCTCCGGACTGCTCGACGCCTTGGTCAACCGGACCCTTAGCAGCCAGAACGCGACACAGCACCTGGACGCCCTGGCCAGGATTATCTTCTCCCGGTTCCAGAGCCACCACACCGTTCGCATGCCCGACGCGCTGCAGCCTGACGAGCACGGACAGGAGCCCCATCACGTGCAGAAACTGCGCCATGCCCTGGCCCATGCACTCATCGGTGAGGCCGTCCGCAGAAAGATCGAACCTCGCCTCGCGGCCTGGCTCATCGTGCGGGAATGGGAGCGCCGATCGCCTCTGCTATGGGGCTCCGCGCCCGAGCGTTTTGGCCGCCATCTCCTGCTGGACGAAGCCGACTTCCCCTGGGCATGGGAGCAGATACAGTCTGCTGCGGCATCCGGGAACGAGGAGGTCATGCACGCCTTCGGCGAACTGGCCTCTAGCCTGTTCCCCCACGGCGACCAGGACGCCTTTGAACTGGCCTACGACAATCACCACCCCGGTTGGCCGTACATGCGCCACCTCTACGAGGCTGTAGACCTCGGGAGCGCTCTAGCCAAGGCATGGCGCCGCAATCATCAGGGGCAGGACAGCACCTGGCCGGAGTCGACCGCCTTCCTCGCCGAGCAGAATCACCTCCTCGCCGACGCCAGAGATGGTGACAACGACAGCCTCTGGAAGTTCCTGTGGCGCCTGCACGTAAACCCGCAGACCGGCCACTCCGAGGAGTTGTCCGACACCATCCGCGCCTGGCCGGGAAGCGCCGCCCTCCAAGACAGCCTCACCGACCTGGCCGACCTCGCACTGCGCTACCTCACCATCGAGAACGATCACGCCGACTCCTGGCTCGGGCAGAAACTGCACGACAAGCGCTCATGGGCCGGGTACGCCCTCCTTACCGAACTGCACCACGCCAACCGCATCACAGACCTGCCACCTAGCGCCTGGAGGGCGTGGGCCGCGGCTCTCCTCACCGAGAACCTGCATCTGGCCACCAGCTACACCGAAGACACCCGACGGGACCTGCTGCGCATGGTCGCCGCCCACGCTCCCGAGGAACTGGCACGCCGCGTCGACCAACTGGCCCGAGCAGAACTAGCCGACGGCAGCCAGCCTCTCCAGCTCAACCCGCTCGACCCGCGCTGGGCACCACAACTGCGCGGCGCCCTGGAGCACCTCGCCGCCGGCCTCACCGCCCGGCTCCGGGTTGTCCAGACCACCAGCACGGGATCCGTTGGACCAGCCGCCTCAGACCACAGCCCTCTGCAGGTGCCCGACACCAGCGAAGCTCGTGACGCCGCCATACGGACCTGGCACAGCCTCCTCACTTCGCTCCTGGAAGCCGACAGCCAGGTTGCCTATGACATCGCGGAAACCGTACTCTTCGCGCCCGCCGAAGCACCTGAGTCCGCCGACCTCCTCCTACCGGCCGCCCAGGCTCTTCTGGTCACGGACGCCGCCACACACTGGCCCCGCATCCGGGCTCTTACCGCAGCCCATCCCGGCCTCAGCCACCAACTCGCCGAAGCCTGCGCCCAAGGCCACATCAGCACGCCGATCCAGACCTCCCTCGCTGAAGCGGGACTCGCAGGCCTGTACCACTGGCTTAGCGACCTGTACGCGCCCGAAGAAGACATGAACCCCCTGGGGGCCCACTGGGTGACCCCGCAGGAGCAGGCGAGACGGTGGCGGGACTCCTTGCTCGGGGAACTGAGTCAGCGGGCCACCGCGGAAGCCGTCATCGAACTCGGGAAATTGGCCAACGAGTATCCCGACAGGCTGTCTATCGCCGCGGCTCTAATCACCGCAAGAACCCAGTACAGCGCCGCTAGCTGGGACCAGGTGCGGCTGGAAGACGTCATCAAAGTCCTCCATGACCCCGCACGGCGCGTCCTCCGTACCAGTACCGATCTCCTGGCCGCTGCCAGCGAGGTCCTTGAGCAGATCGCACAGGACATCCCTTCCCATGGCGAGCTGCTCTGGGACAGGACCCCTGGCAAACGCACCCGCAGAAAACCCCCCACAGCCGAGGACGCATCGGTTCCGGACACCTGGCGGCCCAAGCCCGAAGCGGCCCTATGTGCATACCTCACACATGAGCTTCGCCTGCGGCTGGGCGGCCACCACGTCGCGGTGAACCGGGAGGTGCTGATTCATCCCACCGACGCCTATGGCGCGGGGAACCGAACCGACATCCTCATCGACGCCATGCCGACCCCTGGCGACAGCCCCCACTCCGCCTCGGAAGAACCGGTCAAACTCGTCATTGAGGTCAAGGGGTCCTGGAACCCAGGCGTTACCACTGCTCAGGAGGGCCAGCTGGCGGGCAGGTACCTGCCCGAAACGAAGACCGACGCAGGCATCTACCTCGTGGGCTGGTACCCGATAGATCTATGGGACGCCGTGGGGGACACGCGTAAAACTCAGGCGAAGAAGCTCGACCTCAGTACGCTGCGCACGCATCTGGCCGAGCAGGCGCGGAAGATCTCCGAGGCCGCGACAGTGCACCTGCGTCCCATGGTGGTCGAAATCCCCCGGCCGTACTCCGGGTAGAGGCAGTGCTCACCCAGACTGCTGGCCAGGTGAGTGGTCCACAATATTTACCGTCACATACGTCTCAGCGACGCCGTGAACGGCTGCTCATCGGTGCGGGAGCCGGTGCACGATCCGGCGTAGAGGACTTGGAAACCCGGCGATTCGCGCGGGTGGTGCTGGGTGCGTCGGCAGGTAGAGCAGCCAACTGCCGTATGCGCCACACCAGGACGTCGCTGACGTGCTCGGCCGAGTGCAGCTCGCGCCGCGCCGACGCCTTGCGGAGGAGTACGCACGGATCGCCGCCCCCGCGTCGCACCTCGTCGAGGGTCGCCGCAAGCGCGGGCCAGCCTGGCTCGGCGAGGACGCGGTCGGCGCGGTCGGGGAGGGCGTCGTGGAGGGTGGCGGCGTGGTGGCGGCGCTGGGTGGGCGTGAGCACCGTGCCGTGCTTGTGGAGGCGTGCCAGAGGTGCGGCGGCGGCCGTTCCGTAGGCGGCGCGCAGGTGCTCAGCGGCCCGGTGAGCCGCTTCGGCCTGCTGCTCGTGGTGCTTGGCCGCGTGCCAGCGGGCTGCGGCGGTGACCAGGAAGACGAGCATGTCCAGCGCCATCGCTGTGGCGGCTCCCTCCTCGCCCCGGCCGAAGGCCGGGCCGCTGTGGACGAGGTCGCGGGCCGCTCGGCGCAGCGCTTGGCTGTGGCCGTGGGCGGCGCGGATGTGGGAGCGGGAGGCGCGTTCGTAGGCGGTCGCGGCTGCGCGTAGTTCCTGGCGGGTGTGCGCGGCGGAGGTCTGGGCGAGGGCGTCGAGGACTTCTCCGGTGGCGGCGACGTGCGCGGCGACGATGGTGTCCTCGCCGTGGTCTATGACGAGGAGCGCTTCCCAGGCGGCGGTCATGGTGCGGCGGCGTGCGAGCGCGGGGCCGTTGGTCACGGGGAGATCCGTCCGCCGCGTAGTCTCCGGCGCGGCCCAACGGGCGCGGACGCGCGGGAGGGAGAGGTCGGGGGCGAGCTTGGAGCCGGAGTACCAGACGGGTTCGTTCTTGCCGTTGCGGTCGCCGGGCTGGGCGACGGTGTAGCCGATGACGTCGCCCGAGGGTGCGACGCGCGTGCGGACGCGCAGGCCGGCCTCGGAGATGCGGCGGAAGAACTCCGCGTCGCTGGACGCGCCCGCGACGGCGCTCCGGACGGCTTGGCGGAGCTCTTCGCGGGGTGTGCGGTCACGGTTCCTGCGAGCGGCCTTGTGCTGCTCGGCGGGGGTGGGGCGCTTCGCGGCGGTGCCGTCGCCCGTCCTCACGCGGCGCAGCCCGTAGTCCTTCTCGATGGCGCGGCACTCGGTCTGCGCGCGCTTGGCGGAGAGGTGGTGGCGGGGGCGGCGGCCGTCCTCGCGTATGAGGGTCGCGACGAGGTGGATGTGGTCGTCGGCGTGGCGGACGGCTGCCCAGCGGCAGCCCGCGCCGTCGCCGGGGTCGATGCCGGTGGCGGCGACGACGCGGCGCGCGATGGCGGCCCACTCGGCGTCCGTGAGGGTCCGGTCCTCGGGGGCGGCGCGTACGGACGCGTGCCACACGTGGTCGGCGGGGCGGGCGTCGACGGGCAGGAGGTGCAGCGGCTCGTCGAGGAGGCGGGCGAGGTCGGCGCGGGCGGTGCCCGAGTCACGGCCGGGGTCGGGGGCCTGGTGGTCGAAGGAGGCGACGAGGTGCGGGTCGGTGTGCTCCTCGCGGCGGCCCGGCCCGTAGAGGTAGGCGAGGAGGCGGGCCGTGTCGCGCCCCTGCTTGTGGAGGGACGGGATCATCGGGCCGGCCCGCCCGCCTCCGGACCGGTCATGCGGGCAGTCAGCCGCCGTATCCCCTCGGCGGCCTGGCGGGTGGCGGTGAGAGTGGCCTCCAAGCCGGTCGGGTAGACGCCGCTGTTCAGGGCGTGGGCGACCTGGTTGAGGTTGTTGCCGATGTGACCGAGCTGGCGTTGCAGGCTGAAGAGTGCGGTCAGGGTGTCGCGTCGGTCGGCGATGGTGGCGGCGGTGCGGTCGAGGTCGCGGGCGGCGGCGAGGCCGCTGTGCGCGAGGAATCCGGCCACGCTCATCCCGACCGTGTCTGCCGCCGTGCTGACGGCGGCGAGTTCGGACTCGCTGAGGCGGACGCTGTGCGCGCGGCGCTGCTCGCGCTCGCGGATACGGGCCTTGGCCCGGCGCCCTCCCCGCTGCGCACCGTCCTCGGTCGCCGCCTTCCGTGCCCCCTGGCTCGGGAGCGGGCCCGCCACCCCTGGGGCGGGCTCTGGTTCGGACGCGCCCCCGACGGGGGAGTGTCCGAACCTACAACTTGCTCCGCCTGAAAGGTCGGTGGACGACTGATGCTGCTGGGACGGTGCGGGGGTGTCGCGGTGCTGCTGGTACATGGCTCTCCTACGAGGGGGTTCAGCCGGTGGGGCGTCTCAGTTCGGCCTTGAGCTCGCGGACGATCTCGCCCGCGTGGTCGCTGGCGACGCTGTATCCGGCCTCGCGCACGGCCTTCTCCAGGAGGTCGCGGGACAGGCGGCCCTGCGAGGCGTGGATCTTGCGCGCGACGCGGCGCAGGCGGTCGTCGGAGGCGCGGGACTTGCGGCCCGGGGAGTGGTGAGGCTCGGGATCCGTACCGGTCGCGGGCGCAAGCGTCCCGCCATGCCCGCCCGGCCTGTCCGGGCGGGCGGTGTCGTCGGGCCGGGCTGTTTCCGGGCGGGCGGTGTCGTCGGGCTGTGCTGTTTCCGGGCGGGCGACGGGCTGAAAGGGCGCTCCGCCCGGGTGCTCCCGAGCTCCGTCCGCTGCCCGCCCGGCAGTGCTCACCTGCGTGGCGACGGCCCGCCCGCCCGTCCCCGCCCAGCGCGCGGGCAGGTCGATGGTCGCCAGGTCAGCGGCCTGACGGCGGGTCGCGAGCTGCCGGAGGAACTGCCCGTCGCGGGTGGGATCGGCGTCGATCCCCGCCCGTGCGAGTGCCCGCGACAAGCGGCGGATCACGCGCCGCCCGGACCGCCTCGCCCGCCGCCCGGGCGGCATTTCCGCGAGCCGGGCGGCCAGGGCGACGGCCCGCCGCGCCGCCCGGTCCCGGGCGATCTGCGCGGCTCCCCGGTCCTGCTCGACGATCCCGAGCCGGGCCAGCAGCCGCTCACGCCCCTGCCGTATGAGGACCGCGCCCAGCCCGCGCGACGCGGCGTCGGGCGTACGGTGCCGGAGCTCGATGCCCATCGCCGAGTGCCAGAGCACGGCGGCCATCACGGGTCCGACGAAGGCCCGCACCGTTCCCCCGACAGGCCCGGACTCGGCGTACGCGGGAAGGGTCTGCACGGCGGTGATCACCCACACCAGGACCCCGGGCAGCCCGGCCGCCCGCCTCGGCCCGTGCAGGTTCTGCCGCGCCAGCAGCGCCATCGCGAACAGCGCGAGCTCGGCGGCGCCGAACATCACCGTCCGCTCGGCACCGTCCCGCATGTCGAGGTGATGCGCCGCGAACCGCCAGCTCGTGTCCGCGCTGTACGCGGTGCAGCACGCGGCGGCGAGCGCGGCGACCTTCACCGCGACCGTGCCGCGCCCGCCCGTGCGGACTCGCCGGAGACGGCCGGCGACGAGGAGGACGACTGCGACGAGCACTCCGCCGACCGCGAGCGGCGCGGTTCCGAGCGGGTTGGTCACGCTGCCTCCCGCTTGCCGCGCGCCACGGCGAGGTCGCGGCGCGTCGGGT
>NZ_JAAGLR010000026.1 GCF_010548245.1 Streptomyces sp. SID11385
GGGGGCGTGGGGCGTCCCGGGACCTCGCCCGCCGCGAGGAAGGCGCGCAGGCGGGAGCCCAACTGCTGCGGTTCGTCGGACAGTTCGGGGAGGTGGGCGGTCAGGTCCTGGCGGGCGTGCACCAAGCGGCGCGCCGCCGCGAGAGTGCTCGCCTCCACCTCCGCCGCCGTCTCGGGCAGGCCGAGCCCCACGCCCTCGTGCAGCAGCACCACCCTGCGGTGCGGCGGACGCAGGCGCAGCAGCGCTGCCGCGAGCGCCGCCTGCCCCGCGTCGGC
>NZ_JAAGLR010000063.1 GCF_010548245.1 Streptomyces sp. SID11385
TCCGTGACCGGCTCGGCCGGGGGCAGCGCCCCGTCGAGCAACCGCTGCCCCGCGACCGCGGGTGCGCTGCCGAGCGGCACCCCGACGACGAGCCGCCCGCTGCGCGCCGCCTCCTGCGGCCCGTACGTCGTGAACGACAGCGACCCGGCCTGCTCGGGGGGCAGCACGGCGCAGGCGAGGGCTATCCACCGCGCGACGAGCGAGGGGTCCTTCTCGGCGACGAGGAACGGCACGCCCATGCCGTGCGACGTCGCCCCGGCCGCCCCGTGCACCGCGTCGGACGGCGTCCCCGCCGCGTACGCCGCGCCCGACTGCCTCCCCGCCGCGTACGCCGTCCCTTCCGCGTCCCGCGTTCCCGCCCGCGTCAGGGCCTCCCGCACGCCTTCGAGGAACGCCCCGACCCACGGCGCCCGCGCCCGGGCGAAGTCCCCGAGCGAGGACGAGGCGGGCGGCTCGGCGGCGAGCGGGTTCCCGCTG
>NZ_JAAGLR010000094.1 GCF_010548245.1 Streptomyces sp. SID11385
ACGGCGGGCCCGCGCTCGCCGGGCAGCGGCCCGTTCTCGTACCAGCCCGCGACGTCGTGCGCGACGAGCGGCGGCACCTCCACGGTCCGGTCGGGCGCGAGGCCGAGCGGCGTGAGCGAGGTGTCGACACCGGCCGCGGGGACGAGGAGGCGGGTCGGGCGGGCGGTCGACGCGCTCGGTCCGGCCGCGGCCTCGCTCGTACGCGACGGGCTGGGCGACGCGGTCGTACGTGCCGTACCGGGTGCGGCGCCCGCGTCGCCCGTACGCGCGGGGCCGGGCCCGCAGCCGGTGCCGAGAAGCGACACCAGCGCGAGCCCGGCCACGAGCAACCCGGAGCCGCGCCTCACGCCCCCGCGCCCTGACGGCGGCGGCGCAGCACCAC
>NZ_JAAGLR010000130.1 GCF_010548245.1 Streptomyces sp. SID11385
GCCGGGCGCCCCGCGCCAGGTTCACCGCCGTGGGCCGTGCCGAGGCGAGCGCGTCGGCTGCCTCGTCCACGTCGAAGCCGCGCGCGGCGGCGAGCGCGACCCCGTACGCCCCGGCGATCCCGAGCAGCGGCGCCCCGCGCACGGCGAGCGAGCGAATGGCCTCGACGAGTGCGGGCGCGTCGGTGCACACCAGCTCCGCCTCCTCCTCCGGCAACCGCCGCTGATCGAGCAGCACCACGACCGGCCCCTCGGGCGGCTCGGCCCAGCGCAGCACGGAGGGTGACTGCCCGGGAGGCGGGGAAAGCGGTGTCTGCGGTACGGGGAACTCGTCAGCCATTCCCCCAGTCTGCCCTCCTCACCACCCCCGGCAGAAGCCGCCGGAGACCCCCCGTTCCCCCCTCCCGGGAGCCCCGTCGACTCACCTGTTCGCGTGACACGATGTGCCCACGTCACCGCCCGAGAAGGAGCACCGATGCCGCCCACCCCCGACCCCGCCGTCCCCGACAACCCGGCACCGGACTCCCCACCGCCGGGCGCGAGGGACGAGGAACGGCGGAAGGACTCGGCAGGACAGCGGGAGCGCTCGGCGGGCGCCGCGCCGACGGCGGGACAACCGGACGGGTCCGGGCGGGCGGGTACGGGGGCGGAGCGGCCCGACGACTCCGCGCAGGCGGGAGCGGGGGCGGTACAGCTGGCGGACGGCTCCGCGCAGCCGGGGGCAGCGGCGGGACAGCTTCCGGACGACCCCGCACGGCCGGGGGCGGCCGGGCAACCGGACGGCTCCGCACAGCCGGAAACGGTGCCGGCACAGCCCGTGGGC
>NZ_JAAGLR010000165.1 GCF_010548245.1 Streptomyces sp. SID11385
CCGAGCCGCCGCGCCCCGCCCCCGGCGAGCACGACGGCGTCGTACGCCCCCGCCGCGTCGCCGGGCGTGCCCGCACGTCCCCCGCGTGCCTCCGCCGGAGCGCTGCCCGAGCCCGTACCGGAACCACGCGGCGGCACGGCGGAAGCGCGGCCGCAGTCCCGGTCCGTCCTGGTGCCCGTCCGCTCTTCCCGTTCCGTCGCCACCTCGCCACCGTCCTCGCTCCCGCGCCCCGCCGCCATCCCCCTGCCCGCAGTATGCGCGGGCGGGGTGGGCGGGCCGGGAAGCGGGCGCGCCGTGATGTTTCACGTGAAACATCACGGCGCGAAAGGCGACCGCGGCGGGTCAGAGCGTGCGCAGGAGGAGGGCGGGGTGTTCGACGCAGTCGGCGACGTAGCGGAGGAATCCGCCCGCGACGCCGCCGTCGCACACGCGGTGGTCGAAGGTGAGGGAGAGCTGGACGACCTGACGGACGGCGAGTTCGCCCTCGTGGACCCACGGCTTCGGCGTGATGCGGCCGATGCCGAGCATCGCGGCCTCGGGGTGGTTGATGATCGGGGTCGATCCGTCCACGCCGAAGACGCCGTAGTTGTTGAGCGTGAAGGTCCCGCCGGTGAGCTGGGCCGGGGTCAGCCGCCCCTCGCGCGCGGTGCGGGTCAGGGCGGCGAGCCCGGCCGAGAGCTGTTCGGCGTTCTGGTCCTGGACCTCCCGCAGCACCGGCACGACGAGACCGCGTTCGGTCTGCGCCGCGAAGCCGAGGTGGACGGACTTCAGCCGCACGATCTCCTGGTTGACCGTGTCCACGCGCGAGTTCAGCTCGGGGAAACGGGCCAGCGCGGCGGTCGTGATGCGGGCGAAGAACGCGAGGACGGAAATCTTCTCGCCGCCTGCCGCGTTCATCGCCGCGCGGGCCGCGAGGAGTTCGGTGGCGTCGGCGTCGACCCAACAGGTCGCGTCGGGGATCTCGGCGCGGCTGCGCGAGAGCTTCTCGGCCGCCGCGCCGCGCATCCCCCGCAGGGGTACGCGTTCCTCGGCTGCGTCCGGCAGCGGCTCGGCCGCGGCGGGGGTACGGGCCGAGTCGGCGACCGCGCGCTCGACGTCGGCGCGCACGATGAGGCCCTCGGGGCCGCTGCCGCTGAGGGCGCGCAGGTCGATGCCGTTGTCCCTGGCGAGTTTGCGCACGAGCGGCGAGATGACGGGCACGGGGCCGTCTGCCGCATCGGCCGACACAGCGCGGGCCGGCGCAGCCTCGGCCGGCTCGGGCGCGGCGGCCCCGG
>NZ_JAAGLR010000205.1 GCF_010548245.1 Streptomyces sp. SID11385
CGCTCGATCCGCAGCACGTCACGCGCCTTCAGCAGGCCCGCGGCGAGCGGCGTGCGGCCCCCGGTCGGCAGCTTGTCGAGCCGGGCCGCCGCCGTGTCCACCGAGGACGTCGGAGGCAGCGCGAGAGCCGCCTCGCGCCCCCGGAACGTCACGAGTCCCACCTTGTCGCGCCGCTGATAGGCATCGAGCAGCAGCGAGAGCACCGCGCCCTTGACGGCGCCCATCCGCTGCCGCGCCGCCATCGACCCCGAGGCGTCCACGACGAACAGCACCAGGTTGCCCTCGCGCCCCTCCCGGCTCGCGAGCCGCAGATCGTCCTTGCGCACCACGAGCCCGGCGCCGGTGCGCCCGCGCGCCTTCTGGTACGGGGCGGCGGCGCGGACCGTCGCCGCGAGGTGCAGCGA
>NZ_JAAGLR010000236.1 GCF_010548245.1 Streptomyces sp. SID11385
GCCGCGACCGCCGCCGCGCTGCCGCGGTTCGCGCCGGTCGCCTCGGTGCGGGAGGCAGCGGCGCCGGACGGGGCGGCGGCGACGGAGCAGCTGACGAAGCTGCTCCCGGCCGGTGAGCGGCCCAGCGGCAGCCGGCACTGGCAGCTCGGCAAGGACGCGGGGGGACGGTTGCTCCTGGCCGGTGGCAAGGGCGAGGTGACCGTGAACCTCCAGCGCGATTTCGCCTACAGCGACGTCGCGGCGCGCACGAAGGACATGGAGAAGGACCTCGCCGGCAAGGCGGCGCAGCGCAAGCCCGCGGACCAGCGGCCCCTCACCAAGGAGGAGGCGCGCGCGCAGGCGGAGCAGACCGCGCCGAAGAAGCTGGTGAAGCCGGACAAGGCCGCCCTCCGGCGCATCTACTCCTGCGCCACCCTCAAGAGCACCACCGAGGACCTGCGGAGCTGCACGACCGCGAACCTGCCGGACGGCTCCCTCGTCCTGCGCTACGAGACCCGCACGGGCTCCCTGATCACCCGCACCGCCGATGTGCTGCGCCCCGACGCCACCCGCGTCGTCGTCACGGCCTCCAACGCGAAGGACACGAAGCACGGCCCCGCCGACCTCGCCACCCCGCCCCTGAACCTGGCCGCACTGGCGAAGATCGCCGGAAACCCGGCCTGGAACAAGTAATCCACCGAAGCGGGGGCCGGGTGCGGGGGCGGGCAACCGCACCCGGGATGTCTCAGAACCGAGGGGTGACGGCGACCCGCGGCCCGCGCCGGTCGCCCCTCACGGCAGCACCCTGCACAGCGCCTCCAGGGCGGAGGGCCACCCGTGCTCCGGCGGAGTCGCGTAGCCCACCACCAGGCCGTCCGCCGGGGGGAGTTCGGCGTCCGGGTGGCGGAACTGGCCGAGGCCGGTGAGGGCGAGGCGTTCCCAGGTGGCGGCGCGCAGGACGACGGGCTCGGTGCCCGGCGGGAGGCGCAGGACCGCGTGCAGCCCGGCCGCGATGCCGCTCACGCGGACCTCGGGGGCCCGCGCGGTGACGGCGGCGACGAGGGCGTCCCTGCGGCGCCGGTAGCGCAGCCGCATGGCCCGTACGTGCCGGTCGTACGCGCCGGAGCGCAGGAACGCCGCGAAGGTCAGCTGGTCCATGACGCCGGGGCCCCACGTCGTGCCGCCCCACCCGCTGTTCGGCGCGAGGGACCCGGTCGCGAGCGCGGCGGGCAGGACCGCCCAGCCCAGGCGCAGACCCGTGGCGAGGGACTTGCTCGTCGTGCCGAGGTGCACGACCCGCTCCGGGTCGAGCCCCTGCAAGGCCCCGACGGGCTGGCGGTCGTAGCGGAACTCGCCGTCGTAGTCGTCCTCCAGGATCAGCCCGTCGTTCGCCCGCGCCCAGTCCACGAGCGCCGCCCTGCGCTCGGGCAGCAGCGCGCCCCCGGTGGGGAACTGGTGGCTCGGCGTGAGGAGCACCGCGTGGGTGCCGGGCGGCGGTACGGGGACGGTGCCGTCGCCGTCGAACGGGAGCACGACGACCCGCATCCCGGCCTCGCGCAGGATCTCCCAGTGCACCCACAGCCCGTACGACTCGACCGCGACCGTGCGCATCCCACGCTCCCGCAGCCGTACGAGGAGCTGCCGCAGCCCCTGCGTGAATCCGGCCGTCACGAGGATGCGCCCGGGATCGGCGCGCACGCCCCGGACGCGCGCCAGGTACTCGGCGAGCGCCGTGCGCAGTTCCTCGCGGCCCGTGCCCGGCCAGCCGAACGCGCTCGCCGGGGCCTGGTCGACGGCCTGGCGGGCCGCCTTGAGCCACGCGGCGCGCGGGAAGGCCGAGAGGTCGGGGCTGCCCGAGCGCAGGTCGTGCAGGGGAAGCCCGGC
>NZ_JAAGLR010000273.1 GCF_010548245.1 Streptomyces sp. SID11385
CGCCGTAGTCCAGGAATATCCCGCGGCAGCCGCTGCACTGCTCGATCTGGACTCCGCTGCGGTTGTACGTGTGCATGGGGGCACCGCACTTCGGACAATGCATCCTGGCTCCAACTCCTCGCCTGACGCGACGGCTTCCCGGGGTACCGGGCCGTTCTCGCTCATCCTGTCAGGACGCGTGAGCGGGGTCAGGAGTTCCCCCGGGTCAGGCGGGCGGCAGTCCGGCGATCCGGGCGCAGGCGTCGAGGACGGCGGTCTCCGCGTCGTCCAGCGGGCGGCCCGCCTCGGTCGCCTTGGCCAGCGCGAGCGCGGCGGTCTGCACGGTGAGCGCGCGGGCCGGGACGTCGAGCCGGGTCCACGGGTCGCCCTCGCCCGGCACGGCGCTGCCGCCCGCGGCGCGGTAGGCGCCGAGGAAGGTGGACCAGTCGGCGGCCGAGAGCAGCCCGCAGCCGTGCCAGGCGGCGGGCCGGGCGAGGTCCCAGGCGGGATCACCGAGTCCCAGGTCGTCGATGTCGATGAGCCGCCACGGGCCGCGGGCGGCCGGGTGGCGCACGAGCTGTCCCAGGTGCAGGTCTCCGTGGCACAGCGCGAGAGCGGGGCCCGGCTCCTCGCCGCGCGCCCAGGCGGGCAGCGTCGCCCAGGCGCGCAGGACGAGGCC
>NZ_JAAGLR010000304.1 GCF_010548245.1 Streptomyces sp. SID11385
GCTCGACCGTCGCGAGCGGCACGGCGACGGGGCTCGTGACGGCGACCGGGACGCGGACGCGGCTGCTCGGTGCCTGGGACGGGCCGCCGCGTCCGGCGAGCGCGTTCGCCGCCTCGGTGCGTTCGGTGGCCTGGACGCTCGTACGGTTCATGCTCCTCGTCCCGCCGCTCGTGCTGTGCGCGGACGCGGTGGCGCAGGGGCAGGGGGCGCAGACGCTGCCGTTCGCCGTCGCGGTCGCGGTGGGCCTCACCC
>NZ_JAAGLR010000333.1 GCF_010548245.1 Streptomyces sp. SID11385
CGCGCTGCCGCCCGACGCGCCCGTGGCCGCGCCGAGCGTCGCGCCCGGGCCGCAGGCCGGGACGGGCTCGACGATCCTCGCCGTGCTGCTCATCGGGCCCGCGGGGGCCGGCAAGACGACCGTCGCGCGGTACTGGGCGGCGCGGCGGCCCGTACCGACGGCGCACATCAGCCTCGACGACGTGCGCGAGTGGGTGCACGCGGGCTTCGCCGACCCGCAGGCCGGGTGGAACGACAACTCCGAGGTGCAGTACCGGCTCGCGCGCCGCACCTGCGGCTTCGCGGCGCGCAACTTCCTCGCCAACGGCATCTCCTGCGTCATCGACGACGCCGTCTTCCCCGACCGTCCCGTCGTCGGGCTCGGCGGCTGGAAGCGGCACGTGGGCCCCGGGCTGCTGCCCGTCGTGCTGCTGCCCGGGCTGGACGTCGTCCTGGAACGCAACGCCGCGCGCACGGGCAACCGCAGGCTCAGCGACGAGGAGGTCGCGAGCATCCACGGCCGCATGGCCGGCTGGTACGGCTCGGGGCTGCCGATCATCGACAACTCGCACCTCGACGTACCGGCCACGGCGCAGCGGCTCGACGAAGTCCTCGCCCGCGCGATAGCCAGCCCGCCGCCGTGGTGACGCCACCGCGGTGCGCACCCGCGCCGCCCCGTCGGACGCCCCGGCCGCCCGCGCCGCCCTACGCGGC
>NZ_JAAGLR010000368.1 GCF_010548245.1 Streptomyces sp. SID11385
CCGGGCGTGGGGGCGGCCTGCGCGGTGGCCGCCGCGCCCGCCCCCGGCAGAGCCGTAGGCGCCCCACGCCGCCCCTTGGCGCCCGCGCGTCCCGTCCCCCGTACCCCCAGCGCCGAGACCTTGCCGCCCGCCGGGAGGAACAACTCCGTGTCGGGGACGCGCAGTTCCGGGCCGAAGTGGGTCGAGAGCGCGGGGTGCGGGCGGCCCGTGCGGCGGGCCACGATCTCGCGCAGCACCCCCGTGAGCTGCTCCGCCATCTCCTCCGCCGAGGCGAAACGGCGCGCGGGGTCCGGGTCCGTCGCGCGTACGAGGAGCCGGTAGAAGGACTCGAACTCCTGGAAGACCGGGACCTGCGCGGGATCGGGCAGGCTGTCCACGTAGACCGTCGTATAACCCTGGAAGTCGAAGGTGAGCACCGCGAGCGTCCGCGCCACCGTGTACAGGTCGGAGGCGACCGAGGGCCCTACCTCGGCGACCTCGGGCGCCTGGTAGCCGACCGTCCCGTAGATCGCCGACTCCTCGTCGTCCGCGCGGCGCACCGCGCCCATGTCGATGAGCTTGAGCTGGTCCTCGGTCTGGATCGCGTTGTCCACCTTGAAGTCGCAGTACAGCAGCGAACGGCTGTGCAGGTGGCCGAGCGCGTCGAGCGCCTCGATGCCGAAGGCGCACGCCTGCTCGACGGGGAGCGGGTCGCGGCGGCCCTCGCCGGTGCGGCGGGCGTTGGCGATCTCCTTGAGCGACTTGCCGCCCACGTACTCCATGACGATGTAGCCGTCGAGCGAGCCCGTGCGCTGGTCGAGGTGCTCGACGAAGTTGTAGATGCGCACGATGTTGGCGTGCTCGATCTCGGCGAGGAAGCGCCGCTCCGAGATCGCCGCCTCCATCGCATCCTGGTCGCCCGTGTCGAGCAGGCCCTTGAGCACGACCCAGCGGTCCGAGACCGCGCGGTCGATCGCGAGGTAGACCCAGCCGAGCCCGCCGTGCGCGAGACAGCCCACGACCTCGTACTGACCGTGCACCACCGTCCCGGGGCCCAGCTTGGGCACGAACGAGTACGGGTGCCCGCACTTCGTGCAGAACCCCTCCGTGCGCCCGGGACGCTCCCCGCGCGCCCGCCCCACCGGGGCGCCGCAGTCGGCGCGCGAACAGAACCGCTTGCGCTCGGGCACCTCCGCCCGCTCCAGGACCGCCGCGCGCGGGTCGTGCCGGGGCACGGTCGGTACGCTCACGAGCCCGACGCCGAGCCGCCCGCGCGCCGAACCCGAGGACGCGGAGCCC
>NZ_JAAGLR010000426.1 GCF_010548245.1 Streptomyces sp. SID11385
GGCGGTAGGGGGCGACGGTCGCGGCGAGGTCGAAGTCCGGTTCCGTACCGAGCGCGCGGGCCCACTGCTCGGCGGCGCGCGCGTGCGCGGGCGGCGCGTCCAGGAGCACGGCGGCGCCCCACTCGGGGTCGAAGGCGGCCTGCCCGGTGAGGACGAGCGGCACTTCACCGGCGGCGAGTGTGCGCACCAGGGTGGCGGCGCGCGCGGGCAGCGGGGAGACGACGAGG
>NZ_JAAGLR010000453.1 GCF_010548245.1 Streptomyces sp. SID11385
ACCGCCGTGCTGGACGAAGCGGTGCTCCACCGCGAGGTGGGCGGACCGGAGGTGATGAGGGATCAGCTGCAACATCTGCGTCAGGTGGCCCAACTCCCCCATGTGCAACTGCAGTTGCTGCCGTTCTCGGTGGGCGGCTACGTCGGACTCACCTGCCCTTTCGTTATCTTCTCCTTTCCGAACATTTCTGATCTGGATGTGGTCGTTCTTGACCACTTGACGAGTAGCCTCTATCTG
>NZ_JAAGLR010000482.1 GCF_010548245.1 Streptomyces sp. SID11385
CGGCGGCAGCCCGGCCGCGCCGAGCGCGGCCCGGACCAGCGCCTCGATCTCGCCGCTCGTCGCCGCCGACGACGCGCCGACCCCCACCACGAGCGACGAGGTGCGGCGGGGCGCCCGGTCCGTTAGCAAAGAGGCATGGTCGTGCTCGTGGCCCTCGGGTCCTTCGTGATGACGCTGGTCGGCGGCTGGGCCGCGCACCACGTCACCGACCGGCGGCACCTCGTCCTCGGCTTCGCGGGCGGGCTCATGCTCGGCGTCGTCGGGCTCGACCTCCTCCCCGAGGCGATCGAGGGCGCGGGGCGGCACGTGTGGGGCGTGCCCGCCGCGCTGCTCCTCTTCGTCGCGGGCTTCCTCGTCGCGCACGTCGTCGAACGCCTCCTCGCGCTGCGCCGCGCCGCGCACGGCGCGCAGAACCCCGAGCAGGTCCCGCAGGTCGGCATCGGCGCCGCCGCCGCGATGGTCGGCCACAGCGTCGCCGACGGCATCGCGATCGGCGCCTCGTTCCAGGTCGGCGAGGCGATCGGCTTCACCGTCGCGCTCGCCGTCATCAGCCACGACTTCGCGGACGGCTTCAACACGTACACGCTCACGCGCGCCACGGGCAACGCGCGCCGCAAGGCGTTCGCGATGCTCGGCGCCGACGCCGTCGCGCCCGTCGCGGGCGCCGCGTCCACGCTCCTGTTCACCATTCCGGGCGAAGCGCTCGCCTGCTACCTCGGCTTCTTCGGCGGCGTCCTCCTCTACATCGCCGCCGCCGAGATCCTCCCCGAGGCCAGCCACAGCCACCCGGCCCGCTCGACCCTCCTGTGCACGGTCGCGGGCGTCGCGCTGATGTGGCTCGTCATCGGCTTCGCGGGGGAGTAGCGGGGGCCCGGGTACGGGGGAGGGGCGCGGCGCGGCGGGTACGGGGCGCCCGGCCCGCGGCGGGCCGTTCACCCCGCCACCGGCG
>NZ_JAAGLR010000516.1 GCF_010548245.1 Streptomyces sp. SID11385
GCGGGCCCGCCGCTCCGGGGGACGCCCCCGGCGCCTGAGAACGACCCCAGGGCTCCGGCCGCCGCGAGGAGGGCGGCCGGAGCCCCGCCTTGCCGTGCCCGCATACCCCCGGACCGGCGGGACCGCCTCCTCCGGCAGCACGGTGCGGCCGGTGCCGCGGACCGCCTACGCTCGTCCCATGCCACCCGCCAAGCGCCGCCCCCGCACCTATGACTTCCGGAAGACGAGCACCGCGCTCTTCGCCCAGTACGGGCTCGCCCGAGCGGCCGTGCGCGGGCTCGGCGAGAAGGAACTCGCGCTGCCCTCCGGGCTCGGGGAATGGACCGTCGCGGAACTCGTCACGCACCTCGGGCTCACCCTGGAGTCGGTGACGCGCGCGGTTGAGGCGGAGCCGCCGACCGGGTCCCAAGTAGCCCTCACCGACTGGCCGTTCACGACTGTCACGCGGGCCGCGCTCAACGAGGAGCGGGTACGGGAGCGGGCCGCCGGGCTCGTGGGGCGCGCCGCGCTGGACGACTGGCTCGCCGAGACCGCGACGCGCGCCGACCGGGTGCTCGAAGGAGCCCTGCCCGGACGGCTCGTCGCCGCCCCCGCCGGGCCCATGGCCCTCGGCGACTTCCTCGTCACCCGCTGCGTCGAACTCGTCGTGCACAGCGATGACTTGGCGCGCGCGACCGGGCGCGAGGTGCCCCTGGACCGGCAGGCGCTCGCCGCCTGCACACGCCTGCTCGCCGACGCGCTCGCCGCCCACGTGCCCGGCGCGTCGACGGAGGTACGGGTGCCGCCGTACGCCGTCGTGCAGTGCGTCGAGGGCCCCCGCCACACGCGCGGCACCCCGCCCAACGTCGTCGAGACCGACCCCCTCACCTGGGTCCGCCTCGCCACGGGCCGCACCGACTGGTCGAGCGAACGCGCCGCGGCCCGCGTGAGCGCGAGCGGCGAACGCGCCGACCTCTCCCCGTACTTGCCCCTGCTGGGCTGAGCCGGCGCTGAGAGCGCCGCGCACCGGCGTCCACCTCGGGGGTGGGCGCAGGTTCCGTCTTTCGGGCGACACGCGCTCCTCCCGGCTCCGGGCCGGGGCGCCCGCCTCACCCCCGAAGCGCCTGGAGCTCCCGCGCCCCCGGAGCCCCCAGCGCCACGACCCCGCTGCCCGCCCCCACGATCCCGCCGGGCCCGGGGCCCGTCCCCAGGACCCGAGCGGCCTCCGCCGCCACACCCCGCAGCACCCCCGTCAGGTGGTCCCCCGGCGGCTGCGGC
>NZ_JAAGLR010000559.1 GCF_010548245.1 Streptomyces sp. SID11385
GCGCGGCCTCGTCCACCGCGGCGTCGACCGCCTGCGAGAGGCGGAGGCAGTCGCGGACATCGTCCGTGCGGGTGGGTCCTGGCAGCAGGGCGAGGGCACGGCGCACGACGCGCACTTCGTCCGCGCCGAAGACCATGCCGCCCCGGGAAGATCCGTATGGCGTGGGCATGGAAGGACGATACGCACATAACGGACGAAAATGTGGTTATTGGGGCGGTGGCGTCTCGGGGCGGGTGCGGGGCCGGACGAG
>NZ_JAAGLR010000588.1 GCF_010548245.1 Streptomyces sp. SID11385
GACTTCGATCTCTTCGAGGTCCATGAGGCCTTCGCCTCCCAGGTGCTCGCCACGCTGGCCGCCTGGGAGAAGGCGGGCCTGGCCCCCGTCGACCGGGAGAAGCTCAACGTGGCCGGCTCCTCGCTCGCCACCGGGCACCCGTTCGCCGCGACCGGCGCCCGGATCGTCGCCACCCTCGCAAAGCTCCTCGCGGAGCGGGACGCCCCGGGACGCGGGCTGATCTCGAT
>NZ_JAAGLR010000616.1 GCF_010548245.1 Streptomyces sp. SID11385
TGGCAGGTGGAGGCCAGGCGCTGGTGGCGCGCACGGTCGCGGGTGTCGGTGTGGGCGCGCGGGGGGCGACGGCGGGTGGTCGTACGGGGGGCGAGGCGTGTGCCCGTACGGGTGAGACGGCGTCCCTCGGCCGTACGGGCGTGACGGCGTCCCTCGGCCGTAGGGGTGTGACGGCGCCGAGCATCCGTACGGGTGCCCTGGCGGCCGTCCGTCGCCGTCGCGGTGGGTGTCATCGGTCCCCCTCCGT
>NZ_JAAGLR010000644.1 GCF_010548245.1 Streptomyces sp. SID11385
CCTGCGCGCCGCCGCCCCCTGATCCGACCCCGCTGCGGGGGCGGTGGCGCGCAGCCCACGCCGTCCGGCCCGGCGCCGTACCCACGCCGCCGGCCCGGCCAGGGAATGACACCGCCTCACGTCACGGTGCCGCGGGCACGACCCGCCGGCGCCCGAAAGGACATACAACGATGGAAGGCAGCTCCCGGGAGCCCGCAGGGCCCGACTGGTGGCGTTCCGCCGTCATCTACCAGGTCTATCCGCGCAGCTTCGCGGACGGCAACGGCGACGGCACGGGCGACCTGGCGGGTGTCCGCGCCAAGCTGCCGTACCTCGCCGAACTCGGTGTCGACGCGATCTGGTTCACCCCCTGGTACCTCTCGCCGCTCGCCGACGGCGGGTACGACGTCGCCGACTACCGGACGATCGACCCGGCCTTCGGCACCCTCGCCGAGGCCGAGAAACTCATCGACGAGGCCCGCACGCTCGGCATCCGCACCATCGTCGACATCGTCCCCAACCACGTCTCCGACCAGCACGCCTGGTTCCGGGCCGCGCTCAAGGCGGGCCCCGGCAGCCCGGAGCGGGAGCGCTTCCACTTCCGGGCGGGACGCGGCGAGCACGGCGAACTGCCGCCCAACGACTGGCCCTCGCAGTTCTCCGGGGACACCTGGACCCGGGTCGAGGACGGCGAGTGGTACCTCCACCTCTTCACGCCGCAGCAGCCCGACCTCAACTGGGACCACCCCGACGTCCGCAAGGAGCACGAGGACGTCCTGCGCTTCTGGTTCGAGCGCGGCGTCGCGGGCGTACGGATCGACTCGGCGGCCCTCGTCGCGAAGGACCCGGCGCTGCCCGACTACGTCGAGGGCGTCGACCCCAACCCGTACATCGACCGCGACGAACTGCACGACATCTACCGCTCCTGGCGCCGCGTCGCCGACGAGTACGGCGGCGTCTTCGTCGGCGAGGTGTGGATGCCGGACGCCGAGCGCTTCGCGCGCTACCTGCGCCCCGACGAACTCCACACCGCCTTCAACTTCAACTTCATGAGCTGTCCCTGGGACCGCGACCAGCTCCGCGACGCCATCGACAGCACCCTCGCCGAGCACGCCCCGGTCGGCGCCCCCGCGACCTGGGTGCTCTGCAACCACGACGTGACCCGCACCGTGACCCGCTACGGCCGCGCCGAGGACACCGGCTTCGCCTTCGAGCGCAAGCGCTTCGGCGTCCCGAGCGACCTCGCGCTCGGCACCCGCAGGGCCCGCGCCGCCGCCCTGCTCTCGCTCGCGCTGCCCGGCTCGGTCTACGTCTACCAGGGCGAGGAACTGGGCCTGCCCGAGGCGGACATCCCCCTCGACCGCGTCGAGGACCCGATGTACTTCCGCTCCGAGGGCGTCGACCCCGGCCGCGACGGCTGCCGCGTCCCGCTCCCGTGGACCGCCGACGCCCCCTACAGCGGCTTTGGCTCCACCACCGAGCCGTGGCTCCCGCAGCCCGAGGGCTGGTCGGCCTACGCCGCCGACGTCCAGGCCGCCGACCCCGGCTCGATGCTCTCCCTCTACCGCGCGGCGATCCGCGTGCGCGCCACCGAGGCGGGCTTCGGCGACGGGCCGATCGAGTGGCTGTCCGAGACACCGGGTGTGCTCGCCTTCGCGCGCCCCGGCGGGCTCCTGTGTCTCGTCAACCTGGGCGCCGAGCCCGCCGCGCTGCCCGCGCACGAGAGCGTCCTGCTCGCGAGCGGCCCCCTCGACGAGGGCGGCCTGCTCCCGACGGACACGGCGGTGTGGCTGCGGCGCTGAGCCGCGCCCACGCAGGCTCCGGGACGGACCGGGCGCACGCCTGACCGCGCGCCCGGACCGCCCCGGGAGGGGGGCAGGACGCCGGAGGCGACACCGGCGTCCTGCCCCCGGACGGGCGGATGCGGGCGGGCGCGGCGGGGGAGAGGATGACCGGCGGTGCCGGTCGCCGGGCCGCGCCACAGCCCGTATCCGCCCCGGGGAGTACGTCCCCGGGCCCCCGCCGTACGTCGCGGCGGCCCCCTCGCCGGAGTGCCCCGCCCATGACCCTGCCCCACGACGTGCTGCTCGACGGCCTCCTCCGCCGCTACCGCCGCCAGGAGCACCGCGTCCGTCGCGCCCCCGCGGACCTGCGCGAACGCCGCCGCCTCGAAGAGACGGCCGACGCGCTGCGCGTCCTCACCGGGCGCCCCACCACCGCCGACGCCGTCGCGCACGTGCTCCGCCGCGCGGGGACCGGGCTCCTCGGCGGGCCCCGGAACGGCTCCGCAACCGAAATGTGACCCGCGTCACAGGATTGTGCGAGGATGGGCGGGGCACAAGGACCTCGACGCAAGCTCGGACCGGCCCTCCCCCCCCCGGGTCCCCGAGCTGCCAGCGGCCCCGCCGCCCTTCTTCCCCCGAGGGCACGGCGGGGCCGCACTTCTTTCGCGCCGGTCAGGCGGCGTCCGCTTCCCCCCCGCCTCGTGCGACGGCCCCCTCCGTATGACCGCCGCTCCTGTGCCCCCGCTCCGTATGACCGCCCTTCCCGCGGGTACTCGAAGGCCGTCCCCACCGGACGCGAAGCGAGAGGAGAGCCGCCGTGCACGACAGCGCAGCGCACCCCACCCCGATACCCACCCCGCCCCCGCCGCCCGAGGGCGAGGTCCGCACCCACCTGTCCGGCCGGCCCCAGGTGGGCGGCGAGGAGGCGCAGGCCCCCACGCCGCCCGACCCCGAGTGGCCCGCGGGAAACGTCGTACGAGGACTGGACTGAGGAGAAGCGCATGGGTGAGCAACCGCCGAAGGCCCCCGGGGAGCACGGCCGGCCCCTCGTGCCCAGAGACCTGCCCGACCAGCAGCGCAGCCCCGGCGAGGACCCGCTGGAGGTGGCCCCGCCCCCGGCGCGCGACGGCAGCGGCGAAGTGCCCGACACCGACGAGGGCGGGACGGGACGGGAGGGGCGCCCCCACACCGGGGACGCCCACGGGAGCGGGCCGGCCCCGCAGGAGCCCAGTGGCTGACGGCCCCGGTCGCGCGGCGGCGCCCGGCGGCGCACGCTGAGAAGAAGCGGGACACGGCCACCGTCACGCCCTCACGACGGGAGGAGAACCACCATGGAGCAGGATCAGTCCGCACAGGTCGTCGTGGAGCTGGAGGGCTGCTCGGCACGCGATGCCGACGCCGTCCTCACCGCCCTCGCGGGAGCCTTCGGCACCGACCGCGCGGCGAGCGACACCCCGAGCGAGACACCGGGGGAGCGCCCCACGGTCTGGAGCGCCACCTTCGACACCTCCGACCGGAGGGGCCGCACCTCGCCGGTGCGCATCGACGCCGCGCTCGACCTCACCGCGCAGGGCGGCTACCACGCGGTCACCGACCTCCAGGAAGCCCTCGACGAGGTCTACGCCGTCGAGGTGCTCGGCTCGGCCTCGGGGGACCAGGAGAAGGAGATCCAGCTCCGGCTGACCCCGGCCTGAGCCCCGTCCGTTCGCGGACGGGCGCTCCGGCCGGGGCGCCGGGCGTCACCCCGTGAAGATCTCCACGAGCGACCAGATCGCCAGACCCGCCATGCAGACCCCGCCGACCCGCTGCACCGTCTTCAGCGGCACGCGCTTGGCGATGAACCGCCCGGCGAGCAGCGCGAGCGCCGAGACGCTCATGAGCGCCGCCCAGGAGCCGATCGCGACCGAGAGCGTGCCGCGCGAGGCGGCGAGGTTCGCCGTCGTGATCTGCGTCAGGTCGCCCCATTCGCTGATGAAGACCGCCATGAACGCGGTCGTCCACACGGGCCAGAACCCGGTGACCTTGCGGCTGGCCGCCGCGTCCTCGGCCTCGTCGTCCCCCGCGTCGGCGCGGAAGAGGAGCACGGCGCCGAAGCCGAAGAGCAGCGCCGAGACGAGCGAGACGATCCAGGTGGGCAGCAGCCCGATGAGGCTTCCCGCCGCGCACGCGATCACGACGTGCACGAGGAAGGCGCTGGAGGTGCCGAGCCACACGTAGAGGGGCCGCATCCGGGTCCCCATCGCCAGCGAGGCGAACATGGTCTTGTCGGGAAGCTCGGCGAGGAAGATGAGGCCGAAGGCCGTGACGATGGCGAGCGGATCGAGAGACATCGAAGCGGTGCCGGTCTTTCGTGAACGGGGCCGCGGCCGCGATCCGTGCGCCGCCCGGCGGGAAGGACCACTCGGCCACGGCACGACGAACGCGCCCACGGGGTCGCGGGCACGGTCCTGCCTGGCCGAAGGTCTCGTCCACCGCCCGGCGTGCCGGGCAGCCCGGTCGCCGGGCCCGCGTCCGCCTCCCGGCGCACGCGCGGCCAGTATGTCGACATACCGGTATCGCGGGACTACTCCCCTTCGTCGACGCCAAGACTAACAAGCCCGAACGGGTGCCCGGGACCCCACCCGGAGCACCCGTACGGGCCGTTTCCGCGGTCGGCCGCCGCTTCAGCGCCGGCCGTCCACCGGCACCCCGCGCACGACCCGCAGCAGGTACTCCTCCCGGTGCAGCGGGTCGGCGTCCGTGCGGGAGCGCTCGGGGACCTCGCCGCGTACGGGGCGGTACGTGGCGAACTCCGTCTCCAGGACGCCCTCGCCCCGGCTCGGGCCCGGCAGGAGCCGTCCCAGCTCGTGCACGTGCTCCGCCGGGATCTCGCCCTCGACGGTGTACGTGCCGCCCGCGGCGTGCGGGGCGCCCGGCACAGCGCCGAGCCGGCCCAGCAGGGGCAGCACCGCCCCGTACGCCTCGGCGGGCACCTCCAGGCGGAAGCGGTGCACGGGCTCCTCGACGACCGTGCCGGCCGCGCGCAGCGCCGTCATGAGGACGAGCGGCGTCAGGAGCCGGAAGTCGCCCGCCGTGGACGACATCGACTTGTCGAAGACCGCGTGGCTGTGGCTCTGGCGCGGCCAGTAGCCGGAGCGGAAGAGCGTCACCTCGCAGTCCACGACCGGCCAGCCGCGCAGCCCCTCGCCGAGCACCGTGCCCACCGTCTCCTCGATCGCCTTGAGGAACGCGGGGGGCAGCGAGCCCAGCTCGATGCCGAGCCGGAAGACGGTGCCCGAGCCGGGCACCCCGGCGCGTACCCGCAGCCCGATCGTGGCGAGGAAGGGATTGCCGTCCTGCTCGCCGACCTCGACGGCGGCCCCCTCGCCGCGCACGCGCTCCACGCACAGCGGGCGGCTCGCCCTGAACCCGGCCCGTACCCCGTACTCCTCCAGGAGCGTCGTCGCGATGACCTCCTTCTGCACCTCGCCGTAGAGCGAGACGGAGATCTCCTCGCGCGCCGGGTCGCGGCGCAGGCCAATGAGCGGGTCCTGCTCGGCCAGCTCGCCGAGCGCGGGCCACAGCGCGAGCGCGTCGCGGCGGCCGGCGGGCACGACGACGCTGCTCAGGCTCGGCGGGGCGAAGGCCGTCCCCGCGTCGGCCGTCCCCGCCTCGTCCGTCCCGCCACCGGTACCGGTGCCGAGGTGGTCGCCGATGCGGAGGCCCGGGAGCCCGCGCACGAGCGCGATCTGCCCGGCGCGCGCCGTACGCGCCGGTGCGGGGCCGCCGTCGGCGAAGACGTCGAGCCCGGTCAGGACGGCGCTCTTCCCCTCCGCCCCGTACGGCACCCGCTCGCGCACCGCGAGCGTGCCCGAGTGCAGCCGCGCGTACGCGCGGCG
>NZ_JAAGLR010000677.1 GCF_010548245.1 Streptomyces sp. SID11385
CGGCGCCGACCGCTTCGCCGCGCTCGCCGCGCGCTGCGGCCTCACCGCCACCGAACAGGCGCTCCTGCTCCTCGCGCTCGCGCCCGACGTCGACCGCTCCTTCGAGACGCTGTACGGGTACCTCAACGACGACGTGAGCCGTCGCCGCGCCACCACCGGGCTCGCCCTCGACCTGTGCGGCCTCTCCGCCGCCGACCCCGAGGCGCGCGCCCGCTTCCACGCCTCCGCCCCGCTCGTCCGCCTCGGCCTGCTCCGCGTCGACGAGCCCGAGCTTCCCTTCCTCGGCCGCGTCCTGCGCGTACCCGACCGCCTCGTCGCGCACCTCCTCGGCGACGACACGCCCGATCCCGCGCTCGCCGGGCTGCTCGGGCCCGTCCCCGTATCGCCCCCCGATCCGCTCACCGAGCGGCTCGCCGCGCTCCTCACCCGGCCGCTGCCCCCGCTCACGCACCTGCGCGAGCGGCGCGAGGGCGACGGGCTCGCGTGCGCGGGCGCCGCGCTC
>NZ_JAAGLR010000713.1 GCF_010548245.1 Streptomyces sp. SID11385
GTGGAGCCGGTCATGGGCGGGGGTCCCCCATCTGTGTGGGTCCATCTCGGTGGGCGGTGCGGTCCGCCGTACGGGCGCGGTGCTGGGGAAGGCCCGGACGGACAGGTGCACGTCAGGGGTCACTATCGCCCCCGGGGACCCTCGGGACCAGCTTTTCCGTGGCCGGTGCGCGCACCAATATTGGCCTGGTCCTCTGAGGGGGACG
>NZ_JAAGLR010000740.1 GCF_010548245.1 Streptomyces sp. SID11385
CCGGCGCGGGCGCCGTCTTCGCCGAGGACACGACCCCGCGCCTGCTGCCGCGCGTCCACGACGGGGAACTCGATCTCGCCGTCGTCACCGACTACCCGCCGGGGCTGCCCGCCCACTCGGGGCTCACCGTCACGCACCTCTTCGACGAGCCCCTGTGGTGCCTGCTCCCCACGGGCCACCCGCTCGCCGCACACGCCGTCGCCGACCTCGCGGCGCTCGCGGACGAGCTGTGGGTCGAGGACTACGAGGGCGCGGCCTCCCTCCTCACGGCGGCGGCGGCGCGGGCCGGGTTCACGCCGCGCGCGGGCGTCGAGTGCGGCGGCTGGCTCGGCAAGCAGGGCTTCGTCGCCACCGGGCACGGCGTCGCGCTCGTCCCGCGCTCCCTCGTCCCCGCGCTGCGCCCCGGACTCGTCGCGCGCCCGCTCACCGACCCGCCCGTGCGCGCCGTCCACGGGGCGGTGCGGGCGGGGGAGCGGAGCACGGCGGTACGGGAATTCCTCGACGCCGTGCGGGAGGCGGGGCGCGGGGACGGCGCGGCGGGGAACGCGGACGTTCCGGCCGATCCGAACACGCGAGCGTAAACACGAGTAAAAGCGAGGCATACCCATCGTGGGCGTCCACCATGCGGAATCGGGCAGACTTTCTTACGTCTTTCCCGGTGAACTTTCGCGTTTGACTGGATAGTTGCCCCCTGCATCGCCTTACCCTTCGAAGGGTGAGCCACCTCGAAGCGCCCGAGACCGATGCCCCCGCCCCCACCGCCACCACCGATGTCGCCCCGGCCGGAGCCGCCGCCGCTTCAGGCGCGGCCCTGCCCGGTGCGGCGGCCGATTTTCCCGCCGGGCTGTGCGAGGAGCTGATCGCCTTCCGGCGCGATCTGCACGCGCACCCGGAGCTGGGCAACCAGGAGGTCCGTACGACCGGGGCGATCAAGGCCAGACTGGAGGAGGCGGGCCTGCGCCCCCGCGTGCTCAAGGGCGGCACCGGGCTCGTGTGCGACATCGGCGAGTGGGACGGGGGCCGCCCGATGCTCGCGCTGCGTGCCGACATCGACGCGCTGCCCATCCCCGACACCAAGGTCACGACCGCCTACCGCTCCACCGTCCCCGGCCGCGCGCACGCCTGCGGCCACGACGTGCACACGACCGTCGTGCTCGGTACCGGCCTCGTCCTCGCCGACCTCCTCCAGCGCGGCCTGCTGCCGCGCCCGGTCCGGCTCGTCTTCCAGCCGGCCGAGGAGGTCCTGCCCGGCGGCGCGGCCGACGCGGTGCGCGACGGGGTCCTGGAGAACGTGGGCCGCATCCTCGCCGTGCACTGCGACCCCAAGGTCGACGCGGGCCGCATCGGGCTGCGCCACGGCCCGATCACCTCGGCGTGCGACAGCCTCAAGATCTCGCTCGACGGCCCCGGCGGCCACACCGCGCGCCCGCACCTGACGACCGACCTCGTCACGGCCGTCGCCAAGGTCGCCACCGAGGTCCCCGCGCTCGTCGGGCGCCGGGTCGACACCCGCGCGGGGCTCGCGATCACGTGGGGCCGCATCGAGTCCGGGCACGCCACCAACGTCATCCCGCAGCACGCCGAACTCGCCGGGACCGTACGGTGCCTGGACCAGCGCACGTGGGAGACGGCGCCCGACACGGTGTACGCGGCGATCGACGAGGTCGCGGCGCTCTACGGCGCGAAGACGCAGATCACGTACGTGCGCGGAGTGCCCCCGGTCGTCAACGAGGCTTCCGCCGCCGACCTGTTGCGCGACGCGATGACCGCGCGGCACGGCGCCGACTCCGTCGAGAGCACCGAACAGAGCCTGGGCGGCGAGGACTTCTCCTGGTACCTCCAGCACGTGCCCGGCGCGATGGCCCGCCTCGGCGTCCGCACCCCCGGCGACCGGCTCTCCCGCGACCTGCACCAGGGCGACTTCGACGTGGACGAGTCGGCGATCGCGGTGGGGGTCGAGTTGTTCACGGCGGCGGCGCTGCTCGACGCGGCGGAGGACCGGACGAGCTGAGCCCCCGAGGGCGGGGCGGGCCCCTTGTGGGGCTCCGCCCCACACCCCGCTCCTCAATCTCCCCCAGCCTTCGGCCGGGAGGTGCCGCCCGGAGGGGCTGGATTTTTGGGCTGAGGTTTTCGGCCTGGCGCCCAAATCCCCCCTTCGTCACCCTCGTTCACCGGCCCGTAACGGCCCGTTGGCACGAATGGGTAACGCCTCGCCGAAGCCCTTCAGCCCCCGCTTCTACGCGCGTTACTGTGCGGCGCGTTGGAGAGCGCCGACGATCGCGTCGAACAAGCGCCTGGAGAAGGGGAGTTCCCCGTGGGTCACAAGTCGAGGTTCACCCGGGTCGCCGTGGGAGTCGCCGCGCTGGCGCTCGCCGCCACCGCCTGCGGGAAGACGAGCGGTGAGGCAGAGAAGGACGACGCCAAGAAGGGCGACTCCTCCGCGTCCAAGGGCATCGGCCTCGCGTACGACGTCGGCGGGCGCGGCGACCAGTCGTTCAACGACGCCGCGTACGCGGGCTTCGAGAAGGCCCGCAAGGAGTTCAAGCTCGGCGGCCAGGCCGTCGAACCGCAGGACGGCGAGTCCGACGCCGACAAGGTCGCGCGCCTCACGCAGCTCGCCAAGAGCGGCTACAACCCGATCGTCGGCGTCGGCTTCGCGTACGCGCCCGCCCTGAAGGAGGTCGCGCCCAAGTACCCGAAGCTCACCTTCGGCATCATCGACGACGACACCGTCAAGGGCGACAACGTCGCCGACCTCGTCTTCCACGAGGAACAGGGCTCCTACCTCGCGGGCGTCGCGGCGGCGAAGGCGACGAAGAAGAAGCACGTGGGCTTCATCGGCGGCGTCGACGTGCCGCTCATCCACAAGTTCGGCGCGGGCTTCAAGGCGGGCGTCGCCTCCGTCGACCCGAAGATCAAGGTCGAGGAGCAGTACCTCACGGAGAAGGCCGAGGACGGCGGCTTCTCCAGCCCGAACCTGGGCAAGGAGGCGGCCAAGGGCCAGCTCGACAAGGGCGCCGACGTCCTCTACGCGGCGGCCGGGCTCTCCGGCCAGGGCGTCATCGAGGAGGCCGCGGCGGCGAAGAAGTGGGCCATCGGCGTCGACTCCGACCAGTACAACCAGAAGCCGCTCGCCAAGTACAAGGAGTACATCCTGACGTCGGTCCTGAAGGACGTCGGCGGCGCGGTCTACGACCTGACGAAGTCCGTCGTCGACGGCTCCCCCAAGACCGGCGAAACCCGCTTCGACCTGGCCTCGGGCCGCGTGGGCCTCTCCGAGTCGAACCCGGCGTACGGCAAGATGACGGACCTGACGGCGGCGGTCGAGAAGGCGGAGGCGGACATCAAGGCGGGCAAGATCGACGTCCCGACGTCCTGACGCGGTCGTTTCCGGGAGGGGCTGGACGCAAAAACCCAGCCCCTCTGGGGGTACCTCCCGGCCGAAGGCTGGGGGAGTTTGAGGAGCGGGGTCCGGGGCGGAGCCCCGAAACCGCGCGACCTGCGCAAGGTCACTCTCCGCGAAACCGCGCCCACGGCGCCTGGGCACAGGTGGATAACGGGTGACCTGCGGGGGTTTTCCGCGCGTTCTACGCGCGTTACGCTGCGGCGGAACCAGCGCCCCATCCGGGTGCCGCCACACAAGGAGTCCCGCTCATGCGCCGCCTGTCCCGAATCGCTGCCGCAGGCATTGCGACCGCCGCTCTCGCCGTCTCCGTCACCGCTTGTGGCGGTACCTCCAGCGACGCCGCCGCCGACAAGGACAAGGGCGGCGACTCCAAGGCCAAGGGTCTCGCCCTCGCCTACGACGTCGGTGGCCGGGGCGACCAGTCCTTCAATGATGCCGCGCACGCGGGCATGGTGAAGGCGGAGCAGGAGTTCAAGTTCACCGGCGAGGACGTCGAGCCGAACGACGGCGAGTCCGACGCCGACAAGGTCGCCCGCCTCGACCAGCTCGCGAAGCAGGGCTACAACCCCGTCATCGGAGTCGGCTTCGCCTACGCGCCCGCCATCAAGGAGGTCGCGGCCAAGCACCCGAAGACGACCTTCGGCATCGTCGACGACGAGACCATCCAGGAGAAGAACGTCGCCGACCTCGTCTTCCACGAGGAGCAGGCGAGCTACCTCGCGGGCATCGCCGCCGCGATGACCAGCAAGAGCGGCCACATCGGCTTCGTCGGCGGCGTGGACGTCCCCCTCATCCACAAGTTCGAGGCCGGGTACGTCCAGGGCGCCCAGTCGGTCGACCCGAAGATCAAGATCGAGAAGCAGTACCTCACCGAGAAGGCCGAGGACGGCGGCTTCTCCAGCCCGAACCTGGGCAAGGAGGCCGCGAAGGGCCAGCTCGACAAGGGCGCGGACGTCGTCTACGCCGCCGCCGGTCTCTCCGGCCAGGGCGTCATCGAGGCCGCGGCCGCCGCCGACAAGTGGGCGATCGGCGTCGACTCCGACCAGTACAGCCAGAAGCCGCTGGCGAAGTACAAGGACCACATCCTCACCTCCGCCACCAAGGACGTCGCGGGCGCGGTCTACAACCTCGTGAAGTCGGTGGAGGACGGCAAGCCCGCGACCGGCGTCGTCCGCGCCGACCTCGGCTCCGACGGTGTCGGCCTCGCCGACTCCAACCCGGAGTTCAAGGGCGACGCCAAGCTCCAGAAGGCGATCGAGAAGGCCAAGGCCGACATCGCCGCGGGCAAGATCAAGGTCAAGACCACCAGCTGAGCGGCGCCTTGGGCCCGGCCGGCGCGTATCGTCCGGGCCACGCGCGCGCACGGCGGTACGGGGCCGAGCGGAGCCCGTAGCGCCGGGGGCGGTCCCGCGGCAGCGCGGGCGGTCCCGCACCGCCACAACTGAACCAGTGGACACCGCCACGAAACGGTGCCGTCACCGGCCCCGGGGAGGCTGAACCCGCCCCGGGGCCGACCGGCACCCGCCCCCGCACCACCCCTCCCGCACCCGTCCGGGCCGCCGCACGCGGGCCCCCTTCCGAGGAGAATGCGCCATCAACGCGTCTCAAAGCCCTCCGTCCGGCGGCCAGGCGCCCGCGGTCGAGCTCCAGGGCATCACCAAGCGCTTCCCGGGCGTGGTCGCCAACCACGACATCCACCTCAGCGTCCGCAAGGGCACCGTGCACGCGCTCGTCGGCGAGAACGGCGCGGGCAAGTCGACGCTGATGAAGATCCTCTACGGGATGCAGAAGCCCGACGAGGGCACGATCCGCGTGGACGGCCAGGAGGCCGCCTTCGGCTCCCCGGCCGACGCGATCGCGCGCGGCATCGGCATGGTGCACCAGCACTTCATGCTCGCCGACTACCTCACCGTCCTGGAGAACGTCGTGCTCGGCAGCGAGAAGCTGCACGGCATCGGCGGGGCCGCGCGCCGCAGGATCGTCGAGCTGTCCGAGCGCTACGGGCTCGGGGTCCGCCCCGACGTACGCGTCGAGGACCTCGGGGTGGCCGAGCGGCAGCGCGTCGAGATCCTCAAGGTGCTCTACCGGGGTGCGACGACGCTCATCCTCGACGAGCCGACCGCCGTGCTCGTGCCGCAGGAGGTCGACGCGCTCTTCGGCAACCTGCGCGAGCTGAAGGCCGAGGGCCTCAGCGTCATCTTCATCTCGCACAAGCTCGGCGAAGTCCTCTCCGTCGCCGACGACATCACCGTCATCCGGCGCGGTACGACGGTGGGCACCGCCGTTCCCGCCGAGACGACGCCCAAGCAGCTCGCCGAGCTGATGGTCGGCAGCGAACTGCCCACCCCGGAGACCGCCGAGTCCACCGTGACGGACCGCGCGCTGCTCACCGTCGAGAAGCTGCGGCTGTGCGCCGACGGCGGCCGGCCCCTCCTCGACGACATCAGCTTCACGATCCACGAGGGCGAGGTCCTCGGCATCGCGGGCGTCGAGGGCAACGGGCAGACCGAGCTGATCGACGCGCTCATCGGCCTCAAGGGCGCCGACTCGGGCCGCATCCTCCTCGCGGGCGAGGAGATCACGCCGTGGCCGACGCGCAAGCGCCGCGAGCACGGCGTCGGCTACATCCCCGAGGACCGCCACCGCCACGGTCTCCTCCTCGACGCGCCGCTGTGGGAGAACCGCATGCTCGGGCACGTCACCGAGGAGCCCGCCGCGAAGGGCTTCTGGCTCACGCCGAAGGCCGCGCAGGAGGACACGCGCCGCATCGTCGAGGAGTACGACGTCCGTACGCCCGGCATCGACGTGACGGCCGGTTCGCTCTCCGGCGGCAACCAGCAGAAGCTCATCGTCGGCCGCGAGATGAGCCACAAGCCGCGCTTCCTGATCGCCGCGCACCCGACCCGGGGCGTGGACGTCGGCGCGCAGGCGCAGATCTGGGACCAGATCCGCGAGGCGCGCCGCGAAGGGCTCGCGGTCCTCCTCATCTCCGCAGACCTGGACGAACTCATCGGCCTCTCGGACACCCTGCGGGTCATCTACCGCGGCCGCCTCGTCGCCGACGCCGACCCCGCGCACATCACGCCCGAGGAACTGGGCTCCGCGATGACGGGGGCGAGCAGCGGCCACCTGGAGGAGAGCGCCACCACCGGGACCGCCGCCGCGAAGGCCGCCCCCTCGGTGGACACCGCGAAGAAACCCGTACCCCCGCAGACCTCGAAGGCCCCGCAGGAGAAGGACACCCCTCGATGAGCAACCTCTCCGCGCAGTCACCGGACGAGTCGCCGCTGGAGCCGGGCAAGCCGGGCAAGCCGGGCAAGTCCGGAGGGCCCGGCCCGTCCCGGGGCTCCGAGGCGCACGGCCCCTCCGGCAAGAAGTGGGACTCCGAGCGGCTGATCCTGGCCGTCGCGGGCCCGGTGATCGCCCTCGTCGTGTCGTTCGTCGTGACCGGCATCGTCCTGGTCGTCTCGGGCAAGAACCCGGTCGAGCCCTTCCAGCTCATGTTCGAGCAGATCGGCTACTCCGACCAGCAGGTCCTGATCATCAACCAGGCGGGGGTCTACTACCTCGCCGCGCTCGCGGTCGCCCTCGGCTTCCGCATGAACCTCTTCAACATCGGCGTCGACGGGCAGTACCGCCTCGCCGCCTGCGTCACCGCGATCGCCGGTTTCCACCTCGCGCTGCCGCAGGTGCTCCAGATCCCCGCGCTGCTGATCATCGCGATGCTCACCGGCGCCCTGTGGGCCGGGATCGCCGGCGTCCTGAAGGTCATGCGCGGCGTGAGCGAGGTCGTCGCGACGATCATGCTCAACTCGGTCGCGACCTCGCTCATCGTGTGGCTGTGCCTCACCGACAACTTCGGTGTGCAGGTCGGCAACAACCAGACGACCGGCGTCATGGACAAGGCCGGCTGGTTCCCCGGCATCGGCATGGGCGACGCGGGCGAGATCTACGGCTTCGTCTTCGTCGCGATCCTCGCGGGCCTCGTCTACTGGCTCGTCCTCAACCGCACCCGCTTCGGCTTCGACCTGCGCGCCTCGGGCGCCTCCGAGGAGGCCGCGGCGGCGAGCGGCGTCAGCGCCAAGCGCATGACGCTCACCGCGATGCTCCTGTCCGGCGCGGTCGCCGGGCTCGCGGGCCTGCCGATCCTGCTCGGCGACACGCACACGTACAGCCAGAGCTTCCCCAGCGGCCTCGGCTTCACCGGCATCACGATCGCCCTGCTCGGCCGCAACAACCCGCTCGGCATCGCCGCCGCCTCGCTCCTGATCGCCTTCCTCGACAAGGCGAGCGCCGTACTCGACTACAACGGGTACGAGAAGGAGATCGCGACGATCATGCAGGGGATCATCGTGATCGCCGTCGTCGTCGCCTACGAGCAGGTACGGCTGTGGGGCCTGCGCCGCCAGCAGCGCCGCGTCGGGCTCGAACTCGCGGCAGCCGCTGCCGCCGCCACCCCGTCCACCGAGGTCAAGAAGGAGGCGGCGGCCCGATGAGTACGCCCACCACCACCGCACCGGAGAAGGCGCAGGCCGCGCCGCCCCGCCCCCGCCCCAAGCTCACCTGGCCCGTGGTCCTGCTCCTCGTCGCAGGGCTCCTGATCATCGTCTCCGCCGTACGGCTCATCACCGGCGCCGACGGCATCACCGCGACCGGGCAGATGTCCGCCGCGCTGCGCCTGGCCGTCCCGATCGGCCTCGCCGGGCTCGGCGGGCTGTGGGCCGAGCGCGCGGGCGTCGTCAACATCGGCCTCGAAGGCATGATGATCCTCGGCACCTGGTTCGGCGCCTGGGCCGGCTACCAGTGGGGCCCCTGGGTGGGCATCCTGCTCGGCATCGTCGGCGGCGCGCTCGGCGGCCTGCTGCACGCGATCATCACGGTGACGTACAACGTCAACCACATCGTCTCCGGTGTCGCGATCAACATCCTCGCGCTCGGCGTCACGCGCTACCTCTCGATCTTCACCTTCGCCGAGGCGGACGGCGGTACGTCGAAGCAGTCCCCGCCGATCGACTCGCTCGGCACCTGGACCGTGCCGGGCGTCGCGGACGGGCTCAGCGACCTCGCGAACAAGCACTGGTTCCTGATCTCGGACCTCGCCGGGCTCGTCGGCGGCGTCCTCACCGACCTCTCGCCGCTGACGCTGATCGCCCTGCTCCTCGTGCCGTTCACGTGGTGGGTGCTGTGGCGCACGAGCTTCGGCCTGCGGCTGCGCTCCTGCGGCGAGAACCCGGTCGCGGCCGAGTCCCTCGGCGTGGACGTCTACCGCTACAAGTACCTCGCGGTGATCATCTCCGGCGGCTTCGCGGGCCTCGGCGGCGCCTTCCTCGCGCTCGTCTCCTCCAACATCTACCTGGAGGGCCAGACCGGCGGGCGCGGCTACATCGGCCTCGCCGCGATGATCTTCGGCAACTGGATGCCGGGCGGACTCGCCCTCGGCGCCGGGCTCTTCGGCTACACCGACTCGCTCCGCCTGCGCGGCGGCGGCGAGAACGTGCACGCGGTGCTGCTGCTCCTCGTCATCCTGCTCGCCTTCGCCGTGGCGTGGCTCGTGTGGCGCAAGAAGTGGCTCGCGGCGGGTGTCACGACGGTCGTCGGGGCGCTGCTGCTCGTGTGGTACCTGTTGAGCGACGAGGTCCCCTCGCAGTTCGTCGCCATGACGCCGTACGTCGTGACGCTCCTCGTGCTCGCGCTCTCGGCGCAGCGGCTGCGGATGCCGAAGGCGGACGGGATGCCGTACCGGAAGGGCCAGGGCGGATGACGGCGACGGGGGCGGACGCGGAGTTCGACTGGGACGGGCTGCGCGAAGCCGCCCGGACCGCGATGCTCGCCGCGTACGCGCCGTACTCCGGCTACCGCGTCGGCGCCGCCGCGCGCGTCGCCGACGGCCGCACGGTCAGCGGCTGCAACGTCGAGAACGCGAGCTACGGGCTGAGCCTGTGCGCCGAGTGCGGGCTCGTCTCACAGCTCCTGCTCTCGGGCGGCGGCCGGCTGACCCACTTCACGTGCGTGGACGGCCAGGGCCAGGTCCTCATGCCGTGCGGGCGCTGCCGCCAGCTCCTGTACGAGCACGGGGGCGACGCGCTGCTCCTGGAGACGGCGGCCGGCATCCGCACCCTCGCGCAGCAACTGCCCGACGCCTTCGGGCCGCACAAGCTCTGATTCGTAGCGGGTATCAGTCAGGACGGGCCCGGCGCGCGCGCCGGGCCCGTACCGTTTCACCATCTTTGGGAGCCGTAAGTGGACGTCATCTCCGTCATCCGTACGAAGCGCGACCGGGGGGAGCTGAGCGAGGCGCAGATCGACTGGGTCGTGGACGCGTACACGCGCGGCGTCGTCGCGGACGAGCAGATGTCCGCGCTCGCGATGGCGATCCTGCTCAACGGCATGACGCGCCGCGAGATCTCGCGCTGGACCGCCGCGATGATCGCCTCTGGCGAGCGCATGGACTTCTCCTCGCTCAGCCGCCCCACCGCCGACAAGCACTCCACGGGCGGCGTCGGCGACAAGATCACGCTGCCGCTCGCGCCGCTCGTCGCCGCGTGCGGTGCCGCCGTGCCGCAGCTCAGCGGGCGGGGCCTCGGCCACACGGGCGGCACCCTCGACAAGCTGGAGGCGATCCCCGGCTGGCGCGCGAGCCTCACGAACGCCGAGCTGATGGACGTGCTCGACTCGACCGGCGCGGTCATCTGCGCGGCGGGCGACGGCCTCGCCCCCGCCGACAAGAAGCTCTACGCGCTGCGCGACGTGACGGGGACGGTCGAGGCGATCCCGCTCATCGCCTCCTCGATCATGTCGAAGAAGATCGCGGAGGGGACGGGCTCGCTCGTCCTGGACGTGAAGTGCGGGTCCGGGGCCTTCATGAAGAACGTGGCGGACGCGCGCGAACTCGCCGAGACGATGGTGGGGCTCGGCACGGACCACGGCGTACGGACCGTCGCGCTGCTCACCGACATGTCCACGCCGCTCGGCCTGACGGCGGGCAACGCGCTGGAGGTACGCGAGTCGGTGGAGGTCCTGGCGGGCGGCGGCCCGGCGGACGTGGTCGAGCTGACGCTCGCGCTGGCCCGCGAGATGCTCGACGGGGCCGGGCTGACGGACGCGGACCCGGCGAAGGCGCTCGCGGACGGCTCGGCGATGGACGTGTGGCGGCGGATGATCGCGGCGCAGGGCGGCGACCCGGACGCCGCGCTGCCGGTGGCGCGCGAGACGCACGTCGTCACGGCCCCGCGCGACGGCGTCCTCACCCGCCTCGACGCCTACGACATCGGCGTGGCCGCCTGGCGCCTGGGCGCGGGCCGCGCCCGCAAGGAGGACCCGGTACAGGCCGGGGCGGGCGTCGAACTCCACGCGAAGCCGGGGGAATCGGTGAGGGCGGGCCAGCCGCTGCTGACCCTGCACACGGACACGCCTGACCGCTTCGCGTACGCGCTGGAGTCGGTGGAGGGCTCGTACGAGATCGCGGAGACGGGGGGCCTGATGGCCCGCCCGATCGTGCTGGACCGGGTGGCGGCGGGCTGACCTCCCGGCGGGGCGGGTCCCCGGCCCGCCCCGCAGTCACGGGACCTCCGGCCCGGCCCCGCCGGTCTCGTACCACTCCGTCCCGAGCAGCCGCCCCCGTACGTCCTCCGCCATCGCCGCCAGCCGTCCGGGGGCGGCTCCTCGCTCCACCTCGCTCGCGTGCGCGAGGATCGCCGCGCACTTCCGGTCCAGCCAGGGCCGTACGTCCAGCCGCAGGTCCGCCCGCTCCTCCGGCAGGACACGCGGGGACTGCCCCGGGCGCAGGAGCGCGCCCCAGTCCCGCAGCGCCGACGGCGGGTGCGTCGCGCTCCACAGCGGGACGCCCGCCGCCTCGGCCGCCCCGGCGGCGACCTCGTGCGTACGGGCGTGGTCGGGGTGCCCGGTCAGGCCGCCGAGCGCGTCGTGCGTGACGATGACGTCCGGAGCGAACTCGGACACGTACCCGCCGAGCCGCGCCACGGCGTCTTCGAGCGCCGCGTCGAGCAACCGCACCTCCCCCGGCGCCGACTCCGGCACCTTTGCGTCGGCGTACCCGAGAAAGCGGGGTGCCCCGGCCCCCAACACCCGCAACGCGGCGGCGAGTTCGGGCTCCCGATGCGTCCCCGCCGTCCAGGTCGCGGTCACGACCCCCGTATGCCACCCGGCATCGGCGACCCGCGCGAGCAACCCCCCGGCGGACAGCGACTCGTCATCGGGGTGGGCAAAGACGGCGAGGAGAGCGGGCATGGGGGCAGCGTAAGGGCCGGTGGAAGTCCGGCCCGCGCTCACACGGCCGCCTTCGCCGCCACTTCTTCACGTCCCGCCGCGACTGCGCCGTCCGTACTGGTGCGCGATCGGGAGGGAGAGGGAAGCTCGCTTGTTCGCATGGATTAGACTTAGTCATTCGGGTACGTTAGACAATCGGCCTGAAGAAGAGAGACCTCATCAGGACGCTGGCGAAGATGGCATCCGGGAAAGGGGTCCGCTTCGGTCTCGAACGGCAGGGAAAGCACGAGGTCTGGTACTTCGGGACGCTTCCCCTGGTGATTCCGAGACACACCGAGATCTCCGAACCGACGGCGAAGGAGATCATCCGGAGGGCGGAAGGCACGTGACTTCCGCCCTCCGGGGCGTCCTTTCGCCTCCAGAAGTGGAAGGGATCACGATGCGCGACTACACGGCCACGGCCACCCGCAGCGGTAACTGGTGGGCCGTCGAGGTGCAGGGGCTGCCGGATCAGTACGTGAACGCGACGCAGGGTGCCACCTGGGCCGAGGCTCAGGAAATGGCCGAGGATCTGGTCCGACTCACCCACGAGTTCGCCGGGATCGACGAGGACTACACCGTCGTTCTCCGGCCCGGTGACGAGCGGGTCAGCCATGCCCTGGAGGATCTCGCCGCAGCCCGCGAGCGGCAGAAAGCCGCCGATGCCGCCGAGGACGAGGCGCTCCGGCGTGCCGCACGGGCCCTCACTCGTCACGGCTTCACGGTCCGGGACGCGGCGAAGCTCCTCGGTATCTCCTATCAGCGGGTTTCCCAGCTCGCGCCGCGCAGGACAGCGGCCTGACATCCGTCGGGGAACCGCCGAAGGCGTGGGTGCGGACGTCGCGGCGCCCGATGCGAGCGGGATGCCCAAGAAGGCCCCGGGCAGCGGGATGGCCGGGCCGGGGCAGCGTACGGGCGCGGAGGCGGAGTGGGCCTGTGGCCGGGCCGGGGGCGAGGCGTCAGGCGGCCTCGGAGCCGGCAGTTCTCGGCTCGGGCGTCTGCTCCGTTCTGCGGCGCCGGTCCATCTCGCGCCACTCCGGCAGGAGACCCGGCAGGCTCGTCGCCAGGAAGTACGCCGTGCCGCAGGCCAGGAGGGTGGGGACGAGTGTCGTCGCGCCGAGGAGGGAGCCCGCGAGCAGGCCGCCGAAGGGGATGCCCGCCCAGGCGAAGGCGGTGACGAGGCCGTGCACCCTGCCCAGGAGCGGGCGGGGGACGCGTTCGATCTGGACGGCTCCGAGTATCGGGTTGAGGAAGCCCGCGCCGAGGCCGGAGATCACGAAGACCGCGACGACGCACCACAGCGGCACATCCAGCGCGAGGACCGCGTAACGCGGCGCCCCCGTGAGGAAGTAGCCCACGAGGAAGACGGGGCGCCTGCGCAGCCGGTGCGCGTACACCGCCGCGATCACGCTCCCCGCGACCCCGCCGATCCCCATCGCCGCGCCCACGGCCCCGATCGCCCCGACGCCGCCGCCCGAGTCCCGTGCCCACACGGGGATCAGCACGCTGGTCGTGGCCGCGTCGAGCAGATTCGTCACGCCGACCACGACGGCCACCGCCAGCAGCAGCCGGTCCCCGCGCAGGAAGGCCGCGCCCTCGCGGAGCCGCCGCCAGTACCCCTCGGCCGCCGGGACGTCCGCCTCGGCGGCCGTCGCCCTGCGCGGCAGCGTCGTCAGGACGACGGCCGAACCGAGCGCGAAGAGCGCCGCCATGACGGTGAGCGAGGTCAGCTCGCCGAGTACGGCCACGAGCGCGCCGCCGCCCGCGAGACCGAGCGTGCTCGCGAGCCGCTCGACCGTGCCGGACAGCCCCGTCGCCCGCTCCATCGGCACCCGCGCGAGGTCCGCCGCCTCCGGGACCATGACCTCCTTGGCGAGGTCCCCCGGCCCGCGCGCCGTGCCGATCACGGCGACGAGCGCGAGCAGCACGCCCGTGTTCAGGACCCCGCCCGCGTGGAGCAAGGGGATCGCGAGCGCCGCGAGCGCGCTCACGAGGTCGGTGATCCCGGAGACCGTACGCGCCCCGAGCCGGTCGACGAGCGGCCCGCCGAAAGTCTGCGCGAGCACGTACGGGCCCATCTCGCAGAACGCGACGAGACCGGTCCGCGTCGCGCTGCCGGTCGTGGCGAGGACGTACCAGGGCAGCGCGATCGCGGATATGCGGGTCGCGGTCTGCGCGACCCCGATGGCGAGCAGGACGCCGATCAGGGGGCGCAGGGAGCGGGGTGCGGTCGTCATGGCGGGCTCACTCCTCGCCGGAGGCGGTCGGCGGGCGCTCGTCCGCCTCGGGGATGACGTGCACGATCATCGAGACGCGGCCCGTGCCCTCGGGCGCCTTCTCGGCCCCGGCCTGCCGGTAGCGCGCGATGACCTCGCGCACCTCCTGGCCGAGCCGCAGTGCCTCCTCGGGCGAGAGCCACAGCGAGTAGTCGCTCATGTCGGAGACCTCGCGCCACTCGGCGGGCAGCGTCGCGTACTCGTTGACGGCGTCCTGCATCCGGCGGGCGTGCGCCGCCGCGACGGCCTGGTGGTAGAGGAAGGTCGCCTCGGGCTCCCGCTCCACGTACGCGCTGGAGTCGAAGAGCGTCTCGATGTGCGCGGCCCGCCACCACCGTTCGCGGTTGTTGCCCCGCTCGCTGTCCTCGACGACGAACCCGGCCCCCGCGAGCTGCCGCAGGTGATAACTCGCGGTCCCCGAACTGACCCCGAGCCGCTGCCCGAGCGCGGTCGCGGTCGACGCCCCGAACCGCCGCAGCGCACCGAGCAGTTGAACGCGAACGGGGTGCGCGAGGGCGCGCAGGCCCTTGGCGTCGAGGGCGATGGAGGGGGAGGCGGACGGGGGAGTGGGCCGGTCTGCGGTGCTCATGGGGGCAGCGTAGACCGCCAAGACTTCTTCGCAAAGAGTTCTTCGCGAAGAAGTCTTGGCAATTCGCCGTGTTGTACGCTTTTACGTACAGGAAGGGAGGCGTCGTGAAGACGATGTCCTACACCGAATCCCGCAGGCACTACGCCGAGACCCTGGACGCGGTGGTCGATGACCGCGAAGAGGTGGTGATCACGCGCGCCGGCCACGAGCCCGTCGTGATCGTCGCGCTGGACGACTACCAGGCACTCAAGGAGACCGCGCACCTGCTCAAGAGCCCCGAGAACGCGCGGCGCCTGCTCGCGTCGATCGAGCGACTGGAGAGCGGTGGCGGCGCACCCCGGGAGCTCGCCGAGTGAAGTTCGTCTTCGACGAATCCGCCTGGGAGGACTACCTCTGGTGGCAGACTCAGGACCGCAAGGTGCTCAAGCGCATCAACATGCTCCTCCAGGAAATCGCCCGGGACGGCAACGAGGGCAGGGGCAAGCCCGAGCCGCTCAAGCACGGCTTCCACGGGTACTGGTCCCGCCGGATCACGGACGAGCACCGGCTCGTCTACAAGATCGTGGAAGACGAGATCCGCGTCGCGGCCTGCCGCTACCACTACGGGCGCTGAGGCCCCGCCCCCTCACCCCAGCGCCCGTGCCACCGCCCTCGGCATCGTCGTCGTGATCTCGTCGCCCAGGCGTTCGAACTCGCGGTGGAGGACGGGGGACGCGAGGGCGCTGAGGCCCTTGAAGCGGATCGTGGCGTGGTAGGTGATGAGGGTGCTGCCCGCGCCGGGCGTGAAGGTGAGGTCGTCGGTCGTCTCGGCGGTCTGGCTGACGCCGGAGAAGACGAGACGGTCGGGGGTGTACGTGTCGAGGCGGTACGTCAGCTCGGTGCGACGGCCCCGGAACTCCGTGACGTTGTGCCAGCGGGAGCCCTCGCCGACCGTCCCCTCGCCCAGGCGTTCGCACGAGACCGTGCCGGGGTCCCACTCCTCCGCGTGGGCGAAGTCGGCGAGGTAGGCGATCACCTTCGCCTGCGGGAAGGGCACCGCGAGCGTGCGGGTGACATGGATCATGGCGGCTCTCCTCGGACGAGGACGGCGGGGAGGCGGGTACGGGCACGGGCCCGCCGTCCGCCGTGGAGTGCACCCCTTCCCCGTACCGCCCCCCGCCACACTCACCCCAGCACCGCCGCCACCCCCACGAGCACCGGCACCGAAAGCACCGTCGAGAGCAACACCGATTCGCGGGCCAGGCGTTCGGCGACCCGGTACCGCACCGCGTACGTGTAGAGGTTCTGCGCGGCCGGCAGCGCCGAGGTGACGACGACCGCGAGGAGGTCGTGGCCGCGCAGCCCGAGGACGCACGCCGCGAGGAACCAGGCGATGAGCGGCTGGCCGAGCGCCTTGAGCCCCGCCGAGAGCAGCACCTGCCCGGCCTCGGGCCCCCGGGCCGGGAGCGCCGATCCGCGCAGCGAGATGCCGAAGGCGAGCAGGACGGCGGGCACGGACATGTTGCCGACGAGCGTGAGAGGGTCCATGACAGGGCCCGGCACGCTCACCCCCAGCGCCGCGACCGCCACCCCGCTCAGCGAACCGATCGCGATCGGATTGCGCAGCGGCGTGAGGACCTGTCCCACGAGGCCGCCCTTCGTGCGGCCCGGGCGGCGCAGGTCGAGGATCGTGAGCGCGACGGGGGTCGCCACGATCTGCTGGAAGAGGAGTACGGGCGCGACGAGCGAGGCGTCGCCGAGCACGTACACGGCGATGGGGATGCCGAGGTTCCCGGCGTTGACGTACCCGGAGCACAGCGCGCCGATCGTCCCCGGCCCGACCCCCCAGCCGCGCACGGCCGCGACGACCCCGTACACCGCCCCGACCACCACGACGCTCCCCGCCGTGACCAGCAGCTTCGCCGAGAGCAGGACGCCGAGGTCGGCGTCGGCGAGCGTCGTGAAGAGCAGCGCGGGCGTCGCCACGTGGAACGCGAGCCGCGTCAGCGTCTCGCGCCCGCCCTCGCCGAGCCGCCCGCTGCGCCCGAGCGCGTACCCGGCGGCGATGACGGCGGCGATGACCCAGAACCCGGTCAGGACGCCGCGCACGGGGCGGCTTTCGCGGTGGGGGAGGGGGCGGAGGGCTTCGCGCCCGACGGGACGGGTATCGGGCCGGGGGAATCGGTGGCGGGTGCAGGCATGTGGACATTGTCGGAGGTGGGGGCGGCCCGTCCCGAGGCGGGCCCGGGCGCTCCTGTGCGATGAGTCGGGCCCGGCTTCGCGGTCACCCCTTCCGTGGACCCAGAGACGAGCACGCCAGAAACGAGCGCGCCAGAGACGAGTACACCCGCGGAGCCGCGACCCGGCGCCCCCGTCCTGCGCCTGGGGGACCCCGTCGACGACCCGGCCGCCGACCCGGCTGCCCTGCACCGCCGGGTCGCCGCCCTCGCCGGGGCCGCCGGGACGGTCGTGATCGACCTCGACGGGTTCGCGCGGGACGGGCTCGCGGCGGTCGAACTGCTCGCACGGCTCGCGCTCACGGCACGGCGGCACGGGGGCCGGGTGCGGTTGCGGGGCGTTTCGGACGAACTGGGCACGCTGCTGGGGGCGTTGGGCCTGGCGGATGCGCTCGGTGTCAGTCC
>NZ_JAAGLR010000771.1 GCF_010548245.1 Streptomyces sp. SID11385
AGCGTCGGAGGACCCGCGAGCGCGACCGTCCGCCTGCTCAGCCTCGACCCGCTCGACGCGACGCGCGTCCTCGCACGACTCGCCCCCGCACTCGACGCGTTGGCCACCGAAGCCCTCGCGCACGCGACCCGCGCCCGCGCCGAGGGCCCCGACACACTCCCCGCCCGCGCCGCCCCGCTGCTCGACCTCGCCGCCGAACACCACGCCCGCCGCCCGCACAAGCTGTTCACCACCTAGGACCGCTGGAGCCGCCCCGTGCACCTCGACCACACCCACGACGCGCCCCCCGCGCTCAGCGCCGACGCCCACCTGCCCGACGGCCGCCGCCGCGCCCTGCGACTCGGCCTCGGCGGCCCCGTCGGCTCGGGCAAGACCGCGACCGTCGCCGCGCTGTGCCGCACCCTGCGCGCCGAACTGTCCCTCGCCGTCGTCACCAACGACATCTACACCCGTGAGGACGCCGAATTCCTGCTGCGGGAAGGCGTGTTGCCGCCGGAGCGCATCACCGCCGTCGAGACGGGCGCCTGCCCGCACACCGCCATCAGGGACGACATCTCGGCCAACCTGGAAGCGGTCGAGGAACTGGAGGCGGCGACGGGGCCGCTCGACGTGATCCTCGTCGAGTCCGGCGGCGACAACCTGACGGCGACCTTCTCGCGCGGCCTCGTGGACGCGCAGATCTTCGTCATCGACGTCGCGGGCGGCGACGACATCCCGCGCAAGGGCGGCCCGGGCGTCACGACGGCGGACCTCCTCGTCGTCAACAAGACGGACTTGGCCCCTTATGTCGGCTCCGACCTCGACCGGATGGCGAAGGACGCGGCCCACGCGCGCGGCGAACTCCCCGTCGTCCTCCAGTCCTTGCGCGCGCCGGAGGGCGTGGGACCGGTCGCCGAGTGGGTGCGGGCGCGGCACCGCGCGTGGCGGGCGCGCGGATGACGACGGCCGTCGCCGGGGCCCGCGCCCGGGTACGGATCGAGGCGCGCGCGGACGGACGGGGCGGCACCGCGCTCCCGGTGCTGAGCGGCGAGGGCCCGCTCGCGGTGCGCCGTACGCGGGGCACTGCGGGGGCCGCGCATGTCGTGCTCGTCGGGGCGATGGGCG
>NZ_JAAGLR010000804.1 GCF_010548245.1 Streptomyces sp. SID11385
GAGCAGTGCCGCCGCCGCGGTCCCGCCCCGTACGGGATCAGGACGCGCGCGCAACTCCGCGCCGCGCAGACGGCGCCGGGCGGCCCCTGCCGCTCCCACACCACGGACAGCAGCGCGAGTGCCGAGGTGGCGCGGAACCACTCGTCCCACGGCGCCTCGTCGCTGGAGTCGATGTGCGGGTGCCACGGCGCCTCGCCGCCGTGCGAGGTGAGCCGCAGGGGGCCCGTGCACCGTGCGAGCAGCGCGTTGAGCCGCGCCACGGCCGTCTCCGCGTCCGGCGCGACCAGTACGCCGCGCACCTCGTCGGCGGCCACCCGCAGCGCCGCGATGTCGGCGTCCGTGAGCCGTACCGGCGGTCGCTCCCCGTACTCCAGAAGGACGGCGGCGATCTCGGCGGGCCCCGCCGCGTCCCCGTGCAGCGCGTTGACCACCGCCACCGTCCGCGCCGCGACCCGGTCGCCCGCGAGCCTGCCCCGCCACTCCGCCCGCTCCAGGCCCGCCGCCCTGACCTGCCGCAGCCTCTCGGCCCGCTCCATGCCGTACCCCTCTCGCCGTGGCCCTGTGTAACGCTACTGGAACCGTTCGGCGTTACGTCTCTACGCTCCCGGCCATGCTCCCGCGCCCGTCCCCGCTCGCCCGCCATCTCGTCGCCGCCGCCCTCGCCCGGACGGGGGACGACATGGCGGGCCCCGCGCTGCTCCTGCTCGCGCTGGACGTCACCGGGGGCCCGGCCCGCGCGAGCGGCCTGTTCGGGGCGCTCCTCGTGAGCGCGGCGCTCGGCGGGCCCGTACTCGGCGTGCTCCTCGACCGGGCGCGGCGCCCCGGTCTCGTCCTCGCCGCGGCGCTCGCCGGGTACGCGGCCGGGCTCGCGCTCCTCCTCCTGGGCCTCGGGCGCGCCCCGTACC
>NZ_JAAGLR010000870.1 GCF_010548245.1 Streptomyces sp. SID11385
CGCCCCGGTGGGGAGAGAGACCTGTACGTAGCCCTGACCCGGGCCACCAAACGCCTCTGCACCATTACCACCCAGCCCGCCTGACGACTCCGCGCCCGCGTTGCCGCGAGGGCGCATCCAGTGGTCACAACAGCCGGTCGACGAGCCCGTCGACGTACTCAGGGGTGAATTCCATGCCGAACAGGACGCGGATGTACATCGGAGCGAGGACGTGGTCCAGCACGTCGAGCGCGGCGGGAGTCCT
>NZ_JAAGLR010000900.1 GCF_010548245.1 Streptomyces sp. SID11385
CCCACGACCTGGCCGAGTACGTCGAGCAGCGCGCCGGGCCCCGCCCCGGTGAGCGCGATGCCGCGCAGCGCGCCGAGCAGGGTCGCCGTGCCCGTGGTCCGCGCGAGACCGTGCCCGGCCACCTCCCCGGCGGCCAACAGGGTCGAACCGTCCGGGAGTTCCGCCGCCTCGTACCAGTGACCACCGCTCGTGCCGGGCGGTCCGCCCGGTCTCAGTACGGTCAGGTCGAGTGCCCGCCCGCGCGGTCCGTCGTTCCGTGACGGGACCTCCGGG
>NZ_JAAGLR010000935.1 GCF_010548245.1 Streptomyces sp. SID11385
GAACTCGTCAGCTGGCTCTTCTGAGCCACGGTGACGGATCCCAGGGGTCCGTCACCTCTGAAATGAGGGCGATGCCCCGCTGCCTGCTCTATGCACGGCGACGTGCCCCCCACCACAGCTACGTCTTCCTCGCGCCGCGCATCTCCGTGCGAGCAGCGTCAACCCAACACCTAGCTGCTGGGCCCACGCCCATCTCACCAGTGGCGCCGCACGAGCGAGTGGCCCCGGGTGCTGCATGACAAACTGCGGGGCACGTTGTCTCTGCGT
>NZ_JAAGLR010000966.1 GCF_010548245.1 Streptomyces sp. SID11385
GATACACGTTGATCGCGTCGATCGCCTCGCGCTCCCGGCCGAGTGCGTCCAGCGCCAGTGAGCACCAGGTACGCACCGCGACGGCGTCCAGGTCGTCGGCGGTCTGCGGCACCTGATGGTCCTCCTCGGAGCGGGGCCCGGGGCGGCGGGCTGCACCGCAGGGTAGCCCCGGCCGGTGGCCCCCGGCGGGGTCAGGGGCGGGGCGGGGAGCTGTGGATCC
>NZ_JAAGLR010000996.1 GCF_010548245.1 Streptomyces sp. SID11385
GGACGTGGTCCAGGCGCACACCCAGGGCGTGGTCAACGTCGACCTGGACCTGGGCTGCATGTACGAGCTGGCGGACGGCACCAAGGGTGTGGTGCAGCCGCTCGGCAACCTCATCGGTGACCTGAACGCGCCGCCCTACATCAGGCTCAGCGGCGACGACCGCTTCGGCGCACCGTCCGGCGAGACGGTCTACGTCAACCTCGACCAGCGCGACCAGATCAAGCGGCTGCTGTTCTTCGTCTACATCTACGACCAGACACCGGCCTTCGACCGTACGCACGCCAAGGTGACGCTCTACCCGGGCAACGGGCCGCGCATCGAGATCGAGCTGGACGAGCGGGCCCCGCAG
>NZ_JAAGLR010001044.1 GCF_010548245.1 Streptomyces sp. SID11385
GGGCGGCACGGGTGCCAGGGCGCGCGCCTCGAAGCGGAGCGGGAAGCGGTCGAGGAGATGGGCGGAGAGCTGGGCCGCGTCCCCGGTGGAGCAGCAGGCGAGCCAGCGGGCGCGCGGGCGCAGCCGCAGGCGCAGGCCGGGACGTTCGACGACGGTGTCCTCGCTGCCGAGGAACTGGAGCGCCGCGCGCAGCCCCGCCGTGCTGAGGCGGCTCAGTTCCGGGACGACGACCAACGGGGGCGGCCCCGGGGCGAGTTCGGCGGCGAGCAGGGCGCCGGGGGCGAAGAGCGGGGCGTCGTCGCCGGGCCCCGCGCCGAGCCTCGTCCACAGGTCGGCGTCGCGCGCGCCCGCGCCGAGGTGGACGACGGGTGCCGGTTCCCTCCCGTCGCCGAGGAGGGCGCGGAGCGCGGTGGTGACGGTCGGCAGCAGTCCTGGCGGCGGATCGAGGAGGAGCAGGCCGCCGAGCCCGGGGTCGGCGGCGGCACAGACCAGGAGCGTCCGCAGCGCTTCGGCGGAGCCCGGGAGCCCGTCCCGCCACGCCCCCGCGTTCCTCTCGGACGGCGCCGTCCCCGCCTCCTCGCCCGCTGCCCGCGTCATGCGCCCTGCGTGCCCAGCACGTCGTCGACGACCGCTTCCTCGGCCGGGGTCCAGCGGTGGCCGCCGTCCTGCGTGGTGTCGGGGCGGCGGTGGCGGAAGGCCATGGGGAGGACGGCGCGCAGGTGCGCGGGACTCGCCGTGGTGGCGCCTTCGAGGGCGGCGAGCGCCCGGGCGGCGCGTATCGCCGTGAGGTCGCCCCGGTGCCCGTACACCTCCAGGCGGCTCGCGGCCTGCGCGCACAGCGAGAGGAGTTCCTCCGGGACGGCGACGCCGGGCAGTGCCGCACGGGCCCGGTCGAGCGCGGCGCGCCGCCCCGCGTCGGCG
>NZ_JAAGLR010001079.1 GCF_010548245.1 Streptomyces sp. SID11385
CGGCGGCCCCGCGCACCGCCTCCGTGCCGAGCGGCGTCGCCCAGCGCCCGTACGGGGCGAGGTCGATGCGCGCGATGACGAGGTAGCCCACGCCGAGCAGCAGCGGCAGCCCGAACCAGCCCGCCACCTCCGCCGTCGAGTGCCCGGTGTGCGGCAGGAACAGGAGCGCGACGAGCCCGGCCGCGAACACGGCGAGCACCGTGCGCCGCAACTGCCGCAGTGCCCCGGCGACGAGTGAGCGGATCTCCGCGGGCACGGCGAGCCGCGCCGCGCCCAGGCGCTCGCCGAGCGCCCGTACCTCCGCCGACGCGGCCACCGCCGTGCGCAGTTCGGTGACCGGGAGTTGCAGTCCGGGGCCGAGCGCCCCGAGCACCGCGCCCTCCAGCGCGTCCGCCGGGCGGTCCGCGACGGCCGTGGCCCAGCCCGTGTGCGCGAGGAGCAGCCGGC
>NZ_JAAGLR010001110.1 GCF_010548245.1 Streptomyces sp. SID11385
CGCTCCCCAGCGGGACGCCGACGAGGCGCGCCGTCCCGCCGCCGGGCCCGAGGCCGTGGCCGAGACCGCGGGGCAGGGCCCCGGCGCACTGCCCGCGCAGACCGGCCAGGACTCCTGGCGCGCTTCGCCCAACGACGAGTTGGTGCGGCAGGCGGAGCGGGTGCGGCAGCCCTCCGCGGGCGGCGTCACCACCTCCGGTCTCCCGCGCCGGGTGCCCCGCGCCAACCTGGTGCCGGGTACCGCTCAGCAGCAGCCGCAGCAGCAGACGGGTCCCCAGGTCTCCCGGGCGCCCGACGACGTGCGCGGCCGGCTGACCAATCTCCGCAGGGGCATCCAGCAGGGCCGCTACCAGGCCGGCAACAGTCTGCGTCCGTCCGGTGAGAACCGGCCGAACGAGGGCTACCCCCGCCCCTCTCACCAGCAGGAGCGCTAGTTGACCCCCATGAGCCAGGCGGCACAGAACCTGAACTGGCTGATCACCAACTTCGTGGACAACACCCCTGGGGTGTCGCACACGGTGGTGGTCTCCGCCGACGGACTCCTCCTCGCGATGTCCGAAGGCTTTCCCCGCGACCGCGCCGACCAGCTCGCGGCCGTGGCCTCCGGTCTCACCTCGCTCACCGCGGGGGCTTCCCGGATCTTCGAAGGCGGGACCGTCAACCAGACGGTCGTGGAGATGGAGCACGGCTTCCTCTTCATCATGTCCGTCTCGGACGGCTCTTCCCTCGCCGTACTCGCCCACCCCGAGTGCGACATCGGCCTCGTCGGTTACGAGATGGCCCTTCTGGTGGACCGGGCGGGGGCCGTGCTGACGCCGGACCTACGTGCGGAACTCCAGGGCAGCCTGCTCAACTGACGCCCGCTCATCCGCCACCCCGCCCGGCCGCATCAGCCCCCCACCGGCCACAGCCTGACGGCGCCGAGACCATCCGCTGTTCCGCCCGGAGGATTGCATGACACCGCCCACCGCACCGCACGACCCGTACGGGAATCCGCCCTCCGCCGGCTACGCGGTCGAGGGTGACCAGCCCCTGGTACGGCCCTACGCGATGACGGGCGGCCGCACCCGGCCTCGCTACCAGCTCGCCATCGAGGCGCTGGTCAGCAC
>NZ_JAAGLR010001168.1 GCF_010548245.1 Streptomyces sp. SID11385
TGCCGCGGCCGGGGCGCGGCCGGTGCGGAGCCGGGGCGCGTCGGAGGCGGAGGCGGGGCGGGCGCTGCCCGGGGTGCGCAGGGCGTCGAGGAAGCGGCTCGGTTTGCGGCCGCCCCAGCCGCCGGGGGTGCGGGACAGGGACCAGGACAGGTGGAGGCGGCTGCGGGCGCGGGTGATGCCCACGTAGAAGAGCCTGCGTTCCTCCTCGATCTGCGCCTCGGTCTGGGCGTAGGTGATGGGGAGCATGCCTTCGGCGAGGCCGACGAGGAAGACGGCGTCCCATTCGAGGCCCTTGGCGGCGTGGAGCGAGGCGAGGGTGACGCCGTCGACGGTGGGAGCGTGCTGGTTGGCCTGGCGGTCCGCGAGTTCGGCGGCGAGGTCGGTGAGCGCGGCGCCGGGGCGGGCGCGGGCGAGTTCCTCGGCGAGGCGGACGAGTGCGGCGAGGGACTCCCAGCGTTCGCGGACGGCTCCGGAGCCGGCGGGGGGCTGCGCGGTCCACAGGCGGTGGGAGACCAGGACGCGGCGCAGTTGTTCGGCCAGGGGGGCGGCGAGGTCGAGTGCGGTGTCGTTGGCGCCGCTGTGCGCCGCCGCGCGGACCGCGCTGACGGCGGAGCGGATCTCGGGCCGGTCGAAGAACGCCTCGGCGCCGCGCAGCCGGTAGGGGACGCCCGCGTCGCCGAGCGCCTGCTCGTAGAGGTTGCTCTGGCCGTTCGTGCGGAACAGGACGGCGATGTGCGCGGCCGGGACGCCCTCGGCGACCAGGGCGCGGATGCGGTGGGCGACGTCCTCGGCCTCGGCGACCTCGTCGGCGTACTCGGTGGACTCGGGGACGGGGCCGGGGGGGCGCTGGGCGACGAGTTCGAGGCGCTGGCGGGCGGCGGGCCCGGTGGCGTGCGAGAGGAGGTTGTTGGCGAGGTGGACGATCTGTGGCGTGGAGCGGTAGTCGCGGACGAGACGGACGACGGTGGCATCGGGGTGGCGGGCGGGGAAGCCGAGGAGGTGTTCGGGGGTCGCGCCGGTGAAGGAGTAGATGGTCTGGCTCGCGTCGCCGACGACGCACACGTCGTCGCGCTCGCCGAGCCACAGGTCGAGCAGGCGCTGCTGGAGCGGGCTGACGTCCTGGTACTCGTCGACGGTGAAGTGCCGGTACTGGGAGCGGACCTGCTGGGCGATGTCCTCGCGGTCCTGGAGGATCGCGATGGTGAGGAGCAGGACGTCGTCGAAGTCGATGCGGCCGCTCGCGCGTTTCAGCGTCTCGTACTGGGCGTAGACGCGGGCGGTCTCCAGGGCCTCGCGGTTCGTGGTGCGGCCCGCCGCGCGGGCGGCCTCAACGAAGTCGTCGGGGACGGTCTGGGTGGCCTTCGCCCACTCGATGTCGCCGGTGAGGTCACGCAGTTCGCTGCGCTCCAGGCGCAGCCCGCACGCCTCGGCGGCCTGGGCGACGAGGGGGATCTTGCGCTCGACGAGCCGGGGCGGCTCGGCCTGGACGACTTTCGGCCAGAAGAACTGGAGCTGTCGCAGGGCGGCGGAGTGGAAGGTACGGGCCTGGACGCCGTGCGCGCCGAGTTCGCGCAGGCGGCCCCGCATCTCCCCGGCGGCGCGCTGGGTGAAGGTGACGGCGAGGACGGTGCCGGGCTTGTAGCGCCCGGTGCGGACCCCGTAGGCGATGCGGTGGGTCAGGGCGCGCGTCTTGCCCGTACCGGCGCCCGCGAGGACGCAGACGGGCCCGGTGAGGGCGAGGGCCACCTCGCGCTGCTCCGGGTCGAGTCCGTGGAGCACGGCGTCGGCGGATTCCGGTACCGGGGGGAAGAGGGAGTCCTGCGGTGCTGCTGTCACTCAGCCATGCTCTCAGGTCGGCCGGCGCGGGCGGCGGCGGTTGTCCACAGGGGCCGCTCGCGGTCGTACGAGCACATGATCAGCTTGCGCCGGTACGCGTGCGGGTGCGGGTCCGGGGCCGCCCTCCAAGCACCCTCGGGCCGCCCTCCAAGCGCTCCCGGGCCGCACTCCGGGCGCTCCCCCACCCGCTCCCCCACCCCTCCGCCGCGGGAATGGCGGGCGCGCGGATACCGTTCTGCAAGTGTGCGACGTACGGAGAACGCGTCGCGGCGGGCCCCCGGGGTCCGCAGAGGGGCGAAGGAGTACGAGGAACATGCCGGGCACTGTGACGATGTACAGCACGACCTGGTGCGGTTACTGCCGCCGGCTCAAGGGCCAGCTGGACCGCGAGGGCATCGCTTACGAGGAGATCAACATCGAGCAGGACCCGGCCTCGGCCGAGTTCGTCGAGAAGGTCAACGACGGCAACCAGGTGGTCCCGACCGTCCTGGTGAAGGCCGAGTCGGGCACCGAGGCGGTCATGACCAACCCCTCGCTCGCCCAGGTCAAGCTGGCCCTCCAGGGCTGAGCCAACACCAGGACAAGCCGCCCGTACGAGCCACCCGTAAGGGCCGCGCACGTACGAAGGGCCCCGCCCGGAGAGATCCGGACGGGGCCCTTCGTCGTGTCCGAGGCCCGCGCCCCGTGGCCGGAAACCGCCCCCCGGGCCCGTCACCCCGGGCCGCTCACACCGGCTTCGGCAGCGGCTTCCCGTACCACAGCTCGATGAGCCGGGCCGCGATCGAGACGCCGAAGGGCGGCAGGACCTCGCCCGCCTCGATGGCCGCGCGCAGTTCCTCGCGCGAGAACCAGCGGGCCTCCTCGATCTCCTCGCCGTCGACGGTGATCTCCTCCGCCGTGGCGTGCGCGATGAAGCCGAGCATGAGGCTGGAGGGGAAGGGCCACGGCTGGCTCGCCACGTACTCGACGTGCCCGATCGGGATGCCCGCCTCCTCGTGCACCTCGCGGCGGACGGCGGCCTCTATCGTCTCGCCCGGCTCGACGAAGCCCGCGAGGGTCGAGAAGCGGCCCTCGGGCCAGTGGACCTGGCGGCCGAGGAGCGCGCGGTCCTCCTCGTCGGTGACGAGCATGATGACGGCCGGGTCGGTGCGCGGGTAGTGCTCGGCGCCGCAGGCGGGGCAGCGGCGGATGTGCCCGGCCGCCGCGATGGAGGTGCGTTCGCCGCAGCGCGAGCAGAAGCGGTGCATGCGCTGCCAGTTCTCCAGGGCCACGGCGTGCACCATGAGCCCGGCCTCGCGCGGCGAGAGGAGCATCCCGGCCTCGCGCAGCCCCGCCGGGCGCGCGGACTGGTCGATGGGCCCGGGGAGGCTGTCCTTCTGAAGCGCGAAGTAGCTCACGCCGTCCTCGTCGGTGCCGAGGAAGTAGCGGTGCGACTCGGTGAGCGGGGCCTCGAAGCTCGGGGTCGTCACCAGTTCGGTCGCCCCGGCCTCGTTCTCGTCGATGAGGACCTGCCCGCCGGAGACGACGAAGACCCGGGTGCGGGGATGGCTCCACGCGGCGGCGAGCCACGCCTCGTCGAGGCGGTGGTGCGCGGCACGGTCGATGCCGTGGGGTGCGGTGAGCGGGATGGGCCGCCCGGCGAGGTCGTGCTCGGTGCCGTACGGGGTGCCGTGCGCGGTGCCGTGCTCAGTGGTCTGGTCGTTCCGGGTGGTCACGGGTGCTTCCCACTCCCCCTAGGGTGCGTCGTCGGTGGTGGTGCCGTTCTTGCCGGCGTTCCTTCTCAGTGTGCCTCGCGTGCGCGGGAGGCGAGTTCCGGCCACAGGTGCGCGGCCGCCTCGGCGCCCTTGAGGAGGAGGTCGAGTTCGATCTTCTCGTCGGGGGCGTGCCAGCCGTCCGAGGGGACGGAGATGCCGAGGAAGAGCACGGGGGCGCCGGTGACGTCGGCGAGGTCGGCGGCGGGGCCCGAGCCGCCCTCGCGGGTGAGGCGTACGGGCTGTGCGAAGGCCGTCTCCATGGCCGTGACGACCGCCGCGAGCGCGGGGTGGCCGAGCGGCGTGAGACAGGGCCTGGTGGCGCCGCCGAAGGTGAGTTCGGCGCGGATGCCGGCCGGGACGCGGGCCTCGACGAAGGCGCGTACGGCCTTCTCGACGGCGGCGGGGTCCTGCTGGTCGACGAGCCGGAAGGTGAGTTTCGCGAAGGCCGAGGACGGGATGACCGTCTTGCTGCCCGCGCCCTGGTAGCCGCCGCCGATGCCGTTGACCTCGGCGGTCGGGCGGGCCCAGATCCGCTCCAGGGTGGTGTGACCGGATTCACCGGCGGTGGCGTGCGAGAAGGCCGTGCGCAGCCAGGCGTCCTCGTCGAAGGGCAGCTCGGCGAAGAGCGCGCGCTCGCGGTCGGTGAGCGGCGCCACGCCCTCGTAGAAGCCGGGGATCGCGATGTGCCCGTCCTCGTCGTGGAGCGCGGCGACGATGCGGGCGAGGACGGTCGCCGGGTTCGGGACCGCGCCGCCGAAGGAGCCGGAGTGGATGTCCTGGTCGGGGCCGTGCAGGACGAGTTCCCCGTCGACCAGGCCGCGCATCCCGGTGCAGACGGTGGGGGTGTCCTCGTTCCACATGCCGGTGTCGGAGACGAGCACGGCGTCGGCGGCGAGGCGGTCCGCGCGCTCCTCGACGAGGGCGCGGAAGTGCGGGGAGCCGGACTCCTCCTCGCCCTCGATCAGGAACCTGAGGTGCACGGCGGGGCTGGTGCGGCCGGTCGCGGCGAGGTGGGCGCGCAGGCCGAGGGTGTGGAAGAAGACCTGGCCCTTGTCGTCGGCGGCGCCGCGCGCGTAGAGGCGGCCTTCGCGGATCTCGGGGGCGAAGGGCTCGGAGTGCCAGCCGTCGGCGCGCGTCGCGGGCTGCACGTCGTGGTGCCCGTAGACGAGGACGGTGGGGGCGTCGGGCTCGTCGGCGGGCCAGTCGGCGAAGACGGCGGGGGCGCCGGGGGTGTCCCAGATCTCGACGGTCGGGAAGCCGGTGGCGCGCAGCCGTTCGGCGAGCCACTCGGCGCTGCGGCGGACGTCGGCGGCGTGCTCGGGCTGGGCGGACACGGAGGGGATGCGCAGCCAGGCGGCGAGGTCGTCGAGGAAGGCGGCGCGGTGCGCGGTGACGTGGGCGCGGACGGCGCCGACCGCGTCGTCGGCCCCGGTGGGGGTGGTGCTCATGCTTCCGACCTTATCCGCCTGACGGGTGAGCGGCGCGGGGCCCCGGGGGCGCGGGAGCGGGGCCCGTCGGGTCCTCCTCGGCGAAGAGGCGTTCCAGCTCCGCGCGGCCGGGCAGCCTGCCCGGCCGTACCGCCTCGCCCGTGCGCACGAAGACGAAGGTCGCCGCGATCTCCTCGGGGTCGATGCCGTGGCGTTCGGCCCAGGCCAGGCGGTAGACGGCGAGCTGGAGGGGGTCGGCGCGGGTGCGGTCGCGCCCGGTCTTCCAGTCGACGATCTCGTAGCGCCGCCGCCCGTCCTCGTCGCTCGCGTAGACGGCGTCGATACGGCCGCGCACGACGCGCCCTGCGAGGCTGAGCTGGAAGGGGACCTCGACGCGGTGGGCGGGGCGGTGGGCGTAGGCGGTGCGCTCGAAGGCCTCCTTCAGCTCTTCGAGGTCGAGGTCGTCGCTGATCTCGGCGTCCTCGCGGGCCTCGGTGTCGCCTTCGTCGGCGAGCGGGAGGTGCGGCTGTTCGTGCCCGGCCGTGAGACGGCGCTCCAGCCAGGCGTGGAAGCGGGCGCCCCGGCGCGCGGCCGGTTTCGGGGCCTGGGGCAGCGGGCGCGCGAGGTCGCGGGCGAGTCCGTCGGGGTCCTCGGCGAGGCGGAGGACCTGCGTCGCGGTGAGCGAGGGCGGCAGCGGCACCTCGCGCACGGAGGCGGCGGCGCGGCGCAGCTCGCCTTCGAGCGCGTCGAGATCCCGGTCCCAGGAACCGAGGAGCCGGGACTCCTCGGGGGTCAGGTCGTCGCCGGGAGGCGGGAGGGCGTCGCCGTGGGCGGCCGGGGCGGGGACGCGGTGGGCGGCGTCGCTCTCGTACGGGTCCGGGGTCTCCTCGTACGGGCCCGGGGCCTCCTCGTACGGACCCGTGGCCCCCTCGTACGGACCCGTGGCCCCCTCGTACGGATCAGGCACCCCGTCGCCCGGCTCCGGCTCCGGTTCGTCCTCCGGTTCCGGTGGCCACTCCGGGTCGTACGGGTCCTCCGGCGGCTGTTCGGCCAGGTCCGTGGCCGGCCGGGACTGGAGGAGCGCGAGGTGGTGTTCGACGCGGGCGGCGGCCTCGCGGCGGCGGGCGTGGGCCTCGGGGTCGAGCGGGAGGGGCCACGGGAGGGGGTCGGTCTGCCGCAGGGCGGGGTTCTCGTCGTCGGGGCCCGGCGGCTCGGCCCAGTGCTCGATCTCGCCGTGGCCGCGTACGCAGTGGTCGTGGAGGGCGGTGAGGAAGGCGGAGGGGCCGCGCGGGCGCTTCTGTTCGGGGCCCCACCAGTGGCCCGAGCCGAGGAGGATCGAGCGGGGGCGCGTGAAGGTCACGTAGCCGAGGCGTAGTTCTTCGGTCGACTGGTGCGCGCGCATGCCGTCCTGGAACGCCTTGAGCCCCTTCGCCGTCCAGTCGGGGACGTCGGGGAGGGTCGCGGCGTCGCCGCGCAGCGGGTGCGGCAGGACGCTCGCGCGGGCGGTGAACTTCTCGCGGCCCCGGTCGCTCGGGAACTGCGCCTTGACGAGCCCGGGCACGGCGACGACGTCCCACTCCAGGCCCTTCGCCTTGTGGGCGGTGAGGACCTTGACGGTGTTCTCGCCGCCGGGGAGGGCGTTGTCGAGGCCCTTCTCGTACTGCTCGGCGGTGCGCAGGTAGCCGAGGAAGGCGAGGAGGGACGCGGCGGGCTCGTTCGCGGCGAAGGCGGCGGCGGTGTCGAGGAACTGGCCGAGCGTCTCGCGGCGGCGGGCGGCGAGGGCGTTCGGCGAGGCGGAGAGTTCGACGTCGAGCCCGGTGACGGCGAGGACGCGGTGCAGGACGTCCATGAGCGGGTCGGCGAGGGCGCGGCGCAGTTCGCGCAGCTCGCGGCCGAGGCGGGCGAAGCGGGCGCGGGACGCGGCGGAGAAGGGAAGGCCGTCCTCGGCGTCGGGGCCGCCTTCGACGAAGGTGTCGACGGCGTCGGCGAGCGAGACGATCTCGGCGGGGTCGACGCCCTCGACGGCGGCGGCGAGCCTGCGTTCCGGGTCGTCCTCGCCCGTACGGCCTCCGGCGAGGAGGCGGGCGCGGCGGCCGAGGAGGGCGAGGTCGCGGGCGCCGACGCGCCAGCGCGGGCCGGTGAGGAGGCGGACGAGCGAGGCGTTCGCGCCCGGGTCCTGGAGGACTTCGCACACGGCGCGCAGGTCGGCGATCTCGGGGAGGTGGAGGAGCCCGGAGAGGCCGACGACCTCGACGGGTATCTCGCGGGCGACCAGCGCGGACTGGATGCGGGCGAAGTCACCGGCCGTGCGGCACAGGACGGCGATCTCGCCGGGGCTCGTGCCGGTGCGGACGTAGTGGGCGACGCTGTCGGCGAGCCAGTCGATCTCCTCGGCGTGCGTCGGCAGCAGGGCGCAGCGCACGTATCCGTCGGCGGCCTTCTCGGCGGGGGCGTGCAGCGCCTCGACGCCGTCGTGGAGCGCGCGGAGCGGCGCCGCGAGGTCGTTGGCGAGGGTGAGGAGACGGCCGCCGGAGCGGCGGTTCTCGCTGAGGGACTGGCGGCGGGCGGGGGCGCCGTCGGGGAGCGGGAAGTGGCGGGGGAAGTCGTCCAGGTTGGCGACGGAGGCGCCGCGCCAGCCGTAGATGGCCTGGCAGGGGTCGCCCACGGCCGTCACCGGGTGGCCCGTGCCGCCGCCGAAGAGCGCGGAGAGCAGGACGCGCTGGGCGACGGAGGTGTCCTGGTACTCGTCGAGCAGCACGACGCGGTACTGGGCGCGCAGTGCCTCGCCGACCTCGGGGTGCTCGCGGGCGAGGCGGGCGGAGAGGGCGAGCTGGTCGCCGAAGTCGATGAGGTCGCGCGCGCGTTTCGCGGCGCGGTAGCGGCCGGTCAGCTCGGTGAGGGCGAGGCGCGCGGCGGCGGCCTCGGGGACCTTGCGCAGCGCGTCGTTGCTGAGCCTGGCCCCGGCGAGGGTGCGGAGCAGGTCCTCGTCGTAGCGGCTGAGGTCCGCCGGGTCCACGAGGTGTTCGGACAGCTCGGAGTCGAGCGCGAGGAGGTCGCTCACGAGGTCGGAGAAGCCGCGCGTGAGCGCCGGGTACGGGCCCGGGGCCTCGCGCAGGACGCGGGCGGCGAGCTGGAAGCGGCTCGCGTCGGCGAGGAGCCGCGCGCCGGGCTCCAGGCCGAGGCGCAGGCCGTGGTCGTCCAGGAGGCGGCCCGCGAAGGAGTGGTACGTGGAGATGAGCGGCTCGCCGGGGGGGTCGGCGCCGGGGGCGGGCGGGGCGTCGGGGTCGCTGATCCCGGCCCGTACGAGGGAGCGGCGGACGCGTTCGGCCAGCTCGGCAGCGGCCTTGTTGGTGAACGTGAGGCCGAGGACCTGCTCGGGGGCGACCGCTCCCGTACCGACCAGCCAGACGACGCGCGCGGCCATCACGGTCGTCTTGCCCGAGCCCGCGCCGGCCACGATGACGTGGGGGGCGGGGGGTGCGGTGATGCACGCGAGCTGCTCGGGGGTGAAGGGGATGCCGAGGAGCTGCGCGAGCTGGGCGGGGGCGGTGAGCACGGATCGAAGCGTACGGGGCGGGGCGGACAGTCGGAGTTGCGGCGGTTTCCGGGGCTCCGCCCCGGGCCCCGCTCCTCAAACGCCGGAGGGGCTGGGATGGGTGGGCGTGGGCGGGTTGGTGCGCCGGTCCTGCGGGGTTCCGGGGCTCCGCCCCCCCGCTCCTCAATCTCCCCCAGCCTTCGGCCGGGGGACCCCCAGAGGGGCTGGAATTGGGCGGGCGTATGTGGGTGAGTGATCGTGACTGCTTACTCCACCACCTGGCCGCCCTCCGGCTTCGCGCTGCACGACGACCTGAAGGCGCAGTGGTCGCAGTGGGAGCCCGGGGTGGGGACGAAGCGTTCGTTCAGGACGCGGGCCGCCGCTTCCGTGAGGAGGTCGGGGAGCCAGTCGCCCTCGGGGGGCTCCTGGGGCTGGACCTTGGGGGAGACCGGGTCCTTCTTGGAGGCTTCCAGGCGCAGGTGGACCAGTTCCGCTCGGCCGGGAGTCAAGGGGCCGACCACGCCCTCGGCCACCGCGCGCTGGTAGACCGCCAGTTGGGGGTGGTGGTCGACCTCGGCCGCCGTGGGGGCGTGCTTGCCCGTCTTGAAGTCGACGACGTAGGCGCGCCCCCGCGCGTCCGCGTCGACGCGGTCCATCGTGCCCCGGATGCGGATCTCGTGCTCCCCCGCCGGGAGCGTCACGTCGAAGGGGTGCTCGCTCGCGACCGGGGTGCGGCCCGTGCGGTCCAGGACGTGCCAGCGCAGGAAGCGCTCCAGGGCCGCGCGCGCGTTCTCCTTCTCCTGCGCGGACTTCCACGGCGCGTCGAAGGCGAGCCCGTCCCACACCGTGTCGAGGCGTTCCATCAGGACGTCCAGGTCGGCGGGGCTGCGCCCTGTCGCGACCTCGTCGGCGAGGACGTGGACGACGTTGCCGAAGCCCTGCGCCGTGCTCGCGGGCGCCTCGGCCCGTACCTCCCGGCCCAGGAACCACTGGAGCGCGCACACGTCCACGAGCTGCCCGAGCGCGCTCGCCGAGAGCGCGAGCGGTTGCGCCGGGTCGCGCACGGGGACCTCGTTCACCGTCTCCTCCGCCAGGCCCCACCACGTGTCCGGGTGCGCGGTCGGCACGAGCGGCCTGCCGTCGCCGTCGGTGAGCGCGGCGAGGCGCGCGAGGCGGCGGGCGGCGGCCTCGCGCAGCGCGGGC
>NZ_JAAGLR010000845.1 GCF_010548245.1 Streptomyces sp. SID11385
GTGCTGCACGCGAGCGACCTCGGGGGCGGCCCCGTCGCGTACGGCCTCTTCGTGCTCGCGCTCGTCGGCGGCACCGCGCTCGGCATCCGCGGCGCGCGCTCCGTGCTGCCCGCGCTCTCGCGGCGCCGCCTGCTCGCGCTCGCCCTCGCGCTCACCGGGCTCTCGCTGCTGGTCGCCGGGCTCGTCCCCGACATCACCACCGTCCTGCTGCTCCTGCTGCTCGCCGGTCTCGCGGCGGGTGTCTCCGCCAATACGGCGCACGCGCTGCTCGACCAGGAGACCGAGGAGCCACGCAGGGCCCGTACGGCCGAGCACCTCCAGACCGTGGCGCGCCTGACCGCCGCGCTCGCCGCCGTCGCCGCGCCGGTCGTCGCCGCCTTCATCGGCCCGCACCGCGTGGAGAACGGCAAGTTCACCTTCGACCACGCCGGTGCCTCGTACACCCTGATGCTCGTCGGCGCGCTGCTCCTCCCGGTCGCCGCGCTCGTCCTCGCCAAGACCGACGACCGCGCCGGCGTGCCGCTGCGCCGCGATCTGCGGGAGGCCCTGCGTGGCGGGGAACCCGCGCAGGCGGCCTCGACGACCGGTTTCTTCATCGCCCTGGAAGGCGGCGACGGCGCGGGCAAGTCGACGCAGGCCGAGGCGCTCGCCGAGTGGATCAGGGCCAAGGGCCACGAGGTCGTCCTCACCCGCGAGCCGGGCGCCACGCCGGTCGGCAAGCGCCTGCGCTCGATCCTCCTCGACGTCTCCAGCGCCGGTCTCTCGCACCGGGCCGAGGCGCTGCTGTACGCGGCCGACCGGGCCGAGCACGTCGACACCGTCGTACGGCCCGCGCTCGAACGCGGCGCGATCGTCATCAGCGACCGGTACATCGACTCCTCCGTCGCGTACCAGGGCGCGGGCCGCGACCTCTCGCCCGTCGAGATCGCGCGGATCTCCCGCTGGGCGACCGGCGGCCTCGTACCGAATCTGACGGTGCTCCTCGACGTGGCCCCCGAGGCCGCGCGCGAACGCTTCACCGAGGCGCCCGACCGCCTGGAGTCCGAGCCCGCCGAGTTCCACGCGCGGGTGCGGGCCGGGTTCCTCACCCTCGCGGCCGCCGCGCCCGAGCGGTACCTCGTGGTGGACGGGGCGCAGGAGCCCGAGTCCGTCACGCGGACCGTGCGACACCGCCTCGACCAGCTCCTTCCCCTCTCCGAGGCCGAGATCAAGGCCCAGGAGGAGGCGCGCAAGGCGGCCGAGGAGGAGGCCAGGCGCAAGGCCGAGGAAGAGGCCGCGCGCAAGGCGGAGGCGGAGCGCCAGGAGCGGGAGCGGCAGGAACAGCTCGCGAAGCTCCGCGCCGAGCAGGAGGAACGCAAGCGTCGCGAACTGGAGGAGGCCCGGCGGCAGGAGGAACTGCGCCGCGAGGAGGAGGCCCGCCAGCGCGAGGAGGAGGAACGCCGCCGCGCCGAGGAGGAGCAGCGCAAGCGCGAGGCGGAAGCCGCGGCCCGCGAGGCCGAGCAGGAACGGCTCCGCAAGCAGGCCGCCGAGGAGAAGCGGCTGCGCGAGGAGGCCGAGCAGCGCCGTATCGAGAAGCAGCGCAAGGCCGAGGAGGCCCTGCTGCGGGCCGAGCGGGCGCGGAAGCTCGCGGAGGAGCAGGAAGCGGCGGCCCGCGAGGCGGAGGAACGGGAGGCGGCCCGGCAGGCCGAGGAACGGGAGGCCGCGGAACGGGAGGCCGCAGAGCGGGCGGAGCAGGCGGAACGGGAGGCCGGTGGGTCGGCCGGGTCCGCTGGGTCCGTCCCCGACAACGAGACGACCGTGCCGACGCCGGTCGTCAGCTTCCACAAGTCCGAGGCGGTACGGGACGAGCCCGACGCCGTACGGGACGAGGCGCCGCGGTCCGGCGGCGGCTTCGCGGCGGGCGACCAGGACACCACGGTGTCCACCCCGGTCGTACGTCCCGGCGCCGAGGACGAGACGACGGTGCTGCCGCAGTACCGCGAGCCGGCGGATGCGGGGCGCGACGGTGCCGAGGACGAGACGACCGTCCTGCCGCAGTACCGCGAGACGACGGATACCGGGCGCGAGGGCGCCGAGGACGAGACCTCGGTGCTGCCGCGGTACCGGGAGCCCGGAACCGCGGCCCCCGGCGCTGCCTCGCGGGCACCGGCGGACAATCCCGCGGACAGGGTCCCGCCCGGGTTCTTCCGCGACGAGCGCCCCGGCCCGCCCCCCGGCGCACTCGGCCCCGACGACCGTACGCGCGAGCTGCCCCAGGTCGACGAGACCGGTGCCCCGCGCCGCCGCCCCCGCCCCGCCTGGGCCGAGGAGACGCCGCTCGACGACCTGCCGACCCTCGCGGACGAACTCCTCGGAGCGCACTACGAACCCCGCGAGCGGCCAGGGAACGGGACCGGTCCCGACGCGGCGTCCGGCTCGGGTCCGGGCTCCGGTTCCGGCGCGGGCTCCGGCTCCCAGGAGAAGGAGCGGAAGCGCCGAGGCTGGGGCGGGCGCGGGCGGAAGGACTGACGTCACCGGGCGAGCCCGTTCGCTTCCCGCCCGGAAGGGCTGACGTCACCGGGCGAGTCCGTTCGCTCCCCGCCCGGAAGGACTGACGCCGCCGGGCGAGCCCCGTCCGCTCCTCGCTTGTCAGAGCCTTCGCCCACAATGGAGGGCGGGGTACGACGAAAGGTGCGGTGACCGATGGCGGTCTGGGACGACCTGGTGGGCCAGGAGCGGGTGAGCGCTCAGCTCGCCGCGGCGGCGAAGGACGCCGACGCGCTGGTCACGACCGTCGCCGGGGGCGGGCAGGCGGCGGCGGGCTCGCGGATGACCCACGCCTGGCTGTTCACCGGGCCGCCCGGTTCCGGACGGGCCGAGGCGGCGCGGGCCTTCGCCGCCGCGCTCCAGTGCGTCAGCCCGGACCGGGCCCTCGGCGGGGAGCCCGGCTGCGGCTTCTGCGAGGGCTGCCACACGGCGCTCATCGGCACACACGCCGATGTCGAGTTCGTCCGTACCGACCTCCTGTCGATCGGTGTGAAGGAGACGCGCGACCTGGTGCGGCGCGCGCAGCTCTCGCCGGCCACCGGGCGGTGGCAGGTCATCGTCCTGGAGGACGCCGACCGCCTCACCGAAGGCGCGGGGAACGTGCTGCTCAAGGCCGTGGAGGAGCCCGCGCCCCGTACGGTCTGGCTGCTCTGCGCCCCCTCGCTGGAGGACGTGCTGCCCACCATCCGCTCCCGTTGCCGCCACCTGAGCCTGCGGACGCCCCCCGTCGACGCCGTCGCCGACCTCCTCGTCCGCAGGGACGGCGTCGATCCGGCGCTCGCCGCGTCCGTCGCGCGCGCCACCCAGGGGCACATCGACCGCGCGCGCCGGCTCGCGACCGACGAGCGGGCCCGCGCCCGCCGGGCGGCGGTGCTGAAGCTCCCGGTGCGGCTCGGGGACGTCGGTGCCGGGCTGCGCGCGGCGCAGGAGTTGATCGACGCGGCCGGGGACGACGCCAAGGAGGTCGCGGAGGTGACGGACGAGAAGGAGACGGAGGAACTGCGGGCCGCGCTCGGCGCCCAGGCCGGCGGCCGGCTCCCACGCGGCACCGCCGGGGCGATGAAGGAACTCCAGGACCGGCAGAAACGCCGCTCGACCCGTACCCAGCGCGACAGCCTCGACCTCGCGCTCCTCGATCTCACCGGCTTCTACCGCGACGTGCTCGCGCTCCAGTTCGGCGCGGGCGCGGAGATCGCCAACGAGGACGTACGGGACTCCGTCGAGCGCATCGCGCGGGAGAGCCGCCCGGAATCGACCCTGCGCCGCATGGAGGCGATCGGTGCGTGCCGCGAGGCACTCGCGAGGAACGTGGCGCCCCTGCTGGCGGTGGAGTCGATGGCGATGGCGCTCAGGGCGGGGTGAGTCCGTCGTGGGCCAGACCATGGTGTGTCCGCTTGTGGTGACGGGGGAACAGGAGCACGACACGCGCGGATAGTAATCACTGCTTCGCACACCGTTAAGCTCGCCGCATGAGCCGACCGCCCCGCCGCCCGTCCCTCCCTTCCCGCGCGCGGTGGAGCGCCGGGCTCGCCACCGTCCTCGCGCTCGCCCTCGCCGGCGCCGCTCCGGCCGCAGGCGCGCCGGCCACGGACGGGAAGGCGCGGGCGGCGGAGCCCTCGTACGAAGCCCGCCTCGTCCCGTACTACGGCCAGCACCCCGACTGGCACCCATGCGGCAAGCCCGCCCCGCACCCCACCACCGCGCACCCCGCCCCCCGCTCGCGAGCGCGGCTTCGCCTGTGCCACCGTCCGCGTCCCGCTCGACTACGCGGACTCCGGCGGCGCCGAGGTGCGGCTCTCCGTCGCGCGCAAGCCCGCGAGCGGGCCCGGCGAGCGCCTCGGCTCCCTCCTGCTCAACCCGGGCGGCCCCGGTGGCTCGGCGGTGGACTTCCTGACGGGGTACGCGGGCGAGCACTACCCCGAAGCGGTACGGGCGCGGTACGACCTGGTGGGCGTGGACCCGCGCGGCGTCGGCCACAGCGCCCCCGTGCACTGCCTCGACGGACCGGCCATGGACCGCTGGGCCGCCACCGACCTCACCCCCGACGACGCGGCCGAAACGGCGGCGCTGCGCCGCTCGTTCCACGGCTTCGCCGACGCCTGCCGCAGCGGTACGGGCAAGCTCCTCGGCCACGTCTCGACGGCCGAGGCGGCACGTGACCTGGACATCGTGCGCGCGGTGCTCGGCGAACGGAAGCTCGACTACGTCGGCGCCTCGTACGGCACGTTCCTCGGCGCCACGTACGCGGAACTCTTCCCGCACCACGTCGGCCGCATGGTCCTCGACGGCGCCATGGACCCCTCGATCGACTCCCGCCGCCTGAACCTCGATCAGACGGCCGGCTTCGAGACGGCCTTCCGCGCCTTCCTGCGCGACTGCGCGCGGCGCGAGGACTGTCCTCTTCCCACCACCGAACCCGCCGCGAACCGCGCGCTCGCCACCTTCCTCGCCGCGCTCGACCGCGCCCCGCTCCGTACGGACGACGGCACCCGCAGGCTCACCGAGGCGCAGGCCACCACCGGCATCATCGCCGCCCTCTACACCGAGGCCGCCTGGCCCGCGCTGCGCCGGGCCCTCGCCGAGGCGAGCGGAGCGGACAAGGACGGCACGACGCTGCTGAGCATGTCCGACGCCTACTACGAGCGCGACGCGAACGGCCGCTACTCGCCCCTGATGGCCGCGAACGCCGCCGTGAACTGCCTCGACGCACCCCCGGCCTTCACGGGCCCCGCAGCGGTACGTGCCGCACTGCCCGACTTCGAGAAGGCATCCCCGGTCTTCGGCCGCGCGCTGGCCTGGACCGCCCTGACCTGCGCCGACTGGCCCCACCGGGCCACCGGCACCCCGCACCGCATCACGGCCCCCGGCGCACCCCCGATCGTCGTCGTCGGCACGACCCGGGACCCCGCGACCCCCTACCGCTGGGCCCGCTCCCTGGCCGCCCAGCTCACCTCCGGCCACCTCCTCACCTACGACGGCGACGGCCACACGGCATACAACAGGGGCAGCACCTGCATCGACACCACCCTCACCACCTACCTCCTCACCGGCACCCCACCCACCCCCCACACCACCTGCCACTGACCCCGGCCCCCCACCTGGTCGGAACCACCCCCGAGAACTGTGTAGACTTGCCGAGGCTGCTGCACCACCATGGAACAGCACACCAGCCGCCTTAGCTCAGTTGGCCAGAGCAACGCACTCGTAATGCGTAGGTCTCGGGTTCGAATCCCGAAGGCGGCTCCGAGAAACCCCAGGTCACATGCGCCGTGACCTGGGGTTTTCTGGTGCTCGGGACATGGCGGCTCACACGGCCGGGTTGCCGTGGCGTTGCTTGCGTGAGCGATGCGTGAGCGGAGCGGGGGTCAACCCTTCTTCGCGGTCTTCTTGGCCTTGGCCTTCTTCTTCCGCTTGGTCTTCGCCTTCGCGGCCTTCTTCGCTTCCTCGGCGGCCTGCCGGACCTGCGCTTCCCGCTCGGCCTTGCGCTGGAGAGGGACGAGCTTCGCGGTCGCCTCGGCGGCGCTCTTGCCTACGTGGGGGAGCACGCTCTGATAGATGTCGCGCGTGATCCGGGTATCGCTGTGCCCGAGGGTGTCCGACACGATCTTGATGTCGATGTCGGCGGCGAGCATGAGGGTGGCCGCGCCGTGCCGCAGGTCGTGCAGGCGGATCGGCGGGAGCCCGGAGGCGGCGACCAAGCGCTCGAAGAGGTCGGTCACCTTGCCTGGGTGGAGCCAGGAGCCGTCCTCCTGGGTGAAGACGTGGCCGGTCTCGACCCAGGCCGTGCCCCACTCCGTGCGGTCCGCGTCCTGGCGCTCGCGGTGCCGCTTCAGGACGCCCACGGTGTCGTCGTCGAGTGCGATCACTCGGTAGCCGCTGTACGTCTTCGGATCGGATGCCTCGACATCCCAGCCGTCCTGCACGAGCTGCGAGGAGACGGTGAGGGAGTGGGTGTCGAGGTTCGTCTCCGACCACGGCTGCCCGCACGCCTCGCCACGGCGCAAGCCCCGGAACGCGATCAGGTGCCACATGGCGTACAGCCGGTCCTCGGCGACGAAGTCAAGGAAGGCACCTGTCTGTTCCGGCGTCCACACCATCACGGGCGAGGGCTTCTCGCCGGTCTGCTCCCACTTGGCGACCCGCTCGTCGGTCCACACGAGCGCCTTGGGCTTGCGTACGGGGTCGATCTCGACGTGGGCGGCAGGGTTGAACGTGATGATCTGCTGGCCGATCGCGTCGTTCAGGGCGGACCGGAGCGTGGCCTTCACGCGCAGGCGCGTAGCGGGTCCGGTGACCCGCCGGAACGGCGGCATCGTGTCGATCGCGGCCTTCATGGCCTTGCGGCGGGCCCGGTTCTCAGCGCCCTTCCACGGCACCACTGCCAGCGCGTCGAGCGCTGCCCGTCGCTGGGCGTTGTGCTCCAGGATCTCGGTGTTGGCGTCGCGGATGTCCGCGAACATCTCGCTGAGGTGACTGACGCGCAACCGGTCCAGACGCCGCTGGCCGATGCGCGGCTTCAGGTGGACGCGGATGTCGGTCTCGTAGCGGTTGAGGCCGGACTTGCGTATGCGCTTGGCGGCCAGCCATCGGTCGAGCCACTCGCCGACGGTCAGGCTGCCGATGAGGTCCTGGCCGGAGCTGAGGCGGCGCCTCGTCTCCTCGACCTCGGGCAGGGAGGAGCGCTCGCGGCTGACCTCGGACAGCATCTCGGAGACGGATTCGGTGCCCTCGGGGTCGTCCGAGTCGGCCAGCCCGAGCAGGGCGCGCACGTGGTCGAGATCGGCCTGGGCGGCCTTGAGGCTCGCGTACCCGCCCCGGGCGAAGGAGCGCCGGCTGCCGTCCTCGAGGGGCGAGAGCTCCTGGCGCACGGAGTAGGTGCAGTGATTCCTGCTGTTGCGCTTGGGGCAGGAGGTGCCGAGTTCCTTCCCGGTCTTCGGGTCTCGGCAGGAGCAGCGGCGGTAGGTGGAACCCTTCAAAGGTCTTACTCCTCGGTTGTGTTGGGATCGCTCTCGGGTGGATCGACTACGGCGGCCAGGTCAGGCCACAAGTACGGGGGAGTGGCTCCTTCCTCCTCGATGAAGGCGCGGGCCGCGCGCAGGCGGTCGAGTGCGTCATCGGCTGCCTCGGCGGCATGTGCCTGATGCCGGAGGGCTTCTGCCTTCCGGTCGGCGTTCGGCGCGGTCTTGGCGTGGTAGCGGGCGTAGTCCTCGTCGCGGAGCGCCGTCCGTAGTTGCTCTTCGGCAGCATGGTGGGCGCGGAAGTAGCGGAGCATGTCGTCGTTCATGCCGAGATCGGTCTCTTCTCCGGTGAACCACTGCAGCGCGCTCATCGGGGAGGTGGAGTGCCTGAGTGGAAGCTGCTGGACCGAATCGACGTATCCGACGGGATAGATGAGGCAGACGGGCGGGGTCTCCAGTGCCTCGGCCAGGACCATGACGTCGACCAATGGCAGCGTGGAGCGCCGACCGGACTCCATGTTGGCGATCACGTTGCGCGGGATCGGGTGGCCGATCTCCGCGCACTTGTCAGCCAAGTCCTGTGCGCTCAAACCCAGTTCCTTTCGTCGTCGGCGAACCTCGGCAGCCACGGTGTGCATGACCTGATCCACCCACTCGGGGACGTCGTCCTCGTCTGCGGGCGTATTCGGTCCATTGTGACGGCGGCGTTGTGTCATGTAGACACATTAGCTTGCCTATCGTTGATTTCGGACCTGGAGACGGGCGCGGAGGTCGCGTTCGCTGTGGGCCCAGTCGTGGATGGAGTGCGCGTGAACGAGAACGAGGGTGTCAGTCGCTTGAAGGGGATGAGCCGCGACGAGCTTCTGGGGCTCCCGGCGGCTGTTGACCTGGAGACGGGTAACCGGGCACTTGGGCTGGGGCGGAGCAAGGGCTACGAGTTGGCCAAGCGCGGCGAGTACCCGTGCAAGGTGCTCCGGCTCGGGAACGCCTACCGGGTGGTGACCGCCGACCTGTTGGCTCTACTGGGCCTCGCAGCTTGAAGCGTCAGGCGGCCAATGGGTATTTCTGCGCTGAGCTGACACAGAATCGCTGGACTGTGCCACGGCGTGGACGTACTGTCCGTGGTCGCTCGCGGCACCGAAGTCCCCGCGAGAAGGGAAAGAGCCCCCGGCGGTGCAACGCCGGAGGCTCCAGGACTCCCCTGCAATCCCATGAGAACCGACCCGGCGGAAAGGGCGTGCAAGCCCGACACCGCCAGACGAGGAGCCGCCCAGTGCAACCCGAGAACCCTGACGCCTATTCCGCGCCCGCCCCGGCGGCGTGGCCCGCCACGGCCGTCCCCGGCCGACCCGGTGTCCACCCGCGCACCGAACCGGCCGATGAGACCGCAACGGGTCTGACCGTCGGTACGGCCGCCAGCGGCTCCGACGAGGAAGACCCGGCGAGGGAGCTGGAGTCCCGACCCGATACGGAGCCCACACCGGGCTCAAAGCTGCTGGACGAACTGCGTCTTCAGATAGCCCAGTTCGTCATCGCACCCTCGCCCGAGGCGCTCGACGCGATCACCCTGTGGGTGGCAGCCACACAACTCCAGCCCTCGTGGCAGCACGCCCCCCGCCTGGCGGTGGTGGGGCCTGCGAAGAGGTGCGGGAAGTCGCGACTCCTGGACGTGCTGACCGAGACGGTCCACGAGCCGATGCTCACCATCAACACCACCCCGGCGGCGATCTTCCGCTCGATCGACGAGGAGGAGCCGCCGACCCTGCTGGTGGACGAGGCCGACACCATCTTCGGACCGAAGTTCGCGGAGAAGAACGAGGAGATGCGCGGCCTGCTCAACGCCGGTCACCAGCGCGGGCGGTACGTCACGCGGGTCGTCGGCAACGACCACACCCCGCACCGGTTCGCCACCTTCGCCATGGCGGCCATCGCGGGCATCGGAGACCTGCCCGACACGATCATGGACCGGTCGGTGGTCATCCGTATGCGCCGCAGGGCCGAGGGCGAGAAGGTCAAACCCTTCCGCTCGCGACGCGACGTCCCCGCCCTGCACGAGATGCGCGACCGCATCCGTGGCTGGGCTCTCCCTCAGCTGGAGTGCGCCGCGCTCCTGGAACCGGACATGCCGGTCGAGGACCGAGCGGCGGACACCTGGGAGCCCATGGTGATCGTCGCCGATCTGGCGGGCGGTCACTGGCCGCGGCTGGCCCGCATCGCGTGCGCACGTATGGTCGCCGCCGAAGTGGCGGCCGAGGAGGACCACCCCAGCGGGGCGCGCATCCTCGCCGACATCCGGCGGGTCTTCTTCGCCCAGCGGGAAGCGGACAGTCTGTCCACCGAAGACCTTCTGCACCACCTGAACGCGGATGCCGAAGCACCGTGGGGCGAGCGAGGACGGTACGGCCTGACGGCCCGGGAGCTCAGCGCGATGCTGCGGGACTACGACATTCGCCCCGGCAACGTGCGTATGGCCGACAGGTCGCAGCGCAAGGGCTACATGCGCAACAAGTTCCTCGACGCGTGGCGGCGTTACTGCCCGACCGTGCACCCGCTGGAAACCAGCCGTAGCGGCGGCTGACCCCCTCCCCTGGCTGCCGTACTTGCCGTCCCTGCCGTGATCGCCCAGGTCAGGAGCCCCGGCGGCAAGACGGCAGCCGAGCCCAAGACGGCAACCGACGAGTCCCGGTCGGTCCCGACGACTACGGGATGACGCCCCGACACGTCTTGCCCCGTCCCAGGCGTCCTCACCGTATCGCCGCAGGCCACGGTCCTGCCTGCTGGGACGGCTGTCCCTACGCGGCCGTCCCGGCGCGGGAGAGCACGGACGCCCGGAACTCGGAGCGGCACCTCTCCCGAAGGCGGGATAAGACGCTGACAGCGCTCGCCCGGGGCGGCACATCGAAAGCGCTGCCGTCCCGCGCTGACCTGCGCCTGCAACGGCCGAGACGGCAAAGACGCCCCACACACCAAGCCCAGGAGCTTCCCCTTTGACCAGCCCGCACCTCACCACACCCTCACCGCAGCTCGGGGATGGCGCCCGCATCGAAGAACAGAGCCGGAAGCGCGCTGCCGCCGAACAGCTCGCGCTTGGCGCGGCGGGCGTCGTCATCATCGCCCTGACAGCCGGAGCCTTCTGGCTCTCCTACGCGCACCTCGCCGACGTGGCCGGCCAGCACGGGCTCGGCGCGTCCCGTATCCGTAGGTGGGCTTGGCCCGCCACCTTGGATGCCTTCATCGTCGCGGGCGAACTGCTCCTGCTGCGCGCCGCGCTGCGGCGTACCACCGACCCCTGGGCGATCGCTGTCACCGCATCCGGCGCGGTGGGCTCCATCGCGCTGAACGTCGCCGGAGTCAGCGGTACGGGCAATGCGCGTGTCCCGCTTCTCGACTACGTGGTCGCTGCAGTGCCTCCTGCGGCCGCGATGATCGCCTTCGGCGTCCTGATGCGACAGATCCACCATCTCATCGCACCGGCGGACGACTTCTCGCACGCCGGTTCCGCACAGGCATGGAACCGGCCGGTCGGCGATCCCGACGACAGCCGACGGCAGCCCGCCACCGCCGACGATCCGCACGCCCATGCCGCCGAGCGGACGGAACCCACTTCCGGGCTGCCGGAGGCCAAACCGGTCGGTGGTCGCCCGCCGAAGGCGACCATCGCGGAGCTGGCGGACATCGGCCGGTCCACCGGCCACCAGCACGGCAAACTCACGCGCGGCCTGCTCCGAGCGGCCGTGAAGGAACGCGACCTGACGATCGGGAGCGAGCGGCAGACCGAGGTCATGGAACTGCTTCGGCCGGAACTCGAAGCCGAGGGCATAGCCGTCTCCAAGCGATGACGCCGAACCCGATCGGGTGGTGACCGGAACCCGTCTGGTCACCACCCGAGCAGCGCCACCGACTCACGGGCGTCCACACCTGTGGACAACGCGATGGCCGTATCACCCAGGCCCCCCAACTCTGTTCGCCGAGCCGCCCTCCGGAGGGGATCCCTTGAAGCGCGACCAGCCCACGCCCCACAACTCCTCCGCTGAATCCACCGCCTCGCCGCAGTCCCTCACGCTGCGCTCGCGTCTGCGGCAGGCGTTCGGACGGGCGGCCCCGGGCGGAGCCAGTAGTACCCCGAGTCCGACTCAAGGCCGGTCTTCGGGGAGCTCCGCCCCAGGGGTGGCGGAGACGGCCCGGCGCCAGGGGGCGCCGGGCCGGGAGGCCGGGACCGAGGGCGGCCCCGTCCCGGACGAGCTCCATGTCGCCCAGCAGCAGATCCTCAACCCCGCACCTGCCGTCGAACCGACAGCCGATGAGCGAGCGGTGCAGCGTGTCCAGCCGGCAATCCGCCGTTTCACCGGCACCAAGCGAACCGTCCGTGTCGGCCCACTGCGTTTCACCGGCGACGAACACGCAGCCCTCCAAGAGGCCGCTGCGGAGCACGGCTACAAGGGGGATTCCGGTTTCGCCGCGGACATCGTCCTCGCCTTCCTCACCGGCCGGTTCACCGCCAACCTGCCCCTGTCCGAAGACCGCCGCCGCACCCACATGTTCCGCGCACAGGTGCTCCGCGAGCTGAATCGCATAGGAGTCAACATCAACCAGATCGCCCGGGCGCTCAACAGCGACCTCACCCTGCCCGACTTGCGTCACCGTCTCGACGGCCTGCACCGTCTTCTGGAACTGCTTGCCGAGGCCCTGTGTGAATCTGACGAGACCGGGAAGGAACAGGCCGCGTGATCGCCGCCATCAAGCCGGCCGGGTCCAAGACCCGCGGACTGCTCGCCTATCTCTACGGCCCGGGCCGACACGATGAGCACTTCGACCCGCATCTCGTGGCCGCCTTCGCGATGCTCGGCCTGCCTGACCCCGGCCGCGAGGAGAACGCGACTCTCACCGAACTCGCCCGCCATCTCGATGCGCCGGTCCGGCTGCGCAACAGCGAGTTCGGCAAGCCGGTCACCGACCATGTGTGGCACTGCGCCGTCCGTGCGGCGCCCGAGGACCGTCAGCTCTCGGATGTTGAGTGGGGCGAGATCGCTGGTCGCATCGTGGACGCGGCCGGTATCGCGCCTGCGGGTGACGACCTGGCCTGTCGCTGGATCGCCGTCCGACACGCGGACGACCACATCCACATCCTCGCCACCACCGTCCGCGAAGACGGTCGCCGTCCCAAACGCCACAACAGCGGGGTCCGCGTCGGACACGAATGCCGCGAGATCGAAAAGGACTATGGGCTAAGACAGTTGAAGAGGGGGGACGGAACGGGCAGCCGTCGCCCCGCACAGGCCGAGATGCACAAGGCCGACCGTCTCGGATGGGAGCAGACCACCCAACAGTGGCTGGAAGACCGCATCCGTGCCGCCATCCCACACGTCACCGACGCCGAGGAGCTGCTCACGTACCTCGAAGCGGACGGAGTTGCGGTCAAGCCCCGCCGGGGCCCTTCCGGCGACCTCCTCGGCTATGCCGTCGGCCGCCCCGGCGACGAGAACGCGAAAGGCGAGCAGATCTATCAAGCGGGCGGGAAGATCGCCCCCGACCTCAGCGTCCCCAAACTGCGGGTTCGCCTGGAGACCGCGACGTCCGAGGAGCACCCCACCGCGCGGCGCACCCAGCACACCACCCCCTGGCACCAGGCTACCGACGCCCTCGACAGCTTCCACGCCGAACTTACCGGCAGCACCGGGGATGGGCCCGGCGCGGACGCGCGGGCTCAGGCTCACCTTGCCTCGCTCGGTGAACTGATCGAAGCTACCGCGCAGCGCGCCCCCGCAGACCTGCGCGGCGAAATCCGTTCAGCATCGAGGGAGTTCGCCCGCGCCCAACGTTCACAGGTCCGTGCCGAAGACCGGGTCGCCGACACCGTGCGCCTCGCAGCCCGCGACATTGTCCACACCGCCACCGGACCGGAGGGCAGCGCGCTCGCGGCCCTGCTCGCCGCCATGATCTGGTCGGCCGTCCTCGCCCAGCGCTGGCACGAAGCGAAGGGCCACGCCCAGCAGTCTGCCGCCGCCCGTCGGGCCCTCGACCACCTTCAGACCGCCGTCGACCAGGTCCTCGCCCCCACGCTCGCCGAGCTGGAACTCCGGCTGCCGCGCGAAGAGACCCGCCGCACTCTGGCCCACGACGTGCGCACCGCAGTCCCCGGCCATGCCGAACGCATCCTCGCCGACGAGGACTGGCCAGCACTCGCGACAGTCCTCGCCGACGCGGAGGCGCGTGGCCACAAACCGCATCAGCTCCTCAAGGAAGCCGCCGAACAGCGCGAACTCGATACAGCCCGCCGCCCGGTCCGGGCCTTGATCACGCGCATCCAACACGTCGGCCGCGACCCCGTACGCAACCTTCGAGCCGAAGCCGCCCGGCTCCGCTCGACGCAATCGATACCAGCCGCCAGCGGTACGGGCTCGGCCCAGCCGCGTCCATCGGCGCCTGCTACCGCTCCCGAGCGAGGGGGCCACCCCCGGCGGTAGCGGCCCCGAGCGCGGCATGGTCGTCGGCAACCGCGCGGAGGCGGGCGGCTAGGGTGTCCGGGCCGAGAGCCGCCAGGGCGCACAGAGAGCTGAGCCGGCGTGCGGTCGACCAGATACCGGTGGTCGGGGGCCGGAAGGCGGCCACGGGAATGTTCCTGGCGGCGAACGGGGCGGGGTCGAGGTAGGTCATGCCGCCGGTCCCGCACAGGTACACGCGAGCGCCCGTCGCGGCGGCCAGGTCGGCGAGTCGCAGGGAGCGGCCCGGCCCGGCGGCCAGGAGGCTGCTCCTGAGTATCCGGCCCCGCCAGCCGAGCAGGTCGAGCAGCACGCGGGTGGAGGTCTCCGCGACCACTGCGGTCCGTCCGGTGGCGAAGGCGTCCAGCACCGGGTCCAGAGCTTGGGCGAGGGAGGACCAGTACGGGCCGGCTCCGAAGTTCTGCCGCAGCATTCCGGCGGTCCTTCGGCGGGCGAGTTCGGTGTCGTCGATCAGCGCTTCCCGGATGAGGGTGGATCGCCCGCTCGGGAGATGGGTGGGGATGGAGAGCCACTGCTGGCGGTCCGGCGTTTCGACGGCGGCGAGGCGCGCTCAGTGCTGGTAGTCGCGGCGGGTGAACTGCACGTCGTCCAGGACGATCCAGTAGTCCGCCGCGAACAGCTTGGCCAGCGTCGTCAGCCTCGGGAACAGGTTGGGTTGGTGGATCGCGCACTGGCCGCTGGAAGCAGGCCGCTCACGAGGCGATGAGGCGGCTGGTGAAGCCGGAACGAATGAGAGATTCGTACGCTGCATGTACGTCCTCAGGAACTTCCTGCTCGATGGCGAATCCGAGCTTCGGATACTCGATGACCCGCTGGAGGTCGCCGGCCAGCATGTCGAGAACGAGCTTCTCGTCCCCGATGCTCTTCAGATAGTCGTCGAACTCCAACCGCTCTGACGCGCACAGGAACTCGACATCGGGCCATAGTTTGCGGGCGGTCGCGAACGATCGCCGTTCCATGTACGGCTTGGAGACCAGCAGCACCGTGGCCGGACGGATACCGGAGGCGGCGAGGACTTCGCGGGAGAGCGTGATGTTCTCTCCAGTGTTGGCAGCGTGCGGTTCCAACAGGATGGCATCGGCGGGGACGCCCAGGTCGATGGCGTGCTCACGAAAGTGGATCGCCTCGCCCCGAGGAAAGACCTTGGCAGTGGTGGGGCTGTTGCCACCGGTGAATACCAGCGTCTCGAAGAGCCCGGCACGGTACAGCTCGGCGGAGCGGGTCGCGACGCCGAGATCATGGCTTCCCAGCCCGATTGCCACGTCGACAGGTCGCAGCTCGTGCTGCATCTGGTGGTAGTCCCAGATCAGCCTGGCCTGGTGCCACTGGTCCTCGGTGATGCCCTGCTGGTCGTTTCGCACGCGTTTCTCCCTGGTCACCGTTGCTGGGGGCCGGTCAGCCCCTCACCCATGGCCCTGATGCCCTCGATGCTGCGCAGTTGGTGCACGAGCCCGTACTGCGTGGCTATCCTGGCGGCCCGATCGAGGACGAGGACTCCATCATCCCGGGTCGCCGCATCGGAAAGCAGGATGTGGCCATGAGCGGTGTCCAGACGTACGCGTTGCATCGGTGAGTCGGTCGTCCCGCTGCTTCTGGCGATATCGATGAAGTGCAGGGCCTGCGAGAGATCGCCGACGCCACGGCGGGCCAGAGCGAGCTTCTGGTGGGCGACCGACCAGTCCTCCGGTTCGGTGAGGTCCTCGAACTCGCGGGTCGCCGCCTGCATGACGCGGGTCGCGTAGTCGTGCTCACCATCTTTGCTCAACGCCGTTCCCACCCACAGGCGTGCGCGAGCCCGGTCGCGGCGCGAGAGGCGGTCGTCGACGGCGAGGGACTCGTAGCTATGGGCAGCGACTTCCAGCTTGCCGGACATCTCGGTGACGACCGCGAGTGACAGATCGAGCTGGGCGACGCGGCGGGGGATGTCGAGCTGAGTGAAGACCGTCCGGGCACCGTTGTAGGAATGCTGCGCCGAGAGCGGGCCCAGAACGACGCCTTGATCGCGCTTGAGGTCGCCGAGCAAGGTGGAGGAGCGGCCGAAGAGGTACAGGCCCTTCTCATCCAGCTCGTGGGCCGTGAACCTGCCCAGCCACCGCGTGAGAAGGCTGTCGGCGAAGGCGAAGTCCTGCCGGGACAAGGCGATCACGACGCGGTCGAGGTCATCGGCCCATGACTCGTACTCCCACGCCCGGGGCCCGGAGGGGGTGACACGTCTGCCGGCGGTCGCGACGGAGCTGGCCATCTCCGACAGGAGCGTCTCGAAGCGCAGGTGGACCGCCGCGTCCGCCCGCCCGAGGGCCGTGTCGAGGATGGCCTGGGTATCGGGCCTCGGCTCGGTGGCGGCGAGCTTGCTCTCCCACTTGGACACGGTCGCGACCGCCAGGCCAAGACGCTCCGCGAAGGACCGCACGCTCAGCCTCAGGGCGAGCCGCAACGCCTTCGCCTCAAGCCCGGTCCAGTGATGCACGGTCGCCACGCTTCGCTCCCTTCCACCAGCCATCGAAGCAGACCCGAGGACGCGGCGGGACGGAAGTGGAACGGAAGTAGAACAAGCGTCGATTCCGTGCGAGTTGGGTCGCCGACATGCTCAATGCGTCACCACGAGTCGAGCCATTGGACGGTCCTGAACATGGAACCCCTCACCGAACACCGCCTGGTCAGCGGCCCGGTCGTCTACGGATTCCTACGGTTGATACGCGTACCTCGCGCACGGCAGAACGCGCTGGCCGCCTCGCTGGCCGAGTACTGCCGCGCCCACGAGCTGCGGCTGTCCGGTCTCTTCACCGATCGCGAGGCCACCGGGGCCGCTTCGGCGGCGTTCAACGGTCTCCTCGACGCGCTCGCACTGCCGGACGTCTACGGCGTCGTCGTCCCCGCCATGTCCCACCTGGGCCCGAAGTCCGTGGCGGTCGAACGGGGACACCAAATCGAATGCGCCGGGGCCCGGTTGTTGCTGGTCCGACGGGCGCGTCCCACGCCCTCGACCGTTCCCCGAAGCGGTCCCGTTCACCGCCCGCCCTCGGGCACCACCCGCGTCGTAGACGCCACGTCACTGTCATGAGGACCATCGCGATGACCAAGACGACCCAGCGGTTCTTCGAGTCCCGGCCCGAGTCGGTCGCCGAGGCACGGACGTTCACCGCCGAGGCCCTGACCAGCTGGGGCCTGCTGGACCGAGGCGACGACGTCCGCCTCTGCGTCTCCGAACTCGCCACCAACGCCGTGCTCCACGGGACGGCCCCCGGCCGAGGCTTCCTCGTGAAAATCGACGCCGACGACGAGGCCGTGCGCCTGGAAGTACACGACAGCCGCAGCCGACGCCCCCACCCTCGTCGCCCTGACGACACGGACACCGTCGGCCGCGGGCTGCTCCTTGTGACCGCGCTCGCCGACGGCTGGGGCGTGGAGGACCGCACCCCGCTCGGGAAGATCGTCTGGTCGTGCTTCAAAGCCTCGGGAAGGACGGCAGCATGAGCCTCGCTCTCATCCCACCGAGCCCCGAACTGCGCCTGCACGTGTCTCTCGCCGCCTGGACCTGGCAGGGTGCCGGACCGGACAACCGCGAGATTGCACGCATCCTGATCACGCACACTCCGGCCCCGACCAACGGCGGCACCGCTGCGACGACCGAGGACCACATGCGGCGCTTGTCCGGATGCCTCGGTGGACTGACCGGAGCCCGTGAAGTCATCCCGCGTCTCGGACGTCGTCTGCGGCTCGTCGGCGACCGCGCGCTGCTGCACGTGCCCGGGGCTTCCCGTCGACTGCCCCTCCCCACTCGCCGCTCCTGGAACGAACTGGTCGCCCGCACCGGCGAGGCGATCCTCGTGCTCGGTCTCGACGCGCTGCCACAGTCTGCGGACGCCGCTCGCCTCGACACCTACCTGGACGCCGCTCTCGCGGCCAACCGACTGCTGTTCGGGCGCATCCAGCTCTCGCCGTCGGTGCCGCGCGGTGGCGTCTGCCCGACCTGTGGCGGCAGCGGTACGGACCCGATCTCGGGCCGCGCGTGCCCGGACTGCTCCCTGCACTGCTGACCCCACCCGCGAAAGGAACGCCATGCACCAGCTCATCGCCGCCCCTTTCCTCGACGGCCACCTCCTGCTCCGCCCCGGAGCCCGATCCGGGGCCCGCATCCCGGCCACCCACTACGAGCAGCTCCGAGCCGCCGCCGTAAACGCCCAGCCCCTGCCGTCCTGGGCGGTCGACCTGGCGGCCGACGCCTGGGGCCTCGATGTCGACGGCGCCCCGACGAAGCACACGGTCCTGATCCGGGAGCCGTCCGCGTACGGATACTGCCGGGCCTCCTGGGAGATCAACCTCGGGTGCAACTTCGGCTGCAAGCACTGCTACCTCGGCGAACGGCCCTTCTCCAGCCTCACCTGGGAGAACAAGGTCGAGCTCCTCGACATCATGCGCGAGGCCGGCGTCATCTGGCTCCAGATCACCGGCGGCGAACCGACCATGGACCCGGACTTCCAGAACGCCTACCGGTACGCGTGGCTCAGCGGCATGATGCTCACGGTCTCCACCAACGGCTCCCTGCTGTTCCGTCCCGACCTGCTTCAGCTGTTCCGGGAGTGCCCGCCGTACCGCCTCGTCGTCAGCATGTACGGCGCGAGCGAGGAGTCCTTCGACGCGCTCACCCAGCGGCGCGGAGCCTGGAAGGCGTTCCGGCGGGGGATGGGCGCCGCCCGCGCCGCCGGGCTTCCGCTGCGTATCAATGTCGTCGTCACGGAGGACAACGCCCGCGAGGCCGACGCGATGGCCGCGCTTGCCCAGGAGTGGGGCGTGGAGCACCACGCGTACACCAACATGACCCCGACGATCTACGGCGGCGGCGAACCCCTCCTTGCCCAGTCCGCCGACCACCTCCGCCAGCGCGAACCGTTCGCGGGATGCAACGCCGGCCACACGTTCTTCCACGCCGACCCGCACGCCAAGGTCTCGATCTGCAAGGTCGGCCGCGAGGAGCAAATCGACCTTATGGCCGAAGGCGTCGAAGGACTGCGACGGCTCGGCACGATCGCCGACCGCCTGATGCTTCGCACCGGAGGGTGCGAGGGCTGCGCCCTGTCCGGCACCTGCCGGGTCTGCCGCCCCCTGGCCAAGCACTACCAGGAGGCGAAGGCGCCGCTGCACAGCTACTGCCAGCACGGAGACACACAGAAAGAGAAGGTGACCCCATGACGCCCGGACCCGTACCGGTACAGATCCTGACCGCGCCGCCCAGCAGCGCCCGCCGCGCGGCGCCCCCGGTGGCCTCGGCCGCCGTGACGCTCGTCGCGGACCTCGACGACGTCGTCGAGAGCGCCGAGTGCTCCTGCGACGCCGGCGACGACAACCCCTTCTGACCCGCAGCCGGCCCACGCGCTCCGGCCCGTCCACCGACGGGCCGGAGCGCCCTCACGTACAGCGCTAAGGTGACCGCATGGTCTTCCGCTGGGACTGGCTCCGCCCCGTGCTCACCGCACCGGTCGTGCCCACCCTCGGGCCTGTACACCCGCAGGCCCTGTCGGTGGACCTCTTCGAAGCCACCCTCCTTGTGGCCGCCGACCGGAGCTTCCTGCCGTACGACAAGGACCGCCGCTGGGGCGCGGAGAAGCAGGAGGCTGTCCTCGTCGACGATGTGGTCCATCACCCCGACCACACGCTCATCCCCACCCTGCTGACCCGCGGCGGGCGAACAGTGAAAGTCTTCGCCTACGGTCAACGAGGAGACGTGCTCGACCAGGCCGCCGAGCTCGCGGGAAAGCTCGCGGCAGTTCACGGAGCAGCCACTGCGCGCGTTGTCCGGCCGTTGGGCCCGGAGACGCCGCATCCTCGTGGGGTCCGCATCCAGCTCCAGGACTTCACGGCGCGGCACTACTCCCCCTCCGTTGGCCCCGTCCGGCGGCTCGAAGACTGGCCCCTCCCCGTCCGCCGCACCTTCACCACCTTCGCCCAAACCATGGCGGCCGACGGCTTCGCCTTCCTCGACCGGCAGATGAGGGCCAAGGGATGCGGCCCGGTCCTCGTGGCCGTGCTGGAGGACCGTGTTGTCGGTGCCATCGGCCCCATGGAGATCTGCCCCGACCCCACAGGCATGGCCCAGCTCATGCCGCAGTACTTCGCCGTAGACCCTGACGCGCGCGGGCACGGTCTCGGCCGGCACTTGTGGCGTGCTGCCATGCACTGGGGCCAGACACACGGCGCGACCTACCAACTCCTCCAGACCGAAGTCGGCGGTGCGTCCGACCACCTTTGCCGCAACGAAGGGCTCACCATGCTGGGCTTTCTGCACGCCAGGACGGTCTGACACGAGCCTGGCGCACTGCACCGACTACCGATCGGCCGCCATGTGTCAGAGGGACACGCTAGCCTGCTTGCGTGATTACAGGTGAGCTGAAGAGCAAGATCGACCGACTCTGGGGCGCCTTCTGGTCTGGCGGGATCTCCAACCCATTGGAGGTCATCGAGCAGATCACCTACCTGATGTTCATCCGGCGCCTGGACATCCTGGAGCAGGCCAAGGAGAACAAGGCCAATCGCACCGGACGGCCGGTCGAGAACCCGATCTACACGGACGACACCAAGGTCCTGCGCTGGTCGGTGTTCATCAACGAGTCCCCCGAGAACATGCTCACGCGTGTACGAGACGGCGTCTTCCCTTGGCTGCGCACGCTGGGCGGTGAGGACTCCACCTACGCGCACCACATGAAGGACGCCCGCTTCACCATCACCACCTCGAACTTGCTCGCCAAGGCCGTCGACATGATCAACGGCATCGACATGGGCGACAAGGACACCAAGGGCGATCTGTACGAGTACATGCTCGGCAAGATCGCCACGGCAGGGCAGAACGGCCAGTTTCGTACGCCCCGGCACATCATCCAGCTGATGGTGGAGATGATGGCCCCGCAGCCGGGCGACGAGATCTGCGACCCGGCGTGCGGTACGGCCGGCTTCCTGGTCTCCTCCGCCGAGTATGTGGAGCGCACCCATCGCGAGGCGCTGCTCGTGCCGGCCCAGCGGCAGCACTTCAACGAGAGCATGTTCCACGGCTTCGACTTTGACAGCACCATGCTTCGCATCGGCAGCATGAATATGCTGCTGCACTCAGTCGAGAACCCCGACATCCGATACCGCGACTCGCTTGCGCAGAGCGCGGCGGGCGAGGTCGACCGGTACTCCCTCATCCTCGCTAACCCGCCCTTCGCTGGCAGCCTTGACTATGACTCGACGGCGGCCGACTTGCAGAAGGTGGTCAAGACCAAGAAGACCGAGCTGCTGTTCCTTGCGCTGTTCCTGCGCCTCCTCAAGCCTGGTGGTCGGGCTGCGGTCATCGTGCCCGAGGGGGTGCTGTTTGGCTCTAGCAAGGCACATAAGGAGCTGCGGAAACTGCTTGTTGAAGGCCACAAGCTGGACGCGGTGGTAAAGCTGCCAAGCGGCGTCTTCAAGCCGTACTCGGGGGTGTCAACAGCGATCCTGTTCTTCACTAAGACCAACAGTGGAGGCACGGATAACGTGTGGTTTTACGAAGTCATGGCAGACGGTCTTAGCCTTGACGACAAGCGTACCCCGCAACTGCCGGAGGACAAAGTTGGGGCGCTGGTCGATAGCGATGCGTTGAGCGAGTCCGAACACGCCAGGAATAACCTGCCCGACGTGCTTTCACGTTGGAGACGTCGCAACGGCAGCGAGCAGAACCGGGCACGGACCGATCAGAGCTTCTGCGTACCTAAAGCTGATATTGCCGACCAAGGATACGATCTGAGTCTCAGTCGGTACAAGGAGATCGTCCACGAAGAGGTTGATCATCAGACACCGAACGAGATCATGGAAGAGCTCGCTCAGATTGAGGCAGAGATCCAGCAGGGTATGAGTGAACTGAAGGGGATGCTGGGATGAGTCTACCTTCGGCTTGGTCAAGGGTTACGCTTGGCGAAATCTGTGAATTTAAATACGGAAAGAGTTTGCCTGCGAAATCGCGTATCCCCGGAGACTTTCACGTATACGGATCAAACGGAGTGGTCGGAACCCATGTGAAACCTTTCACTTCGGGTCCCGTGGTCGTGATTGGCCGAAAGGGGTCGTTTGGTGAGATTCACTATTCAAAGAACCCTTGTTGGCCGATCGACACTACCTATTACATCGATGTGAATTCGACGCAGTGTGATCTGAAATGGTTGTCCTATGTGCTGCCGTCTCTTGGCTTGACTACCCTGAATCGCGCAGCCGCGATTCCTGGGCTCAATCGTGAAGACGCTTACCGGCAGCCCCTGTCTTTGCCCCCGCTTGCCGAGCAGCGCCGCATCGTGCAGGTGCTGGAGCGCGTAGACGCACTCCGCTCCAAGCGGCAACAAGCTGTTGCTCTCCTCGACCGCCTCACTCAGTCCATCTTCCTCGAAATGTTCGGCAACCCGCGCGAAAACCCTAATGGTTGGCCTGTGGATAGCCTGGCCAATCTGGCTGACTCGGATGACCGAATCAATTACGGTGTCGTCCAGCCGGGTGATGATTTCTCGGAGGGTGTCCCTCTTGTGCGCGTAGGCGACCTCTCCGGCGGGCGAGTGGACCGCTCCGCAATCAAGAGGATCGCCCCTCAGATCGAGGCGAAATATTCGCGGTCTCGTCTCCGGGGGAACGAAATTCTGGTTGGCTGCGTCGGTTCTATTGGATCGGTCGCTCTTGTGGGTAAGTCTGATGTCGGGTCTAATATTGCGCGTGCTGTCGCGCGGATCCCGATCTCGGACGTTCCGCTGCGAGAGTATTTGGCCGAGCATCTTCGCTCAGCGAGCGTTCAGCAGTACTTCAGGGATGAACTGCGCACGGTTGCGCAGCCCACTCTTAACATCAAGCAACTTTCAGAGACAGTTGTCATGGTTCCCCCTGTGAAGGTGCAGGTGGATTTCGGGACCCGAATTGCGGAAGTCCGTAGGCAGAAGCATAGGCAGTCGGTGCATCGCTCCTTGCTTGATTCCCTGTTCATCTCGCTTCAGCATCGCGCATTGCGTGATGAGCTATGGGTGAATGCCGATCCGATTACCGCCTGAACTTTGGTACTCACGTACCGCTTCGTCCTGCTCTCTGCCCCCAGTGTCGAAAGGTTACTTCCGTGAGCAACTTCGGGTTCCTTCAGGCCGAGTGGCCTGAGCTTCACCGCGAGGCCGTGCACGCCGAGCGACTGTCCTACGCGGACCCCAGGGCATCCGCGTTTTACGCGCGGCGGGTGCTGGAGCTTGCGGTGACGTGGATGTTCGAGGCGGACGACACGCTCAAGCTGCCGTACCAGGATGACCTGGCGGCGCTGATTGCCGAGCCGACGCTGGTGAAGGTAGCTGGCCCTGCGATCCGGGCGAAGATGGACGTGATTCGGCGGCAGGGCAATGCCGCCGTACATCGCAAGACGCCCATCGCTCCGAAAGACGCGGTGCGCACGGTCGCCGAGCTGTTCCACGTCCTGTACTGGATGGCCCGCACTTACACCCGCGACCAGGCCCAACTTCCCGCGTCCACTCTCGCGTTCGACACTGCGCTGATACCGCGGCCCGTCCCGGCCGAGGTGCGGATCGCCAAGCAGGCCGAGCTGAAGGCGCAGGCCGAGAAGTACGCCGAGCAGGATGCCGCGCTGGCCGCCGAGCGGAAGAAGAATCAGGACCTCGACGCAGAGATCGCCCAGCTGCGTGCACAGGTCAAGGCGGCCAAGGCAGCGAACGAGGCGCAGCCGGACACTCACGACTACAACGAGGCCGAGACTCGCTCGCTCATCATCGACCTCCTGCTCAAGGAGGCCGGCTGGGCGCTGGACCAGCCGAGGGACCGCGAGTACCCGGTCACGGGACTGCCGACCTCGGCCGCGCCTTCCGGCAAGGGCAAGGTCGACTACGTTCTGTGGGACGACGACGGCAAGCCCCTGGCCGTCGTCGAGGCGAAGCGGACCACGCGCGACCCGAAGCAGGGCAAGTACCAGGCGACGCTCTACGCCGATGCTCTGGAAGCGCAGTTCAAGCAGCGGCCGGTGATCTTCTACACCAACGGCTATCGCACGTACCTGTTCGATGACCTTAACTACCCGCCCCGCGAGGTCCAGGGCTTCTACACCAAGGACGAGCTGCGCCTCCTGATCCAGCGCAGGGCCAGCCGCCGCAACCTCGCCAAGCTGCCGATCAACGAGCAGATCGCTGGCCGTCACTACCAGTCCCGTGCAATACGACGGATCGCCGATTCCTTCGAGAAGGATTCGCTGCGCCACGCTCTGCTCGTGATGGCGACCGGCTCCGGCAAGACCCGCACCGTGATCGCGCTCAGCGACCTGATGATGCGCGCCAATTGGGCCAAGCGCATCCTCTTCCTTGCCGACCGCAAGGCCCTGGTCAAGCAGGCCACCAACGAGTTCAAGAAGCATCTCCCCGGTGCCAACCCGGTGAACCTGCTGGAGGAGAAGGACCCGCATTCGCGGGTGTTCGTCTCCACCTACCCGACCATGATGAACCTGATCGACCAGACCGACGCCGATGGGCGGCGCATCTTCGGCCCCGGCTTCTTCGACCTGATCGTTATCGACGAGGCGCATCGCTCGATCTACCAGCGATACGGCGCGATCTTCGACTACTTCGACTCGCTCCTCGTCGGCCTGACCGCGACGCCCAAGGACGAGGTCGACCGCAACACCTACCGTCGCTTCGAACTTGAAGACGGCGTGCCCACCGACGTCTACAGCCTGGACGAGGCCGTGGCCGAGGGGTACCTCGTGGCGCCGCGGGCCGTCGATGTCCCGCTGAAGTTCCAGCGGGGCGGCATCAAGTACGACGACCTATCCGACGAGGACAAGGAGAAGTGGGACGAGACGGAGTGGAATGAGGACGGTGACGTCCCTGACGAGATCACCACGGAGGAACTGAACAAGTACCTCTTCAACGCGGACACCGTCGACAAGGTCCTGCAGACCCTCATGACGCACGGCCTGAAGGTCGACGGCGGCGACAAGCTCGGCAAGACCATAGTCTTCGCCGCCAACAACCACCACGCCGAGTTCATCGCCGAGCGGTTCGACAAGAACTACCCGCATCTCAAGGGTGCCTTCGCGCAGGTCATCACCTACCGCAAGGAGTATGCCCAGAGCCTGATCGACAAGTTCTCCGACGCTGCGGAGCTTCCCCAGATCGCCATCTCCGTGGACATGCTGGACACCGGCATCGACGTCCCCGAAGTCGTCAACCTCGTCTTCTTCAAGCTGGTGCGCTCCAAGACCAAGTTCTGGCAGATGATCGGCCGTGGTACCCGCCTCGCGCCCGACCTCTTTGGCCCGAACCGCAGCAAGGACGGCTTCCTGGTCTTCGACCTGTGCCAGAACATCGAGTTCTTCAACCAGAACCTGATGCGCGCCGAAGGCAAGGTCGCCCCCTCGCTGAGCCAGCGGATCTTTGAGCGCCGAGCGGACCTGCTTCTCGCCCTCGATGACAGCTCCGTCCGCGATCGCCAAGCAGCTGCAGTGATCGCTACGCGGCCTGAGTCCGACGGCACCGTCAGCGACTCCGGTCTGCGCTGGGATCTCGCCACTCGACTGCATGACGAGGTCACGGCGATGAACCCGGAGAACTTCCTGGTCCGCCCGCACCGCGAACAGGTCGAGAACTTCGCCGACTTCGACGCCTGGCTGGAGTTCACGCCCGACGCGCACGGCGAGGTCATCGACCACCTCGCCGGACTCCCGACCGCCTTCCGCGACAAGGGCGACGCCGGCGAGGAGGCCAAGCGGTTCGACCTGCTCGCGCTCCGCCTCCAGCTGGCCGTCGCAAACGGGGACCCGGGCTTCACGCGGTTGCGGGATCAGGTCAGGGAGATCGCGTCCGCCCTGCTCGATCAGTTGACCATTCCCGCGATCAAGGCCCAGCAGGTCCTGCTCGACGAGGTCGCGGGCGACGAGTGGTGGCAGGACGTGACGCTGCCCCTGCTGGAGACCATGCGCCGTCGTCTGCGCGGCCTGGTACGGCTGATCGAGAAGACCAAGCGCGGCATCGTGTACACCGACTTCGAGGACGAGCTGGGCGAGTTGACCGCTGCCACGCTCACCGGCATGGAGATCGGTACCGACCTCACCCGCTTCGAGCAGAAGATCCGTATCTACCTGAACACGCACCAGGATCAGCTTGCCGTCCAGAAGATCCGCCGCAACAAGCAGATCACGGCTCTGGACCTGTCGGAGCTGGAGAAGATCTTCGTTGAGGCCGGCCTCGGCACCACCGCGGACATCGACTACATCAAGGACGCCAAGGGCGGCCTCGGCCTCTTCCTCCGGTCGCTGACTGGCCTGGAGCGAGAGGCGGCGGCTCTGGCCTTCGACACCTTCCAGCAGGGCAAGGCGTTCACGGCCAACCAACTCCGATTCGTCAACGAGCTGATCGACTACCTGGCGCGCAACGGCACGATAGACGTTGACGCGCTGTACGAGTCGCCGTTCACCGCGCTCGCCCCGACCGGCCCCGAGGCGATCTTCCCGGAGGCCGAGGTGGACGTCATGGTGTCCGTCATTCACTCGATCCGCTCGACCGCCGTCGCCGACGAGGGCGTGGCGTAGCCAGCTCGGTAGGGAGGAGAAGCAATGCGCGCAGAAGTCACTGAGGACTGCCCCGGAACTGGGCAGCGGGGGCGTATGGACGAGAGTGCCTCAGGTGACGAGTGGTACGTAGTCTGCCCTGTCTGCGGGATGAAGTGGGCAGGAGGCAGCGCCCTCATCGACCCGCACAAGGACTGGCGGAAGCGCTGAGAATCCGCTCCGGGTTGCGTGAGCGGTGCGTGAGCGGACGGGTAAGCATCCAGCAGGCTCGCGTGTCATGCCTGCGAGGTCGGGAAGTCTCTGACCAGGCAAAACCGGATTGAAAATGATCACGGGTCATCCCTTGTCACGATCATGCAGGCCCTCGTAATGCGTAGGTCTCGGGTTCGAATCCCGAAGGCGGCTCAGCGAAACCCCAGGTCACATACGCCGTGACCTGGGGTTTCTTGATGTTATTGACCTTGGAATCTGGGCAAATCGGGCACTTACTGTCTGTGCATCGTAATGCGTAGGTTGAAGGTTCGTTTCTGTGATGAGATCGACGAACCAAGGCTCTGAACTGGTCTTTTGCCTGCCCGTAGGGGGAGGTCAGGCTGGCGCAACGGGACCCGGTGGACAACCGGTGGACAGCCGTGCGTGAAAGCCCGTCAGATGCTTTCGTCATTCCTTGACCAACGGGTGAAATTCACCGGTCTCCGAGGAGGCAGCAGGCGGCGTCGGGACTGTTTGGTTCTGACATGCATCGATAGCGAGGAAGTCAGATCGGATCACGGGCGCGCGTGTGCGCGGAGGTCGTAGAGGATGCGCACCGGCGAGCCGAGTGCATGGCCAGCCGGCTTCGAGCGCTGTCTCCCACTGCTAAGTCAGCCCGATCATGAGGCGCTTTTCCATGCCAAGGGTGACAGGGGCGTAGCCGGTCCTGCCCGTTCCCGTCTGCTCGGTCGACCAGTTGCGCAGTGACGCAGTCGCAGTGCTGGGACCCGCCCGGAATACCGGCCCCGGCGAGGCGATACCGCTGCCGGTCAGCAACTCGTACGCGCCGTGAATCCGCACGGAACGGTCGGACGGATCCGGACGGGTGATCTTCGCGTCCTCTGCCCAGGCAACCAAGCGGCGTACATGTTGTTCCTCGCGAAGCTGGCGGACAGCCCTCCACAGAGATCACCTACGTTAAACGAGACCCGTTCGGTAGGATGCTCCGAACGGGGGATTTCGGCTGGCGTGGGACGAGTTGCAGCACGCTCACCACGCGAAGCCCGAGAAGTCCTGCCGCATGCCGCTCCCTGGAGCACACAGGCGAACCGACCGCACAGGACTGACCGGATACACCGGGTACGGAGCGTGAAGATGGACTTCGACGTTGCCGCTCCCGACCCTGCTGGCATGGTGGCGTCGCTCAGTTCGCTCGGTTACTCGCTTCCCGCTGCCGTCGCAGACCTTGTGGACAACAGTGTCTCGGCTGAGGCCCGGAACATCGACGTCGACTTCACATGGGACGGACAGAGCTCCTGGATCGCTGTGACGGACGACGGCAGGGGGATGACGGAGCCCGAGCTTGTGACCGCCATGACGGTGGCGGCCCGCGGTCCGTCAGCCGAGCGGAGTGCCACGGATCTCGGCCGTTTCGGTGTGGGGCTGAAGTCCGCCTCGTTCTCCCAGTGCCGCAAGCTCACCGTCGCCACGGTCAGGGACGGAAGTTGGCACGTCCGGACGTGGGACCTTGGCGTCGTGGAGCACTACAAGGAGTGGCGGCTCCTCCGTGACCCCGGCGATACGACGACCACCACCCTGCTGCGTCGGATCGCGGGAAGCATGCAACACGGGACCGTCGTCCTGTGGGAGCAGCTCTCCGGCTACCACAACACCGCCGTGACCAATGACGACGAAAAGACGCAGGCCCAGTTCTACGCGGAGGCGGAGCGTACCGAAGCCCACCTTGCGATGGTCTTCGCCCGTTTCCTGCAGCGTCCGGCCCGGTGCCGGATTCGGGTACGTGGCTCCGACCTCTCCCCGTGGGACCCGTTTCTGTCCAAGCACCCGTCGGTCCAGCGGATCCCCTGGGAGCCTCTACCGCTGGGATCGGAGTCGGTGCGCGTGGAGCCCTTCGTCCTCCCGACGGCACAGCGGCTCTCGGAAGCCGAATACGAGTCGGCTGCCGGGCAGAAGGGATGGCTGGGACAGCAGGGGTTCTATGTCTACCGCCGTGACCGCCTGATCCTGGCCGGTGACTGGCTCGGGATCCGCGGCCTCCGGCGCGAGGAGAAGTACAACCTCGCGCGGATCGCTGTGGACATCCCTGCGGAGGCCGACACCGACTGGGGCGTGGACGTGCGCAAAGCGAGCGTCGTTCCACCCGTCTCCTTGCGGCGTCACCTGGAGAGGATCGCCAGGTACACGCGCGAGGCGGCCTCCCGCTCCGCACGACAGCGTGGTCAAGTCGTGTCGCGGGCGCACGGTGACCCCCTCAAGTTCGCCTGGAACGTGAAACGCGACGACGGCCGGATCGTTCTGCGCATCAACAGAAAACACCCCTTGGTAAAAGCAGCGATGGACGACCAGGGCGGCAACCCGGACGTCGTCCGCTCGATGATCCGCCTCCTTGAGGAGTCGGTCCCGGTCACGGCGCTCCGCATGCTCCACGAGACAGACACGGTCGACGACCCCGAACCCTTCGGCGGTCCGGGGCCGGCCGCTCCGGAGACCGTCGACATCGCCCGCCAGGTGTACGAAGCACTCCTTGAGCAGGGCCGCTCGCCTGAGGACGCCCGGGCAGTACTCAGCTCCATGTCCCCCTTCGACGAGCAACAAGGTTTCTGGAACTCCTGACACCTGGTAGTCCCCACGCCCAACCGACCCGGCCGCAGGAGGTCGCTGTGAGCACCACCCCCGAAGACAGTCTCGAGAAGGCCGAGCAGACCGCGGTGCTGCTCCTGCCCGGTGACCGCCCGGCAACGCCGGCCGAGGTGGACTTCGCCGTGAACACCGCGGTCAGCATCCTCGCTGCCCAAGGGATCACAGTGGAGCGGGACCAAGTGCGGAAAGTGCTCGAGGCCCGGGCCTCCGTGTTCCAGGCCGATTCCTCCGCAATGAAGGACGACGACGGGCACGTACCTTGGCTCGCCGATGCGAAGGCCGACCGGAAGTGGGACTTCTGGGACCGCTACCGGCGCTACCTCCTGACCGTCTCCAAGCTCCCGACGCAGGTCGTACGCCGACTCGACCAGAGCACCGACGACGTCCTCGGTGAGCTGGAAGACCCTCAGCGGGAAGGCGTCTGGCGCCGGACCGGGCTCGTGATCGGACAGGTCCAGTCTGGCAAGACGGGGCAGTTCATCGGGCTCGCCGCGAAGGCAGCTGACGCCGGCTACCGGCTCATCGTGGTGTTCGCCGGGATCCACAACGACCTGCGGAGCCAGACGCAGCTCCGTATCGACGAGGGGCTCCTCGGGTTCGACACCCAGTACCAGTTCCGCTCGGACGACGACGCGCATCGTCATATCGGTGTTGGCGCGATGTCGCACGGCAAGCGTCTGAAGGCCGCATCGCTCACCACCAGTCACGAAAAGGGGGACTTCGCCCGCAAGACGGCGGTCTCCGCGAACGTGCCGGTGGGCAGCGTTCCGGTGGTCCTCGTGGTCAAGAAGAACCGGCGGATCATCGACAACCTGCGGGACTGGGTGATCGACAACCACGGCGTGGAGGACCCGGAGACCGGCCGGATGGTCGTTCCCGACCTCCCCTTGTTCGTGATCGACGACGAAGCCGACAACGCCGGGGTGAACACCTCCAAGGACCCCGACACCAACCCGTCGGCGATCAACAAGGCCATCAGGCGGTTGGTCAACAGCTTCACAAAAGCGTCCTACGTCGGCTACACCGCGACCCCCTTCGCGAACATCTACATCAACCCTGACACGGAACATGACGAGCTCGGCCCCGACCTCTTCCCGGAGAGTTTCATCCGCACCCTGCGGGCTCCGTCCAACTACCTCGGCCCCGAGCGGGTGTTCGGCCTGCAGACCGACGGAGACGAGGAGGACATCGAACCGCTGCAGCTCATAAGGCACGTCAAGGACACGGACCTCTGGGTGCCGGACAAACACAAGTCGCACCACCAGGTACCCGACTTCCTGCCCGAGTCGCTGCAGCGAGCTATTCGGTCCTTCGTCCTCACCTGTGCGGCACGTCGAGCACGGGGGCAGGTTGCTGTGCACAACTCCATGCTTGTGCACGTGACCCGCTTCACAGCCGTACAGCAGCAGGTCCGCGACCAGATCGACGCCCATAGGCGCCTACTCTTCGACGTTCTACAGGACCGGTTCAGCAGTGCCCGGCAAGAACTCGAGGAAGAGCTGCGGGAGCTCTGGGATGAGGACTTCGTCCCCTGCACCGAGGACATGACCGGGGGCAGGCTCGACTGGGAGGACGTCGAACCGCATCTCCACGCAGCCCTTGCGAAGATCACCGTCATGGCTGTCAACGGTGCCGCGAAGGACACTCTCCAGTATTACGAGCGCCGGGAGACCGGCCTGTCGGTCATCGCCGTGGGCGGTGAGAAACTCTCCCGCGGTCTGACCCTCGAAGGGTTGTCGGTCAGCTACTACCTGCGTGCCTCCAAGACGTACGACACCCTGCTGCAGATGGGTCGCTGGTTCGGCTACCGTCCCCACTACGAGGACCTGTGTCGGCTGTACACGACGCGTACGCTGCAGCGCCAGTACGCGGAGATCACCGCAGCCACCGACGAACTCCGGCGCGACGTCGAGGAGATGGCCGCAGTGGGACTCACCCCACGCGAGTACGGTCTCAAGGTCAGGACCTCGTCGCTCGGCCTCGGCATCACGGCCTCCAACAAGATGAGGCAGGGCACACGTGTCCGCCTCAGTTACTCCGGTGAGCTTCCCGAGACGACCATCTTTGACCTTTCCGAGAAGGTGGTCCGCCACAACCACGATCTGCTCGAAACGTTCGTCGCGCGGCTCGATGCGCTCTCTGCCGGGAAGGTAGACGAGCGGAGCGGGAGCATTACCTGGAGTGGCGTCGCAGCCTCGGACGTCACCGAGGGTTTCCTCGACTCCTACCTCACCGACCGGCAGGCCCAACGGGTGCGGCCGGCCTTCATCGCGGAGTACGTACGCCAGTGTGCCAGGCAGGATGAGCTGGGCAACTGGACGATCCGCCTGGCCAGCCGACTGCCCGAGGGAGCGGCGGCCGAGATCGCAGGCCATTCCGTCGGCCTCATCACGCGCAGCCACTCCAAGTCCTCGGACGTTGTTCCCGGCCGCTACACGATCAAGCGCGTACTCAGCCCCGCCGACGAACTCTGCGACCTGACCGACGAGCAGAAGGAGCGCGCGCTGAAGGACACGAAGGAGGTCGCGAGGGGCAAGCTCAACAGGAAGGGCGAGCCCCTCGACCCCGACACTCCCCGCGGTCGGCCCCTGCGTAACCAGCGCCGCTCTGACCAGCCGTTGCTTCTGCTGTATCCCCTCAGCCCTGCCGAGGTGGCCAATTCGTCGGGAAACCCCGAGCCGGTCGCCCCTCTGGTCGGGTTCGCCATCAGCTTTCCGTTCTCCAGCCACCAGTTGAAGACCGAGTACGTGGTGAACGACATCTGGTTCAAGCAGGACATGGAGTTCGGCGACTTCGAGGACGAAGAGTGATCGACGAGAGTGTGTGGCAGGAGCTGGAGGCCCACCAGCAGACTCCGGGCAGGTCCACCCGGCGGCTCTACCCCGACTCCCTGCACGACATCCAGGTGTCGGTGACGCACCCTGCCCTCCGGCGGATGCTGCTGCTCGGCACCGACGCTAGGACCGCCGACACCGTCCGTCAGGAGATCCACGAACTGACGGCCACCCGTGGCCTGCAGCTCAACCTGTCGTCGGTGTCCGGCAACCACTACGAGCTCCAGGTGGTGCTCACCGACGACGAACTCACCGAGGTCTTCACCCCGCTCGTTACCGACATCGCAGAAGTGGTTCGGGACGCACCGACAACCGAGACGGCGGCGGAGGCCGCGGTTCGCCGCTACGTCCGGTGGCAGCAGCTGCTGCGCTCCGTATCGCGCGACGGCCTGTCCCGACAGGCCCGGTGCGGTCTCTTCGGCGAACTACACTTCCTCCTTGAGTACGTACTTCCGGCTGTGGACCAGCACACGGCCGTCAGCTCCTGGACGGGCCCTCGGCAGACGAACCAGGACTTCCAGCTGCCCGGCGCCGCGGTCGAGGTGAAGACGACCACAGCCCGCTCTCCCCGGACGGTCCAGATCGCGAGTGAGCGGCAGCTGGACACGGCCGACTCGACGCCCCTCGCACTGACTCATGTCGTCCTCGACGACCGGCAAAGTGGGCTCGGCAAGAGTCTGAACGCCTTGGTGGACGAGATACGGGCCCGTCTGACCTCACCGTCCGCCGCCCAGCGCTTCGAGAGTCTGCTGGTCCAAGCTGGCTATCTGCCGAATCAGCGGGACCTCTACGACCACGATCGTTACACCCTGCGTCGCAGCGAGTTCTGGACGGTCGGGGAGGATTTCCCTCGCATCATCGAGGCCGAACTGCCGCCTGGGGTGGGCAACTGCACCTACACCATCGACGTGTCGGCACTGACCGCCCACAGCGTGACCGCCGAGACACTCGTCGACATGATCCGAGGACCCCATGGCTGAGCACGACCTCCACGACTACTCACGCGCGCTGGTGACCGACATCCAGGCGCTGGCGGACGCCGAGGACGGCTCGATCCCGAACACGTTCACCCAGCACGTACTCGAGATCCTCGAGGAGGCCGGGGTGGTCACCGACGCTGCGCTCGCCTACCACTCCTCCCGGGGGCTGGAGATCTACGGCTACGGTCTGCCCGAGGACGGGTCCAGCCTCGATCTCTACACCACCGACTTCAACCTGACCCCGATGAGCAGCAAGCTGACCAAGGCCGAGTCCGACAGGCTCTTCCGCAGGCTGTTCGCGTTCGTGGGCAAGCACGCGGCCATCCGCCCCAACCAGGAGGACAACACCGACGTGCACGACATGTGCGTCGGTGTGGATAAGGCACTGTCGAACGTTCCGAAGATCCGGCTCTTTCTCCTGAGCAACCGGGTCAGCACGACGAGTGCCCCGGGACCCGGGGAGTTCAAGGGGATCCCTGTCACACACGAGCTCTGGGACCTTGCGCGGCTCCACAGGCACGAGACCTCCGGGAGCCTCGGCGAGCCCATCAAGGTGACCTTCGAGCGTCCTCTTCCGTGCCTGGCGGCGCACAGCGACGAGCCGAACTACTCGGTCGTCCTGGCCGTCATCCCCGGCCGGCAGCTTGCCGAACTGTACAAGGAGCACCGGACCCGGCTGCTCGAACTCAACGTCCGGTCCTTCCTCCAGACCCGTGGTGGCGTTAACAAGGGCATCCGCGAAACCCTGCTGAAGGATCCGAGCCGCTTCCTTGCCTACAACAACGGCGTGACCGCCACCGCCTCGGACGTGGACTTCGAGACCGACGAGCACGGCAGCCCCGTCGCCATCAGGAGTATGACCGGCCTTCAGATCGTCAACGGCGGCCAGACCACCGCCTCGCTGCACCACGTCCTGACTCATGACAAGCGGGACTTGGACGGGGTCCACGTGCAGATGAAACTCACGATCGTCGATCCCGCGTACCTGTCCGAGATCGTTCCGAGGATCTCCCAGTACTCCAACACCCAGAACAAGGTGACGTTGGTCGACTTCAGCTCGAACCACGAGTTCCACGTCGCCTTCGAGCGTGTCTCCCGCAGCCTGTGGGCTCCTGCGACCGACGGCAGCGGTCAGGAGACGCGATGGTTCTACGAGCGGGCGCGGGGACAGTACACCGACAAGTCCGCCGAGCACGAGACCCGCGCCGCCCAGCGCAAGTTCAAGCTGATCACGCCGAGCCGGCAGAGGTTCAGCAAGTCCGACCTGGCCACCTTCGTGCACTCCTGGGAGCAGCTCCCGTACTGGGTGAGTCGCGGTGCCCAGAAGAACTTCGCCCACTTCATGGAGCGGATCGAGAAGTCCGATCCCGTCGTGGACGCGCAGTACTGCAAGCGCGCCATAGCCACCGCCATCCTCTTCCAGGCTGCCGACCGGATCGCCCGTGCGCACTCTGCCGGCAGCCACAAACGACTGATCACGACCTACACGGTCGCCCGGCTCTCGCTCGCCGCCGAGAAGCGGATCGAGCTCGACAGGATCTGGAACGAGCAGGGCACCACGGACGCCTTGGAGCACGCCCTCGACGAGCTCTGTCCCTTGATCATGGAGACGGTGATCTCCGGCGACCGGCACGTGTCGGAGTGGGCGAAGAAGCCCGACTGCTGGGACGAGGTTTCCCGCATCCCGTGGACGCTCCCCGATGCGCTGAACGCCGAACTCACGGCTGAGCCCTTCGAGATCGCCTCCCCCGAGAGCACCGAGTCCGACGAGGCCGAAGCCGCCGTCGAGGACACCCCCAGCGAGGAGTGGCAGGCTCTCGCGGACTGGGCCCGCGAAGGCCGGCTCCTGCGCGCCGTGGACAGGCAGCTCGCCGACCGTGTCGCGCAGCGGCTCGCCCAAGGGCGACGGGTGACCGGGGCCCAGGCCAGGCAGGCGATGGAGGTCTATGAAGAGGCCCTGCGGCATGGATTCCACCCCGTGTCCGTCGGCCTCGACGACGAGACCGCGTGAGGGCGGCAGCCCCGGGCGGTCGGGGCTGCCGCTACAGGGTTCCCTCCCGCAACAGGTCGTTGATCGCGTCGTCTACACGCCTCAGCACGATGCGCCCCTCCCCGTCGCTGAACACAAGCAGCCTGGTACCCGGGCTGATGCCTGCTTCGGCGAGGATCTCGAGCGGGATCTCCACACGGCCAGCCTCGTCGATGTCGAGTTCTGCGGGATCTCGGATCACCTAGGTCAGTCTGCCACCCGGAGCACGCCCACGGCATGACCGCCCAAGGTGGAATGGCCTCGTGAGCACACACGAAGGATGGGTGAGCACCCCTTGGAGCGCGCAGCTCCGAGGCCGCCGGGTCCGGGACACCGAACCGGAAAAGACCCTCAGGAGCGCCGTCCACGCCCTCGGGCTGCGCTTTCGGCTGCACCGTAAGGTCGCTCCCCGCTGCACCGCGGACTTCGTTCTGCCCCGGTACTCCCTCGCGGTCTTCGTCGACGGTTGCTTCTGGCACGGCTGCCCAGCCCACGGCACGCGGCATATCCAAGGGCCGAACGCCTCGCGCTGGGAAGCCAAGATCACGACCAACATGGAAAGGGACGCCAGGAACACCGAAGCGGCGAGGGACGCCGGATGGACCGTAGTGCGCATCTGGGAGTGTGAGGTCAGGGCCGACGCCGAGCAGGCCGCCGAGCGCATCGTCCACGCGGCACACCGCAGCGTCCCGGTTCTCCCGGCAGGGCCCTGTCAGCCTGTGGTTACCGCGACATCCAAGGTGGCTTCGGTTCCCTCGTCCTCCTGCGGACGGGTCGGGCAGTAGTTGCTCAGCGGGCAGCTTCCACAGACGGGCTGCTTGTCACGGCAAAGGTTCTCGCCGATGAATCTGATGGCGGCCATGCGCACCGGTGCGTACCGGCCGGCGCCGAGAAGCTTGATGAGGTTGAGCCGACCCTCGGTCAGTCGGTTGGTCAGGTGCGATTCGTTCTGCTGTACCCTCGCAGCCACCCGCAACGCACTCTGGCCGACCAGCATTATGTCGCCGCCGGCCAGCAGCCTGAACAACGCGAGCTCAGCCGGCTTGAGCCCCATCACCTTGCTGTGATCAAGAACCGAATCCGCGTTCACCCAGGCCTCGGGCTTGTCGACGACCGGACTGAGCCTGCCCTCCAGACGCTTGCGGAGTGCTGTTGTCGGCGCTGCGTTCACGAGGGCGAGATAGACGTCCTGCGTCAGCTCCCTGTGCCCAGCGACCTCGGCCATCACGTCGGAAAGCTGCTTCGGGTGCAGCTTGCTTCCTGAGAGCACCGCCATGACGAGAGCCCCCAGCGGCTTCATCTTCCGGCCACCGGGGAACTGGTGCCACTGCTTGCCCGCCCGCTGCTCCTTGGCCCAGCGGGTCAATTCCTCGCGTAGCTTCGGCCACTTGTCCGCGGCCGCGTCCCCAGCGGGAACATCTTGCGGTAGGAGAACCCGGGCCGCGGCTTCGCCCAACAGCGGGGGAACCGCGTTGCCGATCTGGCGGAAGGCGTCGCTCCGCGTACCCGAGAACCGAAAGCGGTCGGGGAAGGTCTGGATCCTTGCGGCTTCACGCACGGTCAGCGTTCGCGCCTCTTCAGGATGGATGTACCAGTAGCCGTCCTTGGCGATGTGCGCTGTGATGGTGCGGCTCAGTTCCTTCCAGTCGAGCTTCTTGTACTTGTCGGTGAATTGCTCCGCGTCGTACCTCTGGAAATCCTTCTCGTTCTCTTCCAGTTTCTCTTCAAGCTCGGAGTAGAGGGTCTTGGAATCCATGACCGTGAAGATCCTGAAGTCGTCCTTACGAACCCGCCGCGTCATGTGGTCGTGAATTACGCCCTTGTCCGCCCTTCTGCGCATCTCTTTGGCGAAGGAAGAGGGCTTCGGCTCCTGCTCCTCGTCGTAGTCGCCGACTCGGGCACCTACCGCTTTCAAAGCCTCCGGATTGAGTGCAGGAAGGTCACCGATGGCATCCCGAAGGGTGGTCTGTTTCTTCGGCTTGCCCCACACGAAGCCGCCACCGTCTCTCCGTGCGAGGAGGATCAGACGCTTCCTGTGCTGCGGCACGCGATAGTTCCACGCATCGACAAGCCGCACCTGGGTCACGTACCCAAGACTCTCCAGCTGCGCCTCGATGATGCGGATCACGCTGAAGTCATCGCCGAGACCCATATCAGGGACGTTCTCCATGAGGACGGCACGTGGAAGGAGCCGCTCCACCACATCGACATAGGCGCGCCAGAGTTCCTTACGCAGATCGTGCGGGTCGCGGTTGTGGTACTCGACCAAGTGTCGGATCTTGCTGCGTCCGGCACGACTGAACGGCTGGCAGGGGGGTCCCCCCGCCACAATGTCGATATCGGCTCCGGAGTCCAGGATTCGCTGGACGAATTCGCCTCGCTGGTCGTCATCGCCGAGGTCGACACAAAGACTCATTCCCGGAAAGTTCGCTGCATGCGTCTCGCGAGCCCGCTCGTCGAAGTCCACGGCCGCAGCGGTGGTCCATCCGGCTCGTTCAAGGCCCAGGCTCAGCCCGCCGGCGCCCGAGAAGAGGTCGACAGCCAGGCGTTTACCCTTTCCGTATCCGGACTGGACCCATTTCCTGAAGTCGTCCGGCTCGCAGTGGTGCCTGTGCTTGTCCAGTTTGAGGTAGTCGCTCCGCTTCAGGGGCACGCCATACGTGTTTTTTGCCCCCTTCTCCTTCGCCACGACCCACTCCTCTGTACCTGACGACCTGAACGACCTCCAGGAGATCACGCACGACGCTGCGAAGACAAGGTTTCCGGTCGGTCTACGCCGCCGTAGAGCCTTGTCTGTCACGCGGGTGACCTGCCTGGTGAACACCGCTGTCCACTCACCGTACCCATTGGTAACTTGATGCGGTGTTCTACTCTGAGCCACCCCATGTTAGAGGACACCGCCTGGGCTGCTTCTCGTGACCACCCTGTTCCGGTTGTGATACGTCCACGAACGTCATCTGTCTCAACAAACCCCCGGACCAGAAGACATGTTCGATCACGGGCTCTGCCCCCTTCGTCAGGCGTCGGGTGCTGTAGCCACCTTGAACCCCCGTCCCCGCGCACGTGCTGCCCAATCTCCTGAGCATCGCCTCCAGAGCCCTCCCCGCCGTTAAGATCGTAGTTGGCACTCCTCGGGCGGGGTGCGGGTGCGAGCGGTCAGAGGGGTGAGCGTGGACTCCGAGAACACACAGACGTTCCTACGTCCCCGTGCGCGCCTGATGAGCACACTCGGTGAGGAACTGATCAGCAACGAGCGGGTGGCGCTCACGGAGCTGGTCAAGAACGCCTACGACGCCGATGCGAGCCTGGTTGTGATCAGGTTCAACGGGCCGCTGGAGGAGGGCTACGGTTCCATCGAGGTGTGGGACGACGGGCACGGCATGTCCCCCGAAACCGTCCGGGACACCTGGATGGAGATTGCCACACCGTTCCGGCACCGTGCCCCACGCAGTGAGGAGTTCGGGCGAAGGGTTCTTGGTGCAAAGGGGATCGGGCGCTTCTCCGCAGCCCGCCTCGGTGCCGTGACCGCGATCAGGAGTCGCAAGGCCGGCGGTCCCGAGGTGAACATCCGGCTCGACTGGAACGACTTCGCCGCCGAGAACGCCTATCTCGACCAGGTGCCGGTCCACTGGAACGTGGGTGCTCCCGACGTGTTCGCCGACAACGGCCAAGCGCGACGCCTCTTCGACGAGGTGACAAGCGCCTTCCGTGCAAGCGAGAAACGGCCAGCCTGGACGGGCTCTCACGGCACCCTCGTCCGGCTCGAAGGGCTTCGGCAGGACTGGGGGTCCGAGTCGGTGGAGAGCCTGAAGCGGTCCCTTTCCCGACTCCTCCCCCCTCCCCCTCCTGTAGAGCTGGGCGTACCCGACCAGCCGGAGTTCGCGATCTATCTCTCCCTTCCGGCCGGGCCGTTGGACCACCACACCGGTTTCGTTGCGGCCAGCGAAGCTCTGGCGCATCCGCACTACCGCCTCATAGGGGCCATCGACGAAAACGGTCTCGCCAACCTGGCCATGACAAACCTGACGTCCGGGCAGTCGGAGACCGTGAATCAGTACCTGTTCCCGTCGCACGGGAAGGCACCCAAGTGCGGTCCCCTGAAGCTTGACCTCCGTACCTGGGACCTTGACCCGGCCTCCCTCAAGGAGATGCTCAACATCGACCTCGGGGCTCGCAACATCACCGAGGTCCGTAAGCTGATCAAGGACAACAGCGGTGTCGCCCTCTACAGGGACGGCTTCCGGGTGCAGCCTTTCGGCGAGGTCGACTTCGACTGGCTGCGCTTCGACCTCCGCCGCGTGAACAACCCCACCATGCGGTTCTCCAACAACCAGGTCGCGGGTTTTGTGTACATATCGGCAGACGGTAATCCCGGGCTTCGGGACCGGTCGCACCGGGAAGGACTCATCGACTCTCCCGAGTACGAGGACCTGAAGGGTGTCCTGACCCAGGCTGTGAGCCGACTCGAGACCTGGCGCTACGGGCTGCGTCGTCCGAACGGAGAGGGCCGCGAGTCGGGTCCGGTCACGGTGGACACCCACTCCGGTGCCGGAAGCGACCGTCACGGCCTGTTCCAGAACTTCACCCTTTCGCCCGTCCGGGACGTTCTCAACGCGAAGTATCCGGACGACACCGAGTTGAGCCGCGCACTGGAGGAGGCTCAGGAAACGATCGACGAAAGCGTCGAGAAGGTCCAGGAGGTCCTCTCGCAGTTCTCCCGCCTCGCGACTCTCGGAGCGCTGGTCGACGTCGTACTGCACGACGGTCGGACGGCACTGACGCGGATCGCCTACGTCCTCCGCCGACTGAACAAGCTGGCGGGCCGTAAGCGCGACGAGGACGAACAACTCGCCTCCGCTCTCACGAAGATGCACGTCGACCTCACGGCGCAAGAACAGGCTCTGGACCGGCTCTTCACCCGCGTCGAGCCGCTCAGCGGCCGGCGGCGAGGCCGCCCCCGCGCCCTGTCCCTCCAAGCCGCGATCGACGAGGCCGTCGCGGTCCACGAAGGCACGCTCAAGAAGCACGGCATTACCGTCACCGTCAGCGGCGAGGACGTGACAGTGACGGCTGACCCCGGCGACATCTCCCAGGTGGTCCACAACCTCGTAGGGAACTCGATCTATTGGCTTTCCACCCTGCCCGAGGGGAAGGAGCGCGCCATCCTCATCGAGACGAGGCGGACGCCCGACGACGAGGTAGACATAGATGTGAGCGACAGCGGCCCCGGAGTACGTGAGGAGATCCGAGAGATGATCTTCGATACGTACTTCAGCGACAAGGAGGACGGCATCGGGCTGGGCCTCAGCATCGCCGGCAGCGTCGTGAAGGACTTCTACGACGGTGATCTGTCCCTGGTGAGGCCAGGGCCCCTCGCCGGAGCCACATTCAGGGCAAGACTGCGAAGGAGAGTTGGGTGACGGACGGGGGCGCGGTGTACCGGATCTTGATCGTCGAAGACGAGGTGGACATCGCGGAGGAACTGTCCGAGATGCTCGCGGAGGAGCTCTCAGACCTCGGAACGCTCGACATCCACGTCGAGAACGATTTCGACGAAGCCGAACGCCTGCTGGAGACCCAGGCGATCGACCTGGTTGTTCTAGATGTCAGGGACGCGACACGGCGCGGCTCCGCCGCGCACCCCAACCTGCAGGGCCGTGAACTGCACGACCGGATAGCCAAGACCCGCTGGGTGCCGGTCGTCTTCTGCACCGGCCTCGCGGAGCAGGTAAGCGACTTGGCGCAGCCACCGCTCATCCAAGTGGTCCCGAAGAACCGACTGGACGACGCTGTCACCGCGATTCGGGAGGGCCTCGAGTCCGGTGTCCCGGTCCTCACCCGGCACATTACTGCCCTCGTGGACGAGCACGTGCGCGGATTCCTGCGGGACGAGATCGCCCCGAACTGGGACCGGCTCGGCGCTGTTGACCGTAGCCAGATCGCCCCCGTCCTCGTGCACCGCTTGGCGGCCTGGCTGAAGGAGAACGCGGTCGAGGCCCTCGGAGCCGTGCTCGGTTCCTCCGGGGACCGTGTGATGGGACACGCGTCGACCGCCCGGATGTACCTGATGCCGCCGGTCACGAAGCACGTGACCGCGGCAGACCTTCTGCGGGACCCCCAAGACGGCTGGTGGGTCGTCCTCACTCCTGCGTGCGACCTCTACGAGGACCTGCCCAGCGGCGGCAACCGCGCGGCCAAGGCCGAGTACGTACGTCTCGCCAAGGCGGTTCCGTTGAGCGAAGCACCCTTGATCGCACGTTGGATCGAGGCCGGATCCCCCGTCAAGGGGAGCCGGGAGCGGAACGCGGCTCTGGAGATGTTCCGCGAAAACAACGCCCGTTACCGGATTCTGCCCAAGTACCTCGTCATCCCGGACCTCCTGGTCGACTTCGAGGTCGTGCAGTCTGTTCCGTTGGCAGAGGTCCGTTTGTGGACCCGCGTCGCCACGCTGGACAGCCCGTTCGCCGAAGCCATGCTGACCTCGCACGGGCACACGGTGGCCAGGATCGGCACCCCCGTCGTCGACTACGAGAACATCAAGCAGTCCCTGGGACTGGACGGAAAGGGGAAGGCCGCGGACCAGAACTCGGTTCCGAACCCTCGTACCACGACGACGGACGGCAAGCAGTCCTGATCCTCGGCCAGGATGATCAGCCTGTCGGCCATCTCGCCCGCGCGCTGAATTCTGAAGCGTGATCTGAGTCCGACCGTGTCGGGGATCTCAGACGGCAGCGTCGTTGAGTCCTGTGATCCATGGGAGCTGAGCTGGCCCGTGCCTCCGCAGGGCCCGATACGCCGGCGCGAACTCGCGCACAAGTGCGAAGGGGGGAGCGCTCTTCAACCGGTGCCACTCTCCGGCAAGAACTTCAGCGAAGGCCCGCAACTTGCGGTGGGTTGCTCCCTCCATCAGGTGCGCTGCCGCCTTGGCGCCGTCGCTGATCAGCTTCGTGGTGCTGATCAACTCGTCCTTGGCGGCTGAATCCCCGTGTGCAAGGGCAGGCGACAAGCGGTCTCGTTCACCGAGGACGTGGGCAGCTGCCAGGCAGAGAACCGTTGACGCTGTTGTCTCGGCGGGTTCTCCCGCGTTGGTCATGGCGTTTGCCAGCAGGGGGAGAGCGGCGAAAGGCAGGGGGTCGGCAGTGTCCCATAGGGGCTCCGCGATCTGGAGCCCGGCACGTGTTCCCGCACGGTCCACGTGCAGCAGAGGTCGGTCAGGAGAGGCCTGACGTAGTTCCCAGCACTCGACGCTGGGGTCCGCGATGGCGGCTCTGAGGATCGCACGAAACGCCTCTCTCAGGCTCTCAACGGAGACGTCGGGCACGTCCAGCCGCACGAGACTGCCATGGCGCCGGATGTCCAGCACCGGGAATCTGGCTTCTTCAGCTGCCTGGAGTATGGAGAGGTCCTGCCCGACGTAGTTCGAGTCCTCCGCACCCCGAACGATGCGTTCTGTGCGTAGGCCACTGCGACCCCGTGCTCGAACCCGCGGCAAATGGCGCGAGCGCGGAGCGGCGCGTCCAGTACCTCGTCGAGATCGGCTGGCTGTCCGCCCAAGAGGAGTGTGCCGTTGACAGGGTCCCAGCGGAAGTCCTCGTGGGCGTTCGCGTTGCGCCACTCAGAGCGGATCGTCGAGGCAAGCAACTTGCACAGCGGCTGCCCGTCTTGAGTGGCCAGCAGATCCCGGACGGTGGCGAGCGGGGCCCCCTGCGGAACTGTCCTTCCCAGCAGTTCCAGTACCACAACAGCCGTGCGCCTGACGTCTGCTTCCAGCACGGCCCGGTGCAGGTCCATGACCGCCCGCGCCTTTTCTTCCTGGTATTCCTCCTCGTAGTAAGCGTCGAGGTAGGCGATCTGTCCTCGATGGGCGGACACGATCTCCGGTTCTCGAGCGACGTGCCGTGCCATCACTGAACATGCCAGTTCCGGATCGGACGTCAGATGGGACGTCACCATGTCACGTCCCAGGAGGGCAGCACGGTGCGTTATCAAGGGGCGATCGGAGATCGCTAGGACGGCAAGGTGATGGAGAAGTATCACCGTTAGGGGCAGCGAGTCTTCGATCAGATGTCTCACGCTCCGGCGCAGCCGATGATCGAGCATCTGCGGGGCTTTCGACCAAGCGGCCAAGAGGCGGGCCCGCGACGCCACACCCGACCCGGGACCCACTTGCTTGGCCGACACCCCGAGCGTTCGCTGGTAGACGTCCTCGTAAGGAAGGCCGACGTGATCAGTCCTGGCGGCAGCTTCCAGAGTTCGCCCGGCCGCCTGGGCCGCGAGAGCATACCTCCGTACTGCAGACCAAGCGGACTCCGCCCATCCCTGTTCCAGGCAGGCGAACAGCGCTTGAGCCTCGCTCCGATTCGCTCGCGCCAGGTCAGTCGCCAACCGTCGCTCTGCTGCGCTCGTACGGGACGGACTGAACCGGGACACCTCTTCTGCGACAGCACCCAAGGCAACAACCGACGCGTGGAGACTCCGCAACAACTCCGGAAGCTGCTTCCCGACGCTTCGGCCAGAAGCGGTCCGCAGGCGCAGGATCTCCGTAACCTTCTCGTCGGTCTGCCGCTGAAGCCGGGACAGGTCGGCGTCCCTCAATACTGTCTTCCATTGCGTGCGGGTCACCGATACGAAGGTGACTGCCTGCTGTCCCGTAATCTGCTCAGGGGGCGCGGAAAGATTGAGCTTTCGGATCACTTCTCGCGCAGCCGCGCAGGACTCTCGGTCAACTGTGCCCAGTCGGTCGGGAAGAGCTACGTTCACCAGCACAGGATGACACCGGCACCCCGCTTTAAGCGTGATGTTTTCCTGCCGCCTATGGGTGCCCTCTTACGACGGTGATGCTGAGGGCCGGCCGTCTTTGTTGGCAGGGCTTCGTGCGCGCGATGCGCGAGCGGATGGTGAGGGACAGGCTTCAACAGTGCACCGGTCTCCGGTGCCCCGAGTGGTTCGAATCCCCTGCCGGAGCCTCGCGCACACCTCTTGTCGACGCAGCCCGGGCTGAAGAGCATCGGGGCGATACCGGGGGGCGCGCTCTTTGGGTCATCCGCCGTTGTCCCTCAGCGTCCTCCTTGTTGGCCTCGGGCGCCGGGGCCGGGGGCTCAGAGCTGCCCTTCGTCCAGTCCAGCAGCCGGAATGCCCGGTCGCTGCATTCGCGGGGTGCGTACAGCGCGGTGCAGGCCACTACTCCGAAGAAGACCAGCAAGGCGGCGACCACGACGGTGTCTGTGCCGGTGCCTCCCGCGCGTCGGTCTGCGGTCACGATCAACGTCCTCCCTATCGCTGAGGCAGCGCCGAAATCGCTGAGGCGCGGACTCGGGTTGTCGGCCACCAGCGTGGGAGATTGAAGGGGGGAGCCACCGTAGTTCCAACGGAACCTGCCGTTCACCTCCGCACCAGCGACAAGCTAGTCACCAGAGTCTGACTGGGAGGAAAGGATGCCCGAATCCCGGCGAAGGGGTGCTTGTGGAGGTCCTACAGTGGCTTTCGTTCGACTTTCTGATCGGTCGAACACGTGGTCGCGAGCTCAATTCTGGTCTCGCTGCTGGGCCGGTGACAACTCCCGTCGGTGGACAGCCGGTGGACAGACGCCTTTGGGTAACGCATCACGGGGTGGCACGGGCCAACCTTGCGCACGTGCTCTGGTCAGGAAAAACGTCACCACGCAGCACGACGAGGTACCAAGCAGCACGAACGCTCTCGGTCTCGTAATGCGTAGGTCTCGGGTTCGAATCCCGAAGGCGGCTCCGTTGAACCCCAGGTCATATACACCGTGACCTGGGGTTTTCTCGTTGAGGCCAACGATAAGGCGCGGGCGGTCTTCCCTTCTTCGCGCGCTGCGTGAGCACCCGTGGCGTACCCGTGGCGTGGCGTGCAGCGGGTGTGCGAGCCGGTACTTCGTGCCGTTGGCGCAGTTGGCTCGCCTTTTTGGAGGGGAGTTACAACGGCCGGATGTGGGTGACGCTGCGGAATCGACGCGGGCCCTGGGGCTGCGCTGCCGCTTGCTTGGGGACGCGTGCTTGACGAGGCGTGTCGCCCTTGCGCCGGTCCGGGGCCTGTGCTCGCGCACCATCCCCCCCCGGGGGGCATGCGCTGCCGGCGGTCTGCGCCGCTTCGGTGGTCGGTCAGTGACCGGACGGGGCGAACCCCAGGGCGGTCAGGAAGGGCGCGTCGTCGGCCCGGTCGAACGCCTTCAGATGTCCGCCCTGGTCCGTGACGGCGACGGCCGCCGTGAAGCCGATCCGCAGGCTCTGGACGGCCGGGCCGATCTCGTTCTTCCAGCGGTCGTGCTCGTACAGGGCCTCGCTCCGGGCCTCGTCCTCGAACCGGCGTATCCCCACGTAGCCGTCCTCGTCCTCGGCATCGACGAAAGAGGCGGTCGCGTCCGTGCCCAGCGAGGTCTGGAACGGGATGACCTCGTCCTCCATGTAGCGCACCCACTCCGCGCGGCGTTCGGGCCGCGCCTGGTAGCGGCGGATCTCGTAGTACACGGTGTTGCTCCTCAGTGCTTGCGGGGATGGTCAGTCGGTCAGGGTGAGGACGACCTTGCCGCGGGTGCGGCCGGCCTCGACGTGGGCGTGGGCCGTGCCGACCTGTTCCAGGGGGAAGGTCTCCTCCACCTCGACGGCCACCTCACCGGCGTCGAGCAGGCCGGCGATCGTGGTCAGCGCGGGACCGTCCGGCTCGACCAGGTACGCGGTGACGCGCACGCCGGCTGCCTCGGCGGCCCGGGCCAGTTCCGGGGCGGCACCGGACGGTACGGCGACCAGCAGGCCGCCCGGGCGCAGGACCTTCAGCGCGCGCGTGCTGGTCCGGTCATGGGCGTCGCCCACCAGGTCGATGACGACGTCGACGTCCTCGATGACGTCCTCGAAGCGGGTGGTGGTGTAGTCGATGGTCTCGTCGGCGCCGAGTGCCTTGAGCCAGGGGTGGCGTGCGGCGCGGGCGGTGGCGATCACGTGGGCGCCCAAGTGCCGGGCGAACTGGACCGCGAAGTGGCCCACCCCGCCGGCGGCGGCCGTGATCAGGACGCGCCGGCCCGCCTGGACGTGGGCGGTGTCGACCACGGTCTGCCAGGCGGTCAGCGCCGCCAGCGGCACGGCGGCGGCGTGCGCGTGGTCGAGGGTGGCGGGCTTGCGGGCCCACTGGCGGGCCGGGGCGGTGACGTACTCGGCGTAGCCGCCGGCGGCACGCGGGAACCACGGCATGCCGTAGACCTCGTCGCCGGCCTTCAGGGTGGTGACGCCGAAGCCGACCTCCTCGACGACACCGGACACGTCCCAGCCCAGGATCAGCGGGAACGTTTGCAGCTCCGCCATGCCCTGGCCCTCGCGCGTCTTCCAGTCCACCGGGTTGATCCCGGCGGCGTGCACCCGTACCCGCACCTCGGTCGGCAGCGGCTCGGGGCGCGCGACCTCCTCGACGGTCAGCACCTCCGCTCCGCCGAACCCCGTGAGGGTGACTGCCCGCATCGTGTGCTCACTCATGTTGTCCTCGCTCATGTCCGTCGCGCTGTCTCTTGTGCCGGGACCGCGTCCCGGCACAAGAGAGAGCGTGGCGTGTGCGCGCAGAGGCGGGTGAGTGGCCGGAGGGACACCTGTCGTAACATTCCAGCCATGACGCATCGCGTGGTCGTTCTCGCCCTCGACGGGGTCCAGCCGCTGGACCTGGGCATCCCGGCGCGGGTGTTCAACGAGGCCTGTGAACCGGACGGGACCCGTCTGTACTCCGTCAGCACCTGCTCCCTCGGCGGCCGCCCGGTGCGCACGCACGAGGACTACCGGATCGTCGTCGACCACGACGAGTCGGCGCTGGAGGCCGCGGACACCGTCGTTCTCGCCACGCAGGAACCCAGCGAGCACCTGCTCGCGACCGGCGCGCTCCCCGGGGAACTCGCCGCGGCGCTGGACCGGATAGGGCCGAATACCCGCATCGTCAGCCTGTGCACCTCCGCCTTCCTGCTCGCGGCGACCGGTCTGCTGGACGGCCGGCGGGCGACCACCCACTGGGCGCTGTGCGACGCGCTGGCGCGGCTGTTCCCCGATGTCGAGGTCGATCCGGACGTCCTGTTCGTCGACAACGGACGCATCCTCACGTCCGCCGGCGGAGCGGCCGGCATCGACCTGTGCCTGCACCTGGTGCGGCTGGATCACGGAGCGGCGGTGGCCTCGGCCGCCGCGCGGCGCTGCGTCGTGGCGCCGTGGCGCGAGGGCGGGCAGGCCCAGTTCATCGAGCACCCGGTTCCGCGGGACACCGACCGTTCCACTTCCGCGACCCGGCAGTGGGCGCTGGACCGGCTGGCCGAGCCGGTCACACTGGAGGACATGGCCCGGCACGCGCACATGAGCGAGCGCACCTTCACCCGGCGGTTCCGCGGCGAGGTGGGCAGCAGCCCGCTGAAGTGGCTGGCGCAGCAGCGACTGGTGCATGCGCGCCTGCTGCTGGAGTCCACCGACCTGACCGTCGCACGGATCGCCACCGTCTGCGGCTTCGGCGACCCCGTCGTCCTGCGCAAGCACTTCCACACGCACCTGGGCCTCTCGCCACTGGCCTACCGTCGCGCTCACAGCGCACCGGAGCCGATGACGGCACGGTGATCACCCGGCCGGATCGGGGTCCTCCACCTGGTGACGCTCGGCGCCGAACCGCGTGAGCGCGGGATCGGCCCGCACGTGATCGGGCAGGGCATCGGCACCGCCACGAGGGAGGGGCGGGCGATGTCCGGCGTGCTGCCGGTGCTCGCCGAGTCAGCTCGTCTCCGAGCGGGCGCTGCGGATGTACTCGGTGGGCGTCTGGCCGTAGCGCCTCTTGAAGGCGCGGATGAAGTGGCTGCTGTCGGCGAACTGCCAGTGAGCGGCGAGTTCCGAGACGCTCGGCCGGCCGGACGAGAGGCCGAGGGCGCGTCGCGCCTCTTCCAGGCGCCGACGGCGGATGTAGGCCGTCACCGACTCCTCCCCGGCGGCGAACGCCCGTTGCATGGTACGGACGGAGACGTTGAACTCGCGCGCCAGGGTCGTCGCGGACAGGTCCGGATCGGTAAGGCGCCGCTCCGCCAGGTCCTTGGCGGCCTGGGCGAGGGCGGGTGCCAGGCGGGGTTCCTCGTCGTCGAACCCGTGACTCGCCACCGCCTTGGCCAGCTCGACGAGGGCGCCGCGGGCCGCCTGGGCACCGTCCTGGCCGAGGTCTGCCAGGACGGTGTGGATCATGGTGGTGTGGGCCACCAGGAGGCGTACTTCGGGAGAGTCCGCCGACCCGGTGACGGTCCGGTTCCCGAGCAGCGGTCCGAGCACGGTGGCGGGCAGGACGACAACCCTCGCCGTCGTGGACGGTGCCGTCTCGAAGTGTGACGGCCGGCCGACGTGCCGCAGGAGGAACTGCCCGGCCGACACGGTGCCCTCATGACGTTCGGGTCCGCCGCCCAAGGCCCACGCGCCGCGGCGTACGACCCACATCCGCACCTGGTCCTCGACCTCTCCGAGGCGGCCGTCGGTCCGGATGGCCGACACACCGTGCACGTCCGTGATCGCCACGTCGTGCACTTTGGCGGCGCGGGTCCTGACCCGGAAGTCACCGATGGTGGCGCGGCTGATGTTCGGCAGCGGGAAGCCGTCTCCGACGTGCTCCTCCCAGCCGCGACGGAAGTTGTCGAAGCCTTCCGACGACGCGTCCGGAACCGTGGTGTCCAGGGAGAACGCCCCGCGCGACGCATCGGTGCCCGAGCGGGCGTCCCTCGTCACTGGTCCATCAACCTCGCATGTGCCGCGTCCACGCCTCGGTGGCACCGATGTTCCACATGGACGTCCGAGTTGTCCAAGCGCGGCGTGGGCTGCTGTCCATACAGTCGGACGAGTGGGCTGAACGGCAGCCCCGGGTGCCCGACCTGGTCCGATGTGGCACCGACGGCATCCTCGCCCGCCCCGTCAGCAGTGTAACGGCGCAGCCCTCGCCGCCGACGGGACGGGAGACGCCGGGTCCCGTCCCACGACGGCACCCTCCCGCCCCGTTTGCCCTGAACCCCACCGCGGCCGTCACCGGCTGCCCGTTCGAAGGAATATCCATGACCGAGGAGCACCACCTCAAGGATCGCCCCAACCACGCGTCCGGGACGATCGAGATCGCCGGCAAAAGCGTCCACCGCCTCGGATTCGGAGCCATGCGCCTGGTCGGTCCGGGCGTCTGGGGCGAGCCTGCCGACCGAGGTCCGCTCATCCAACTCGTACGGCGAGTCGTTGAGTTGGGCGTCGACTTCATCGACACGGCCAGCGTTTACGGGCCTCATGTCAGCGAGGAGATCATCCGTGACGCGCTGTACCCCTATCCGGAGCATGTGCTGATCACGACCAAGGGCGGACAGACACAGTCCGGGCCGGGCGCGTACGCCACACTGGGACGACCGGAGTACCTCCGGCAGGAGTGCGTGCTGAGCCTGCGCCGTCTCGGGGTCGATCACATCGATCTGTACCAGCTCCACCAGGTGGACCCGGCTGTGCCGTTCGAGGACCAGATCGGCGAGCTGAAGAAACTGAAGGACGAGGGCAAGATCGGTGCGATCGGGCTCAACGAGGTGACGGTGGAGCAGGTCGCGGCCGCGCGCCGGATCGTGGAGATCGCCTCCGTGCAGAACCAGTACAGCGTCACGCAGCGCCACCACGAGGACGTGTTGGAGTACTGCACACGTGAGGGTCTGCCGTTCATCTCCTGGTTCCCGCTGGACATCGGCGCGCTGGCCGGGCCGGGCGGCCCGCTCGACGACCTCGCCGCGCGCATCGGCGCCACACCGGCCCAGGTCGCCTTGGCCTGGCTGCTGGCCAGGGCGGAGAACGTGATGCCGATCCCCGGCACCTCCTCGACGGCCCACGCCGAGGAGAATATTGCCGCCGCGACCGTGCGGCTCAGCCCGGAGCAGATCGCTCAGCTGGACGCCTTGGCCGTCACGAGGCCCTGAGGTCCACCGCCCCTCGCTCCCCGCCCCTCGTTCCCCGCCGCCTCGGCTCGGCATCCGACTTCGCTGCGGCCGCCGGAAGGGCCGCGGTCGCCCAAACGTTGCGAACCCGCCTGAGCCGACCGGGGACGCGAAGCGGGTGATCGCCGACGCCCATCCCGGATGGAACCGAAGTGCGGTGCCCGGTTTTCCAGGGGGGGCCGGGAGCGCGCCGGAAGGCTCGCCGGGGCCGTCGGCCTCATCTCGCGGGGAGCATCCCGTACAGCATCTGATGCGAAGGAGACCTGCCTTGCCGAAGACCGTTGTCCTCACCGGTGCGAGCGATGGAATCGGCGCCGCCGCAGCGCGCCGACTTGTGGACGACGGGCACCATGTGGTCGTCGTGGGAAGGTCCGCGGTCAAGACCAAGGCGGTCGCGGATGAACTCGGCGTGCGCCATTTCGTCGCGGACTTCGCCGACTTGCACCAGGTGCGCACCCTCGCGGCACAGCTCGCCGCTCACTGCCCGCGCCTGGACGTACTGGTCAACAACGCCGGGGCGATCTTCGGGGACCGCCACGTCACGGCGGACGGATTCGAGGAGACGTTCCAGGTCAACTATCTCGCGCCGTTCCTTCTCACCAACCTGCTGTTGGACACCTTGCTGGCTTCCCGGGCCCTCGTCGTGCAGACATCGAGCAACGCCGCGCGACTGTCGGCACGTGTCGACCTGACCGACCTCGACAACGCGCGCGACTACTCTCCCGTGCGCGCCTACGGCAACGCCAAGCTCGAACTCGTCCTCTTCACCAAGGAATTGCACGACCGATACCACGAGCAGGGCCTGTCCTCGGTGGCCTTCCATCCCGGCGGTGTCGCGTCGAACTTCGCCAGGACCAGCCGGAGCCCTGTGGGCGCACTGTTCCGGACACCTGTGCCTCGCCTGTTCTTCCAGTCCCCGCAGAAGGCGGCGCGACAGTTGCTGCGCTTCGTCACCCCCACGCCCGAGGACGGCATCGTGTCCGGCGCGTACTACGAGAACGGCAGACCCCGCACGATCAAGGCGCCGCCCATCGGTCCTCAACTGTGGGAGGCCACTGCGGCGTTGCTCGATCTGAACAGAAGGGAGTGAATCGCCCCTCGGAGGGTGGATGATCATCTTGGAGAGCGCGGGCAGGAAGAAGCCGCCTCCCAGGCGCTCGTTCACGCCGCAGATCACACCGGAGTGCGAGGCGGAGATCGTGGAGCTGTGTCGGCGCGGTGGTCGACGCGGCGGGTCGCGAAGGAATCCGACCTGACCGGGACCGCGGTGCGGGACTCCGGGTCCAGCCGCGCCGCCGTTCGATCCCCGTTCCTCGAACGGATCGGGGGCCGGTACGACATGCGGAGGCTCCACAGCGGTCTCGGCTACCGCAGCCCCGCCGACTACGAGAACCAGCTCGCGGTCCGACCAGCACACCAACGGTGTCCGCCGGCGCGGAGCAAGCTCAGCCGCTGCGGGCCGCGCGGACGCTTCCCGGCCGCTCCGGCCAGGGCACCGCCGACCATGGCCGGGTGTTTCCCGCGGGATGATGCCCACGGACCGGCGGCCGCGGCCAGGCGGATGCCGCGCATCCGAAAGTGGTGCCGCCGATTGCGCTCCCCTCCGGGACAGAAAGAGGCTCGCTCACCCGCAGGGGGGCACCGATGTCTCCAGCCAGGGCCCCGTCGTGACCCTCGATGCCGTACCGCACCACGGGATCGGGCCACGTCGACGTAGAACGTCGCGCTGACGCTCGGCCCAGTTCGACGGCCGGCCAAGCGAACTCGTCCTCGAACCGGGGGTCACCGTCGTCGCGGGCCCCGGCTTCCGCGCGGCGCGTCCGGCGCGGCTACGCCAACAGGGCCC
>NZ_JAAGLR010000027.1 GCF_010548245.1 Streptomyces sp. SID11385
TCGACCCGTGGGTGCTGCGGGCGAAGGTCTCGGTCTTCGTCGAGCTGTACATGAAGAACTGCCAGCTCCGCGAGCAGGCCGCGCTGCTGCGGCTCCAGCTCGAAGGCGGCGTGCCCGCGGGTGCGAATCACGAGAAGGAGCCCGCCGGCCTGCTGGCCGAACTCTCCGCACGGCTCGCGGCCGTCGAGGAGCAGGCCGAGGCGCTGTCCAAGCAGCTCGACGACGAGTCGGCGGACGCCGGAGCGGTGGCCACCGCC
>NZ_JAAGLR010000064.1 GCF_010548245.1 Streptomyces sp. SID11385
CGGCCTTCAGCAGGTAGCCGGTGGCACCGGCCTCGATGGCGCGGGTGATGTCGGCGTCCGTGTCGTACGTGGTGAGGACCAGGACGTGGGTGCTTTCCGTGCCCGCCACGATCCGGCGGGTCGCCTCGACGCCGTCGATGCCCTCGCCCAGCTGGAGGTCCATCAGGACGACGTCGGGGGTGAGCCTGGTGGCCAGGGCGACGGCCTCCTCGCCGCTGCCGGCCTCGCCCACCACCTCGATGTCGGGCTCGCTGCCCAGGAGCGCGAGGAGCCCGGCGCGTACGACGGCGTGGTCGTCGCAGAGCAGGATGCGGACGGGCGTGGGGACGGGCGGGTGCGCGGCGGTCATGCGGGGTCCCGGTTCGGGGGGGGTG
>NZ_JAAGLR010000095.1 GCF_010548245.1 Streptomyces sp. SID11385
GACTACGCCTTCGCCCCCGGCACGCGGACCGTCCGGGGCCTCGCGTCGAGCGCGGAGGCGCCCCTGCTGGACGGCGGCACCCCGTACCGCAGCAGCGTGCGGCCCGCCGACGGGGCGCTGTACTACCGCGTCGAACTCCCCGGCGGCGGCGAGTCCTACGCCTCCGTCGTCGCCGTGCCGCCCGCGGGCACGCGGCTGGCCTACGGGGACGGGGTACGGGTCACGCTGCGGGACCCGGAGGGCGGGTACTGCGACAGCGCGGACGCGAACGCCGCGGGGACGCCGTGGGCGCGCCCCCTGAGCGCGGTCGTCGAGCAGACGCCCCGGCCCGCCGGGCGGTGCGCGGCG
>NZ_JAAGLR010000131.1 GCF_010548245.1 Streptomyces sp. SID11385
CTCACGCTGGCCGCGGCCGTCGTGGTCGCGGCCGGGGCCGTCGCGCTGACGTGGTCCCTGCTCGACTCCGGGGACGACGACGCCGAGGCGCGCAAGTCCGCCGGGGTGTCCGCCGCGCCGACCCCGGGCGAGGAGGGCGACCCCTCGGCCCCGGACCCCTCGTACGGGGACACGGCCGACGAGCCCTCCGACGGCCTGTCCGGCGAGGAGTCGGGCGAGCCCTCCGACGAGCCCTCGGCCGATCCCTCCGCGCTCCCCGACGGCTACGTCGCCACCGACGACCCGGCGGGGTACGCCCTCGCCGTGCCGGAGGACTGGGAGCGCAGCGAGAAGAACGGCAGCGTGTTCTACACCTCGTCCGACGAGCTGAGCCTCCTCCAGATCTTCGAGATCACCGACGCCGGTCTCACCCCGGAGGAGGCGGTGACCGGCGCCTCCAAGGACCTGCGCGGGCGCACCGAGCACTACGAACAGATCACGCTCGGCCCGGCCCGGAGCGGCCCGGAGAACCCGGAGGGGGACGCCGCCGAACTCGTCTACTCCTACGAGAGCGACAAGGTCGGCGGCACCCGGCTCGGCATCGAACGCGCCTTCACCGCCACGGACGGCAAGCGGTACGCGTTCCTCGCCGCCGCGCCCGACACGACGGAGAAGGCCCAGCGGGAGGTCCTGGAAACGGCGTTGGCCCACTTCGAGCCGCCCGGCGAGTGATCTACGCTGGGCCGCGTCCGCACACTCCGGGGGGAAGCATGACCAGCAGGTTCACCGAGTTGACCGTCGACTGCCACGACCCGGGAAGACTCGCCGAATTCTGGTGCGCGGTCCTGGACTTCGAGGTGATCGACCGGGACGAGGAGAAGGTCGAGATCGGCTCCTGGGTGCCGACCGCCGAGGAGATCCGGGCCCGGCAGATGCCGCCCACGCTGGTCTTCATCCGCGTACCCGAGGGCAAAACCGTCAAGAACCGGCTGCACCTCGACGTCAGCCCGGTCGACCGCACCACCGAGGCCGAGGTGACCCGCCTGCTCGCCCTCGGCGCCACCAGGGCGGACGTGGGCCAGGGCCCGGACCGCGGCTGGGTCGTCATGGCCGACCCGGAGGGCAACGAATTCGACGTCGTCCGCACCCTGGCCCCGCAGGACTAGCCACCGCACGCCGCCCCCGAAGGGCTAACCCGCCGCCCCCGGCACCCAGCCGCGTGCCGCCGCGACGTACGTGTAGACGGCCTCCCGCGAGCGGGTGCGGGGCTCCGCCAGCTCCTCGCGGGTACGGGCCAGGTCCATGCGGTCCGTGTCCTTCAGTGCCCGCCGTCCGGCCGCCGCCAACTCCTCCGATTCGGTGAGGAGTTCGGCGCGGAACATCGCTTCCAGAGCGACCGCCCGCAAGCGGGCCGCCTCGCGGCGGAGCGCCTCCGCGCCGGGCTCCTCGCGGTGCCGCGCGTACCAGTGGTCGAGCTGCCCCCTGCGGTAGTCGGCGAGCGCGCCCGCGAAGGAGCTGAACGCGGCGACGCGTTCCTGGCGCAGGCGCTCCTCGCGGGCCACCGCCTCGGCGCGCAGCGCGTTCCGGCGCTGGAAGACGTGGGTGAGGGCGGCCCCGAGGACGGTGCCCAGGACCGCCACCAGACTCGTCGCGACGGCTTCCACGCGGCCAGCGAACCAGCCGTCTCTCACCCCCGCGCAACCCCCGGGCCCACGCCGCCCCCGCTTGGGCCCACCCCCGCTGGGCCCGGCCCCCCCGTGCGGCCGGGCCCAGTAGATCCCGCCCGCCATGGTGTTCGTCCGAGGTGACCCGCCTGCTCGCCCTCGGCGCCACCCGAGGCCAGAGCCCGGACCGCGGCTGGGCCGTCATGGCCGACCCGGAGGGCGGCGCATGCGATGGCGTACGCACCCTGGCCCCGTACCGGTGGTCGCACCGCCCCCGCCCAGGCGGGAGCCCCGCGTTGCCCCCCTCCGAGGTGAGTGAGCACTCACCCACCTCGGAGGGGCCTCGCAGCCCGCACTCCGGAGCCCGTTCTCAGGTCCGCACGCCGGAGGCGCCTTCTCAGCCCCCCGCCCCGGACGCCCGTCTCAGGCCGCGTTGTCGCCCGGCGTGTAGTGGCCCGGGACGTTGCGGCACGTCACGCTGAGGCGGTTCCACGCGTTGATGACCGTGATCGCGCCGACGAGCCCGGCGAGTTCGCGCTCGTCGAAGACCGCCGCCGCCTTCTCCCAGACCTCGTCGGGGACGAAGCCGTCGGTGAGGACGGTGACCGCCTCGGTCAGTTCGATCGCGGCGATCTCGCGCGCCGTGTAGTAGTGCTTCGACTCCTCCCAGGCGCTCAGCTGCACGATCCGCTCGATCGTTTCGCCCGCCGCGAGCGCGTCCTTCGTGTGCATGTCGAGGCAGTACGCGCAGTGGTTGAGCTGCGAGGCGCGGATGCGGACCAGCTCGGCCAGTGCGGGCTCGACGCCGTCGTGCGAGGCGGTCTCCAGGCGGATCATCGCGCGGTAGAACTCGGGCGCGAGCTTCGCGAAGTTCAGGCGGGGGGTGTGCTCGGGGAGGCGGGTGGTGGCCTGGGTGTTCTCATTCGTCGTCATGCGTCCACCGTAGAAGCCCGGCGGCCCAGGAGTATGGTCCATTCCCGTGGCGAACGAGTGGGCCAATCAGGGCCTCGATCTGCATCTCGACACCGGCCCGGGCGCGCCGCGCGGCACCGTCCGGGCCCGGCTCATGGACGCGCTGCGCGAGGCGGTGCGGGGCGGGCGGCTCGCGCCCGGCACCCGGCTGCCCTCCTCGCGCCAGCTCGCGGCGGATCTCCACGTCG
>NZ_JAAGLR010000166.1 GCF_010548245.1 Streptomyces sp. SID11385
GGGCCCCCGCACGGATGCGGCCGCGCAGCCGCGGACCGCCCGCCTCGACGGCAGGACCGCGCTCGTCACGGGCGCGGCGAGCGGGATCGGGCGAGCCTGCGCGCTGGCCCTCGCACGGGCCGGGGCGAACGTCCTCGTGGTGGACGTCGAGGCGGCGGGGGCCGAGGAGGTCGCGGCCGAGACCGGTGGTACCGCGATCGTCGCCGACCTCTCGGACGCCGTTCAGGTCGACGCGCTCCCCGACCACGCCGACATCGTCGTCAACAACGCCGGACTCCAGCACGTCGCCCCCGTCCACGAGTTCCCCGCCGAGCGCTTCGCCCTGCTCCAGCGCGTCATGCTGGAGGCCCCCTTCCGCATCCTGCGCCGCACGCTGCCGGGGATGTACGAGCGCGGCTGGGGCCGGGTCGTCAACATCTCCTCCGTGCACGGACTGCGCGCGAGCCTCTACAAGTCCGCGTACGTCGCCGCGAAGCACGGCCTGGAGGGGCTGAGCAAGGTCGTCGCCCTGGAGGGCGCCCCGCACGGCGTGACGAGCAACTGCGTCAGCCCCGGCTACGTCCGCACGCCCCTCGTCGAAGGTCAACTCGCCGAACAGGCAAGGCGGCACGGTGTCCCCGAGGACGAGGTGCTGGACAAGGTCCTCCTCGAACACAGCGCGATCAAACGGCTCGTGGAGCCCGAGGAGGTCGCCGCGGCGGTGCTGTGGCTGTGCGGCCCGCACGCGAGTTCCCTCACGGGCACCTCGCTGCCGATGGACGGGGGCTGGACCGCGACCTGAGCCGCCCCGGCGGTAACGGAAGCGTAAAGATCCCTGGTCGGTGGTGTCCGGCGGGGTGACCGCCGCGCCGGGCGCTGGCAGGGTGAGCCCCCGGCGAGACGCGCGGGGGCGCAGGGAGAACGGACACGGGACACTGACATGACCACGCCATCATCCGCCGCACCCGCACCCGCACCCGCACCCGCACCCGCACCCGTCGCCCCCCATCTGCGCCACCTCCTCGAACTCCTCGCCACCGACGCCACCGAGGACGCGTTCAAGGCCGTCGAGGAGCGGGCGCGGGCCGCCGGGCTCCCCGCCGCCGACCTCGCCGAGACCGGCCGGGCCGTCGCCTCCGCGCTGCGCGTCCGCGCCCTGCTCCGCACCCACCGCCGCCGCGAGCGCGAGCTGACCGCGCTCTTCGACACCGCGACCGACCTCGCCGCGACCCGCGACCTCGACGCCGTGCTCCAGGCGATCGTGCGCCGCGCCCGCCGCCTGCTCGGCACCGACACCGCCTACCTCACGCTCCCCGACGAGGAGGCCGGCGACACGTACATGCGGGTCACGGACGGCTCCGTCTCGGAGGTCTTCCAGCACCTGCGGCTCGACCTCGGCGAAGGACTCGGCGGGCTCGTCGCGCAGACCGCCCGCCCCTACGCCTCGCCCGACTACCGCACCGACGAACGGTTCCGGCACACGCGCGACATCAACGCCGGTGTCTTCGACGAAGGTCTCGTCGCGATCCTCGGCGTCCCGCTCCTGCTCGGCTCCGTCCACGGCGGCGACCGCAAGGTCATCGGCGTGCTCTTCGCCGCCGACCGCACCCCGCGCGCCTTCGCCCCCGAGGAGGTCGCGCTCCTCTCCTCCCTCGCCGCGCACGCAGCCATCGCCATCGACACCGCGCGCGCACTGGACGACACCCGGGCGGCGCTCGCCGAACTCGGCCGCGCCAACGAGGTCGTACGGGCCCACGCCGCCGCCGTGCAGCGGGCCGAGGAGGCGCACGACCGGCTCACCGACCTCGTGCTGCGCGGCGGCAACGTGCGCGAGGTCGCCGCCGCCGTGGCCGGGCTCCTCGCGGGCACCCTGAGCGTCCACGACCCCGGCGGCCG
>NZ_JAAGLR010000206.1 GCF_010548245.1 Streptomyces sp. SID11385
CGCGTGACCCACCAGAGCGAGATCGCCAGGGACGGCTGGGCCGGTCTCGTCCTGTCCCTGCGGTCCTTCGTCTTCACGACGGCCGGAGCACTCGCCGGACTCGCCGCCCTCGCACCGCCGTTGCTCCTCGTCCTCGTCCCGCCCCTCCTCCTCGGGCTCGTCCTCTTCCTGCTCACCCTCGTGCCCACCGCGGCCCGGCAGCGTGCCCTCCTGGGCGCGGACGAGGAGTACGCGGCGCTCGCCGGGCACGCCGCCTCCGGCCTGCGCGATCTCGCCGCGACCGGCGGGGGCCACCTCGTC
>NZ_JAAGLR010000237.1 GCF_010548245.1 Streptomyces sp. SID11385
CGGGCGGCGCGGACGTGGACCCGGCGAGGTACGGGGCCGCGCGCGAGCCGGAGTGCGGTCCGCCCGCGCCGGAGCGGGACGCGTGGGAGCTGGCCCTCATCGCGGCGGCCCTGGCGAGCGGCACCCCGCTGCTCGGCATCTGCCGGGGCATGCAGTTGCTGAACGTGGCGCTCGGCGGCACCCTGCGCCAGCACATGACCGGCCACGAGGGCGGCCGGGGCGTCTTCGGCACCCACCCCGTCCACCCCCGCCCCGGCACCCGCTACGCGGACCTCGCCCCCGGGCCCGTCCAGGTCGCGACCCACCACCACCAGTGCGTGGACCGCCTCGGCACGGGCCTCGTGGTGGGCGCCGAGTCCCCGGACGGCACGGTCGAAGCCGTCGAGCTGCCGGGCCCCGCCTGGACCCTGGGCGTCCAGTGGCACCCGGAGATGGACCACACGGACCTGCGGGTGACCGAGGCGTTCGTCCGCGCGGCGTCCCCGGTGAGCCTGACGGCCTGAGCCCGCTCCGCCGGAAGCGTCCGCTGTCTACCCGTTTCCCCTTGTCAGCGAGAGCAAGTCCCTGGCCGCTCCCGAGGGCCGTTCGCCGCGTCGCCACACCGCCCGCAGCACCCGTCCCAGCCCCAGGCCCCGCACGGGGACGGGCACCAGCGTGCCCGCGGCGACCTCCTCCCCCACGACCAGCTCGCTCAGTACCGCCGGGCCGACGCCGCTCAGCGCCGCCGACTTCAGCGCGGTCGTCGAGGACAGCTCCAGCAGCGGGCGCTCCGGGCCCCCGTACGGGGCGAGCGCGGCGTCCAGGACTTCGCGGGTTCCCGAGCCCTCCTCGCGCAGGATCAGGGGCGTCGTGGCGAGGAGGGCGGGGTCGAGGCCGCCGGTGAGCGCGGTCCACGGGTGCCCGGGGCGGACGAGCACGAGCAGCCGGTCGCGGGCGATGACGGCGCCGTCCGTACCGGCCGGGACGCCGAGCCCCTCGACGAAGCCGAGGTCGGCCTCCCCATCCAGCAGCCCCCGCACGACCGTGCGCGTACTGCCCGCCCGCAGCGACACCGCCGTGTCCGGGCGCACCGCGCGCAGCGCGACGAGCCACCCGGGCAGCAGGTACTCGCCGATCGTCATGCTCGCCGCGACCCGCAGCCGCGAGTCGCGCCGTCCGCGCAGCGCCCGCGCGCCCGCGTCGAAGGCCTCCGCCGCCTCGGTCACGCGCCGCGCCCAGCCCGCCACGAGCACCCCGGTCGGGGTGAGCCGGGAGCCGCGCGGCGAGCGGGCGACGAGCCCGACCCCGAGCTGCCGTTCCAGGCTCCGCACCCGTCCCGAGGCGGCGGGCTGCGTGATGCCGAGTTCCTTCGCCGCCCGGCCGAGGCTCCCGAGCCGGTCCACCGCGAGGAGGACTTCGAGCAGCCCGAGGTCGGGGACGCGCCGGGCGAGCGAGCCGCCCCCGGGGCCCGCGCCCGCGAGCGGGCCGTCCGTGATTCCGCTCACGCTCCGTGGCGGCTCCTCGTCCCGCCCGCTCCCCGAACCGCCGTCCGCCCTGCGCCCGTTCTGCCCGCTCATAAGCCCAGCTTATGCCCTCATAGCCACATCGTCCCTGGTGAGGGCCCTGACGGCCCGGAGAAGATGGATGCATGAGCCTCCCATCCGTCGCCGTGGCCCCGTCCCCCGCCGCCTCCGCACCCGCTCCCGTCCCGCGTCTGCGCGGTTTCGGGCCGAACCACTACGCGGCGGTGATGGGCACGGCGATCCTCGCGACGGCGGGCAGCGGTCTGCCGCAGCACGTCGGAGGGCTGCGGGGGCTGTGCACGGCGCTGTGGGTGCTCGCGGCGCTCGCGCTGCTCGCCGTGCTCGTGGCGCGCGGCGCGCACTGGGCGCGCCACCGCGACCAGGCGCTCGGCCACCTGCGCTCCCCGGCCGTCGCCCCGTTCTACGGCTGTCTCGCGATGGCCTTCCTCGCGCTCTCGGCCGCGACACAGCGGGTCGGTCCCGACGTGCTCGGTCACGGCGTGGCGATGGGGGTCGCCGAGGGGCTCTTCGCGCTCGGCGTGGTGCTCGCCGTCCTGGTGGCCGCGGGGATTCCCGTGCTGATGATCGTGCACGCGCGGGCGCGTTTCGCCGATGTCTCGCCGGTGTGGCTGCTGCCGCTCGTCGCCCCGATGGTCGCCGCTTCGGTGGGTCCCGGGCTGGTCGCGGAGCTGCCTGCCGGACAGGCGCGCGAAACGCTCGTGTACGGGTGTCTGGCTCTCTTCGGCACGTCGCTGCTCGCGGTCCTCGTCGTGCTCCCGCTCGTCGGGGCGCGACTGCTCACGGGCGGGGGCTGGCCGGTTCGGCTCGCGCCCTCGCTCTTCCTCGTCCTCGGCCCGCTCGGCCAGTCCACGACGGCGACGGGCGCGATCGCGGACGCGGCGCGCGGGGTGCTCCCGGACGGGACGGCGGAGGGGCTGCGGATCTTCTCGCTCGTGTACGGGGTCCCCGTGATGGGCTTCGCGCTGCTGTGGCTGCTCATCGCCGCCGCGCTCGTGGCCCGCGCCCTGGCCGGGGGCCTGCGGCCCTCGTCGACGTGGTGGGCGTTCACCTTCCCGGTCGGCACGTGCGTCACGGGCGCGACCCAGCTCGCCGCCCACACGGGCCTGCCCGCGTACCGCTGGCTCGCCGCCGCGATCTACGTCTTCCTGCTGCTCGCGTGGTGCGCGGCGGCCTTCGGCACGGTACGGGAACTGGGCGCGCGCCCCGCGGCGGCGGCCTGAGCGCCCCTACCTGGGCGGCGCCTCGCCCGCCTCGATGTGGTCGCCGACCGCGACGACGAGGAGCCGCGTATCGGGCTCGGTGGCCCGCCACCTGTGCCGCACCCCGCCGCTGAGGTAGAGCGTGTCCCCGGCGCACAGCTGGTGGACGCGGCCCTCGGCCTCCGCGGTGACCGCGCCGTCGGCGACGTAGAGCAGCGAGTCGTTGCGGTACTGGAACTCGCGGCCCGAGTCGTGGTCGCCGCAGTACTCCATGGCCTGGAGCTGGTGCTGGCCCCGTACGAGGGAGCGCACGCCGGGCGCCGGGGCCATCAGCGCGGTGTCCTCGTCGTCGCTGCGGACGACGTCCACGGTGTGTGCGGGGTCGGCTGCGGCGAACAGCTCGTCGACGGTCGTCTCCAGGGCGTGCGCGACGGCGCGCAGGGAGCGGAGGGAGGGGCGGGCCCGCTCGTTCTCGATCTGGCTGAGGAAGGGCACCGAGAGACCCGAGCGGCGGGCCACGGTGGCGAGCGTGAGTTCGAGGGCGCGCCGGCGACGGCGTACGGCGTTGCCGACCCTCGGGGCTTCCTTCTCGTCCATCGCTGCCGCTCCCTCCTGCGGGCCCCGTCCACCGGGGCATGTGAGCAGCCTACGCAGTCGGGGCGCGCGAGGGGAGCCGAGTGCGGGAGTCGGCCCGCGCGGGAACAGCCGTGAGGGCGGGACCCCGGGATGGGTCCCGCCCTCACGGTGTGGGGACGGACGGCCGGAGCGGCGGCCGTCGTGGCGAAGCGGTGGCGGCGGACCCCGTACACCGGGTGTCCGTGCGCGCACACGGCGGAGGCCCGCCGTACCACTCCACGTCGAGATGGGGACAGCCCCCATCAGATCGGCTCAGCCGCCGAGGCCCGCAGGGCCGAGCAGCGTCGGCTGAGCCGAAGGGAGCGCGACGGTGTCGAGACGCCCGTCGCGCGCAGGTCGCGAGGAACGAGTGACCGAGCACGTCGGGTGACTCGACACCGTCATCGGCGCTCCCGGAGGCGAAGCCGCCGCAATTAAAGCGGCGCCATCTTGTCGACGATGTCCGGGTTCTTCTTGACCCAGTTGTCGACTGCCTCGTCCTCGTGCCCCGTTCCCTGCTTGTGCAGCTCGTTCTCCAGCGAGGAGAGCTGGGTGTCGCTCATCTTGAAGTCCTTGAGCCACTTGGTGAGCTGCGGGTACTGCTCGGGGAACTGCTTGGAGGCCACGGTGGTGATGCGGTCGCCCTTGCCGAAGGAGCCCTTGGGGTCCTTGAGCTTGGTCAGGTCGTACTGGTTGTACGCCCAGTGCGGCGACCACAGCATGACCGCGATCGGGTCCTTCTTGGCGTAGGCCCGCTTCAGCTCGGAGAGCATCCCGGGCGTCGAGCCGTCGACGACCTTGTACTCCTTGTCGAGACCGTACGAGGGGAGCACCTTGTTCTTCAGGATGTCCATCGTCGCGGTGCCCGGCTCGATGCCGATGACGCGCCCGTCGAACTCGTCGCCCTTGCCCTTGAGGTCGGAGAGGGACTTGACGTCCTTCACGTAGCTCGGCACGGCGATCTCCAGCGAGGTCGGCGAGTACCACTCGCCGATCTTCGTCAGCTTGCTCCCGTACTTGTCCCAGTAGTTCTTCTGGGTGTACGGCAGCCAGCCGTCGAACTGGACGTCGAGCTGGTTGCGGGACATGGCGGAGTACATCGGGCCGACCTCGAACTGCTTGAGGTTCATCTTGTAGCCGCGGTCTTCGAGGACGTGCTTCCACAGGTACGTGGCGGCGATGTCCTCCTCCCACGGGAACCAGGCGACGTTGATCGCGCGGTCGCGCTCGTCCTTGCCCGCGCCGTTCTTGAAGTCGACGGCGGAGGCGGAGGCCGAGGAGGCGCCCTTGACCGGGGCGAGCTTGTCGACGATGCCGGGGTTGTCCTTGATCCAGCCCTGGACCGCCTGCTGCTGCTTGCCCTTGCCGGCGTCCTGGATGGCGCCTTCGAGGCTGCTGAGCTGCTTCTCGCTGAGCTTGAAGCCCTTGAGCCACTTGGCGACCTCGGGGAAGTCGTCCGTGAAGCCCTTGCGCGCGAGGGTGTGGACCTTGTCGCCCTTGCCCCAACTGCCCTTCGGATCGCTGAGCTTGGTCATGTCGTACTTGTCGTAGGCCCAGTGCGGGGACCACAGGGTCACCGCGATCGGCTCCTTCTTCTTGTACGCACGCTCCAGCTCGGCGAGCATGCCGGGCGTCGAACCGTCGATGACCTTGTACTTCGACAGGCCGTAGTCCTTCACGACCTTGTCCTTGAGCAGACCCATCTCACCGGCACTCGGCTCGATACCGACGATCCGGTTCTTGAACTCCGACTCCTTGCCCTTCAGATCCGCCGTGGACTTCACGCCCTTGACGTAGGAGGGAACGGCGATCTCCAGGGACGTGGGCCCGTACCAGGCACCCATGTCCTCCAGTCTGTCGCCGTACTTGTCCCAGTACTGCTTGTGCGTATTGGGCAGCCAGGAGTCGGTCTCGAAGTCGACCTGGCCGTTGGCCATGCCGGTGTAGAGCGCTCCGGCCTCGTACTGCTTGGCCGAGACCTTGAAGCCTCGGCGCTCCAGGATCTCCTTCCAGAGGTACGAGGAGGCGATGCCCTCGTCCCACGGAATGAAGCCCATGTTGACGGTCTTGCCCTTGCCGACGTTGACGTCGGTCTGCTGCACGGGGGCGAGCTTGTCGACGATGCCCGGGTTCTTCTTGATCCAGGACTTGACGGCTTCCTGCTGCTTGCCCTTGCCGGCGTCCTGGATCTCGCTCTCCAGGCTGGCGAGCTGCTTCTCGTCGAGCTTGAAGTCCTTCAGCCACTTCGCGGCCTCGGGGAAGTCCTTCGAGAAGCCCTTGCGCGCGAGGGTGTGCACCTCGTCGCCCTTGCCCCAACTGCCCTTCGGGTCGCTGAGCTTGGTCATGTCGTACTTGTCGTACGCCCAGTGCGGCGACCACAAAGTGACCGCGATCGGCTCCTTCTTCTTGTACGCGCGCTCCAGCTCGGCCAGCATCCCCGGCGTCGAACCGTCGATCACCTTGTACTTCGACAGGCCGTAATCCTTCACGACCTTGTCCTTGAGCAGACCCATCTCACCGGCACTCGGCTCGATACCGACGATCCGGTTCTTGAACTCCGACTCCTTGCCCTTCAGATCCGCCGTGGACTTCACGCCCTTGACGTAGGAGGGAACGGCGATCTCCAGCGAGGTCGGGCCGTACCAGCTGCCCAGGTCCTCCAGCTTGTCGCCGTACTTCTTCCAGTACTGGGCGTGGGTCGTGGGCAGCCAGGAGTCGGTCTGGAAGTCGACCTGGCCGTTGGCCATGCCGGTGTAGAGCGAGCCCGCCTCGTACTGCTTGGCGTCGACCTTGAAGCCGCGCTGTTCGAGGATCTCCTTCCACAGGAAGGTGGAGGCGACGCCCTCGTCCCAGGGGATGTAGCCGACGCTGACGGTCTTGCCCTTGCCGACGTCGGTGGCGTCGACGGTCTTCGCGTCGTCCGAGCCGCCGAAGACGCCCATGCCGCCGGCGACGAGGGCAAGGATCACGACGCCGACGACCGCGACGGTCGGGCGGGGGCGGTACGACCAGAGCTTGAGGCCCTGCATCGCCCGTACGCGCGCGGTGGCGCGGCGGCCGAGCGGCGAGATCTGCTGGCCGAGGACCGCGACCACGCGGTCGAGGAAGATCGCGAGGATGACGATGGAAACACCGGCCTCGGAGCCGAGCCCGATGTCGACGTTGCCGATGGCCTGGTAGACGGAGCCGCCGAGGCCGCCCCCGCCGATCATGCCCGCGATGACGACCATCGACAGGTTGAGCATGATGACCTGGTTGATCCCGGCCATGATCGTCGGCAGGGCCAGCGGGAGCTGGACGCCGAGGAGCGTCTTGCGCGGCGTGGTGCCGAAGGCGTCGGCGGCCTCGACGAGTTCCTCGTCGACCTGCCGGATGCCGAGTTCGGTCATGCGCACGGCGGGCGCGAAGCCGAAGATGATCGTGGCGACGATCCCGGCGGGGACGCCGACCCCGAAGAAGAAGATCGCCGGGATCAGGTAGACCATGGCGGGCATCGTCTGCGTGAAGTCGAGCAGCGGTCGTACGATCGCGCTCGCCCGTTGCGATCTGGCCGCCCAGATACCGAGTGGCACCCCGATGATCAGCGCGATCACGGTGGAGACGATGACGAGCGCGAAGCTGTTCATCGCCGGTTCCCACAGTTCCAGCGAGTCGATCAGCGCGAAGCCCACGAAGGAGAGCACTCCCGCGGTGAGCCCGAGCAGCCAGAAGGCGATGACCGCGAGTATCCCGGCGAGCAGCAGCGGCTCGGGACCGTTGAGCACGGCGTTGACGCCGTCGTACATGCCCTTCGTGCACGTGGCGATGAAGTCGAAGAGCCAGGAGAGATTGTTCTGGAGCCAGTCGACGATCGAGTCGACCCAGTCCCCGAGATGAAGCCTAGGCACGTGCACTCACCTTTCCGGTGGCGCCCTCGGGGCGCTGTTCCGGAGTCTTGGCGAGCGTGGCGCCCTGCTCCTGGGGGGTCATCGGCTCGCCGAGGACGGCGAGCAGCCGGTCGCGCGGCACGACGCCGACGAGCGAGCCGTCCGCGTCGGTCACGGCGACCGGCACGGCGCTGGTCGAACTCGGTCCGAAGAGCTGGAAGATCGGGGTGGTGTCGCGCACCGTGGCCGGCGCCGCGGCGAGGACGTCGGCGGGGGCGCGCAGATCGCTGCCGTACGCGGTCTCGGGCTCGGCCATGATGGCCCCGGCCGTGAGCACGCGCGAGCGGTCGACGTCCTGGGTGAAGGCGGCAACGTAGTCGTTGGCCGGGGTGACGAGGATGTCCTCGGCCGTCCCGGTCTGCACGATGCGGCCGTCGCGCATGACGGCGATCTTGTCGCCGAGCCGCATGGCCTCGTTGAGGTCGTGGGTGATGAAGACGATGGTCTTCTTCAGGCGCTTCTGGAGTTCGACGAGCTGGTCCTGCATGTCACGGCGGATCAGCGGGTCCAGCGCGCTGAACGACTCGTCCATGAGCAGCAGGTCGGCGTCGGTCGCGAGCGCGCGGGCCAGGCCCACGCGCTGCTGCATGCCGCCGGACAGCTCGTCGGGCCAGGACTTCTCCCAGCCCTTGAGCCCGGTGAGTTCCAGTGCCTCGGTGGCGCGGCGCTCGCGCTCCTCGCGCGGCACGCCCTGCACCTGGAGGCCGTAGGCGGCGTTCTCCAGGACGCTGCGGTGCGGGAAGAGCGCGAAGTGCTGGAAGACCATGCTGATCTTCTTCGCGCGCACCTCGCGCAGCCCGGCGGCGCTCAGCTCGGTGAGGTCCTGCCCGTCGAAACGGACGTGGCCCGCGGTGGGCTCCAGGAGCCCGTTGAGCATCCGCAGCAGCGTCGACTTCCCGGACCCGGAGAGGCCCATGACCACGAAGATCTGGCCCTCGTCCACGGAGAACGAGGCATCGATCACGGCGGCCGTGGTGCCCTCGGCGCGAAGGTCCTCGCGCGCGGCACCGTCCTTCAGTCGGCTGACGGCGGTCTCGGCTTGTCTGCCGAAGACCTTGAACAGATTCTCCGCTTGTAGCTTTGCCACAAACACCTCTCGGATCGCACGGAAAGCGGCCCGCCGCCCCCTGTCGCGGCGAGCCGTGAAGCTTGCGGATTCCGTCCGCTGACCCGAGTCGTTCCAGTCGGCGCGTCGGGTTCGCTCCGGGGGCGCTGCTGCCCGAGGTCATACCCATCAAACGATTATGTGATTCAGATCACTTCTCGATCGCCCCAAAGTGCTTGCGTTACCTCCCCGTTATGGTGTGGGGTGTGCGCCCACACCCGGGGAGGGGCGCGCACCGCAAAGGTTCGGCCACGGCGCCGCGGGTGCGGCAAGATGCCAGGCGTGACGCAGACTCCCCGGCTCATGCTCCTCGACACCGCCTCGCTCTACTTCCGCGCCTACTTCGGCGTCCCCGACTCGGTGCGTGCCCCCGACGGCACCCCGGTCAACGCGGTGCGCGGCCTACTCGACTTCATCGCGCGGCTCGTCCAGGACCACCGCCCCGACGCCCTCGTGGCCTGCATGGACGCCGACTGGCGGCCCGAGTGGCGGGTCTCCCTCATCCCGAGCTACAAGGCGCACCGGGTCGCCGAGGAGACCGAGCAGGGCCCCGACGAGGAGGAGGTGCCCGACACCCTCTCGCCGCAGGTCCCCGTGATCGAGGCCGTCCTCGACGCGCTCGGCATCGCGCGGCTCGGCGTCCAGGGGTACGAGGCGGACGACGTCATCGGCACCCTCACCACCCGCGCGCACGGCCCGGTCGACATCGTCACGGGCGACCGCGACCTCTTCCAGCTCGTCGACGACGCGCGCGGCGTCCGCGTGCTCTACCCCCTCAAGGGCGTCGGCAGCCTCCAGGTCACGGACGAGGCGCTGCTGCGCGAGAAGTACGGGGTCGACGGACCCGGGTACGCGGACCTCGCGACCCTGCGCGGCGACCCGAGCGACGGACTGCCCGGGGTCCCCGGCATCGGCGAGAAGACCGCCGCGAAGCTCCTCGCGGCCTACGGCGACCTCGACGGCATCCGCGCCGCCGCCGCCGACCCCGCCTCGAAGATCACCCCGGCCCAGCGCCGCCGCCTCGTCGAGTCGGCCCCGTACCTGGACGTGGCCCCCGCGGTGGTCCGGGTCGCGCGCGACATCCCCGTACCGGAGGACCTCGACGAGCGGCTGCCCGACGAGCCGCGCGACGGAGAGGTGCTGGCGGCCCTCGGGGAGCGCTGGGGGCTCGGCAGCTCCCTCGATCGCGTGCTGCACACCCTCACAGGGTGAAGTGCTAGCTTAGGCTTACCTAAGCAGATCGATCGGGGGGACCCCCATGGCTGACACCGAACGGCCCGCGCGCAAGGGCGGCCGCACCCACTCGGGGCAGGTGCTGCGCACCGAGCAGCTCACCCCGCACATGGTCAGGGTGGTCTTCGGCGGCGAGGGGCTCTCCGAGTTCGCCGCCGACGAGTACACCGACCACTACATCAAGCTGATGTTCCCGCGCGAGGGCGTCACCTACCCCGAGCCCTTCGACATGGCGCGGGTACGGGCGGACTTCCCGCGCGAGCAGTGGCCCGTGACCCGTACGTACACCGTGCGGCGCTGGGACGGGGCGGCCCGCGAGCTGACCGTCGACTTCGTCGTGCACGGCGACGAGGGCCTGGCGGGCCCCTGGGCCGCGGCGGCGAAGCCGGGCGACGTCCTGTACTTCGGCGGTCCCGGCGGCGCCTACCGCCCCGAGCCCGGGGCGAGCAGCCACCTGCTCGCGGGGGACGAGAGCGCGCTGCCCGCGATCGCGGCGGCCGTCGAGAGCATGCCCGCCGACGCGAAGGGCGACGTCTTCATCGAGGTCGCGGACGCCGCCGAGGAGCAGAAGCTCGACGTCCCCGCCGGGGTGAACCTGACCTGGCTGCACCGCGGCGAGCGCCCGGCGGGCGAGGCCCTCGTCGCCGCCGTCCGCACCGTCGAGTGCGACCCGGCCACGGTCCAGGTCTTCGTCCACGGCGAGGCCGGCTTCGTGAAGGACCTCCGCCGCCACCTCCGCCTCGACCGCGGCATCACCCGCGACCGCCTCTCGATCTCCGGCTACTGGCGCCTCGGCCACAACGAGGACGGCTGGCAGGCGAGCAAGAGGGACTGGAACGCACGAATCGAAGCCGAACAGGAGGGCAGCGAGGCCGCCTGAACGGCGCGGCCCCACCCGCCGAGGCCCGCAGGGCCGACCAGCGTCGGCTGAGCCGAAGGGAGCGCGACGGTGTCGAGACGCCCGTCGCGCGCAGGTCGCGAGGAACGAGTGACCGAGCACGTCGGGTGACTCGACACCGGCACGAGCGCTCCCAGAGGCGAGGCCGACGCCGTCGAAAGAAGCGCGCGACGGTGTCGAGGCGCCCGTCGCGCGCAGGTCGCGAGGAACGAGTGACCGAGCACGTCGGGTGACTCGACACCGGCACGAGCGCTCCCGGAGGCGAAGCCGACGCAATCAAAAGAAGCCGGCTGGCAGGCGAGCAAGCGCGACTGGAACGCACGAATCGAAGCCGAACAGGAGGGCGGCGAGGCCGCCTGAGTCCTTTCGCGGCTCCGGGCAATCGTTTCCTTGGGCCCGCCCCCGGCCGAAGGCCGGGGGCGGGCCCTCGTGCTGCGCGGGCCCGTACCGCCCGAGAAACCCACAGCGGGCAGCGTCCCCGTACCCTTGCTCCGTGCCGCGTCGTCCCCGCCCCTCGTCCCCCCTGCCCCAGCAGGACGGCATCGACGCCATCCGTCTCCGCGTGCCCGACACGCACGACGGCACCCTCCGCGCGTACCTGCGCTCCCGGCTTCCCGTGCCGCCGGGGGTCGTCGACGCGATGCTCGGCGCGGGCGAGTTCGTCGACGCGAGCGGGCGTCCGGCGCACGGCGAGGAGCGCGGTCCTGGCGCCACGTACTGGTTCCACCGCACCCGCGCCCCCGAGCCCGCCGTCCCCTTCCCGCTCCGCGTCGTGCACCGCGACGACCACCTCCTCGTCGTCGACAAACCCCACTTCCTCGCCACGACGCCACGCGGCAGCCACATCACCGAGACCGCCCTCGCCCGCCTGCGCCGCGACCTCGGCCTCCCCGCGCTGACCCCCGCGCACCGCCTCGACCGCCTCACCGCGGGGCTCGTCCTCTTCGTCGTACGGCCCGGCGACCGCGGCGCGTACCAGTCGCTCTTCGCGCGCAAGGAGGTGCGCAAGGAGTACGAGGCCGTCGCCGCGTACGCGCCCGCGCTGCCCCTGCCACGCACGGTCCGCAGCCACCTCGTCAAGGAGCGTGGCGCGATGGCGGCGCGCGAGGTCGCGGGCGCCGAGCCGAACAGCGAGACCCGCGTCGAACTGCTCGGCGTGCGCACCGCCCCCGCCCTCGCCGGCACTCCCCCGCTCCTCGCCCGCTACCGCCTGCTCCCCCGCACAGGGCGCACCCACCAGTTGCGGGCCCACATGAACGGACTCGGCCTCCCCCTCCTCGGCGACCCGCTCTACCCGCACGTCACCGACCCGGACCCCACCGACTACCGCCGCCCGCTCCAACTCCTCGCTCGCGCGATCGAGTTCACGGACCCGCTGAGCGGCGAGCGGCGCCGCTTCACGAGCGGGCGCACGCTCACCGCCTGGCACGACCCGCTTCGCTGGGCCCGCACCGCGCGCGGCTGAACGCCGGTCAGCGCCGCAGCCAGGCCCCCAGCGGACGGCGCGGGGGCGGCAACAGTGCCCCGGACTCCGCGCCACCGGCGGTCGCTTCCACCGGCAGGGGCTCCGCTGCCCCGCCCCCGCCGTCCCGCTCGGCCCGCTCGCGCCGCTTCTTCGCCGCCCGCCACTCCCCGGCCTTCCGCTCGGCTTCGAGAATCCCCTCCGGGACCTCGACGGGCATCAGGTCCTGCTCCTCCTCGGATGACGAGAAGAGGTTCACGCCCTTGGGGAGCGGCACCCCGAAGGTGCCGATGCTCTCCTCGTCGCGCTGGGAACGCGGTTCGAAGCGGACCGGGAGTTCGACGAGGTGACGGCTGAGCAGCGAGCCCGACCAGCGCAACTGCGCGGAGGGCACGGCGAGGCGCATGTCGGGGAACCAGGCGAGCAGGTCGTCCAGGGCGAGCTGGCACAGCTGACGGCCGAGGTACTGCCCCGGGCAGGCGTGCGGGCCGCGGCCGAAGGCGAGGTGGGAGCGGTTGTCCCGGACCGGCGCGTCGAGTTCGGGACGTACACGCGTGTCCACGTTCCCGGCGGCGTAGCCGAGCATGACGGCGTCGCCCTTCCTGATGCGCCGCCCGCCCAGCTCCACGTCCTGGAGCGCGTAGCGGCCCAGCATGGCGCTGAAGGGCGGTTCGTCCCACAGGGCCTGCTCGATCGCCTCGTAGATGTTGAGCCGCCCGGCCCCGACCCGGCCGCGCACCTCCATCTGGACCAGCAGGATGCGCATCGCGTTGGCGAGGAGGTTCGCCGTGGTCTCGTAGGCGGCGATGAGGACGATCCGCAGGTGCTCGGAGACCTCGCGGGGGCTCATCCCGGCGGGGTGGGCGAGGAGTTGCGAGGGGAGGTTGTCGCCCGGTTCCTCGCGCGCCCGCTCGACCTCGGCGCGGAAGAGCTTCATGAGGTGCTCGTTGCTCGCGTTGGCGGTCTCGGTGCCCTTGATGAGGTCGCGGGCCGCTTCGAGGAAGCGGTCGTCGTAGAGGTGCGACATGCCGAAGAGACCGAGCAGCACGATCATCGGAAGGCGCTCGCAGTAGTCCTCGGTGAGGTCGCAGAAGCCCTCCTCGCACAGGTCGTTGAGGAGGGTGTAGGTGCCCGTCTGCACGAGACGGCGCAGCTCGCGCAGGTCGATGACGCGAAGGTTCTCCTCCAGCGGCTTGCGCAGGCGCTCGTGCTCCTCGCCCTCGACGAAGGCGCAGACGGGCTGCCACATGAAGATGGGCGCCATGGGGTGGTCGGGGCCGACGGTGCCGTCCTGGAGCAGCCGCCACTCGCGGCCGTCCGTGGTGAACAGCTCCGGGTGCGCGCACACGAAGCGGTTCTCCTCGTGGCCGAGGACGAGCCAGGCGGGCACGTCGCGGGGCAGCAGCACGGGGGCCACCTCGCCGTACTCCAGGCGCAGCGTGTCGTAGAGCCCCTGCTGGTCGCGCTCGGCGTCCGGGCCGTTGAGCCTGCGGGCCCGCCCGGGGCCGATGTTGGGGTTGTCCACCTCCGTCGCCGGATCGCGCCCCTCCGGAGCGGGCACGCCGGAGTAGTCGGGGCGCGGCCGGGCGGGGGCGGCGGGGGTGCCGGAGGCGGCGGGTACGTGGGCGGGGCAGCCGGGCGGCGGGAGAGCGCCCTCGGGCGGGACGGGTGTGGTCACGGGAACTCCGGGAGAAGAGGTGCCGGGGGTGTACGGGCGCGGCGACACGGGGACGTGCGGCCGGCGGGGCGGTCGGGGCCGGCTCAGGCCCGCAGGCCCCGCCGGTCCGCGATGACACCCAGGTAGTGGACGAGGGCGAGCAGGACGTCCTTGCTGGAGGAACGCTCGCGCGCGTCGCACTCCACGATCGGGACCTCGGCGGGCAGGTCGAGCGCGGCGCGCAGCGTCTCCGCCGGGTAACGGGGCGACTTCGGGAAGCGGTTGACGGCGACGACGTAGGGCACGCCCTGCTCCTCCAGCCGCCCCATCACCTCGAAACTCGTCTCCAGACGGCGGGTGTCGACGAGCACCACCCCGCCGAGCGCCCCCTCGAAGAGGCCGTTCCACAGGAACCAGAAGCGTTCCTGGCCGGGGGTGCCGAAGAGGTAGAGGACGAGTTCGTCGTTGATGCGGATCCGGCCGAAGTCCATCGCGACCGTGGTCGCGGTCTTCGCGCGGGTGCGGAAGAGGCTGTCGACCCCGATGCTCGCCTTGGACATCGTCTCCTCGGTGGTGAGCGGCCTGATCTCGCTCACCGAGCCGACCATCGTCGTCTTGCCGACGCCGAAGCCGCCGACGACGACGAGCTTCACGCCGGCCGTGACGGTGTCCGGGAGCAGGTCCTCGGCCCGCGGGCCGGGGAGGAGGTCAGAGTCGTTGAAGTCCATGCATCACCGCTTCGAGGAGGGAACGGTCGGCTGTGTCGTGCGACGGCCGTACCGGGCGCAGGATTCGTACGAGCCCTTCGGCGTGGAGCCCGGCGAGGAGCGCGGCCACGACGCCGAAGGGCAGCCGCAGGTAGGCGGAGAGTTCGGCGGCCGAGAGCGAGGTCCGGCACAGGCGCAGCACCGCCGCGCCCTCGGGCTGGAGTCCGGCGGTGGGCACGGCGACGGTCTGGACCAGCGAGACGAGGTCGATCTCCTCGCCGCCACCCCGGCCGCCGGTGAGCGCGTAGAAGCGTCCCGGTTGCACCGGCCCGCCGGTCTTCGGAGGGCCTTCCTCCGCCGTGCCGTCCGGCCGCGGACCGCCGTCCGCGGCGGCGCTCCGCTCCCCCGCCGTGCCGTCCGGCTGCTCCGCGTGCGGGCTCCCCCGCGTGGCACCGCCCGGTGCCGGGCTCTCCTGCGTGCTGCGGCGCCTGCGCCGGGAAGGGATGGTCATCGGACGACGGCGCCCGTCCGGCGCGGCGGGCTCGTCAGGTGCGGGCCGAGACGGCGGGCGAGTTCGCGCATGCGGTGGCCGACGACCCCGGCCTCGGTCCGCGCGTCGGCGAGCACCGCGAGGTACGCCCCCGTACCGGCCGCCATGAGATAGAAGTAGCCCTCGTCCACCTCGATGACGACCATCTGCATCTGGCCCTTGGAGCCCGGGAGTTCCTGGCCCACGGCCGCGGCGAGGCTCTGGAGCCCGGCGCAGGCGGCGGCGACGCGGTCGGCGGCGTCCTGTTCCCCGCCGTACCGGGCGATCTGGAGCCCGTCGGCGGAGAGGACCACGATCTGGTGGACCCCGCTCACCGTCTCGTCCAGTTCCTTGAGCAGTTGATCGAACTGCGCCATCAGTACTCGTCCCCCTCTTCGTTGTCGTCGTACTCGCTGTCGGCGGGCTTCTTCTCGGCCTCGCCGTGTCCCTCGGGAAGGCCGCCGCCCTTGGCCGCCGCGAAGAAGGCGGCCATCGCGATACCGGGCTCGGGCTGCTCCCAGTCGTCGTCCTCGTGCGGTGCCTCGCGGCGCTCCGTCCCGTACGGGGCCTCGCGGTCCGTCCCGTACGGCGCCTCGCGCGTGCCCAGCGGGCCGTTCCACGACTCGGCGGCGGCCGCTCGCCTGTTGATCTCCGCCTGCTCCGCGATGCTCGCCTGCTCCGCGAGGTACTCCTCCTCGGTGGCGTACTGGGCGAAGCCGACGCCCGGGTGGTACGGCATCGTGCGGCGGCGCTGCGGCAGGCCCTCCGGGGTGCGCTCGGTGTAGACCGGCGCGTCGGGCGGCGTCGTGGGCGGGATCGCCTCGCCGTCCTCGTTCCGCTCGGGCGGTCCCGCGTACTTGCTGTAGGGGACGTGCTCGCGGCGCGGGAGCGGCACGATCGGCTCGTCGTTCTCGTCGAAGCGGGGCACCGCCTCGGCGCCGATGCCGTGGGCGAGCAGGCGCTTGCGCTTGAGAGCGGGGTAGTCGATGTTGATGCCCTCGATGAGGTGCTCGGGCACGAACAGGATGGCGCGCAGGCCGCCGTAGGCGGAGGGGCGGACCTCCAGGTTCATCTCGTAGCTCAGGCACAGACGCCCGAGGACGAAGTAGCCGATGCCCGTCTCGTAGCGGTACTGGCCGATGTCCCGGTTGGTCTTGGCGAAGCGGTAGATGTTCTTGAAGCGCCGCATGATCTTGTCGATCATGTCGGTGCTGCCGCCCTGGTCCTCCACCGAGATGGAGATGCCCTTCTCCACGCGCATCGCGCTGACGAAGACCTTGGAGCTGGGCGCGGAGTACTTGCAGCCGTTGTCCATGAGTTCGGCGACGGCCTGGAGGACGCCCTCGCACTCGTTGCCCTTGAGGTCGATGTCCGGGATGTCCATGATGTGGATGCGCGGGAACTCCAGGATGCGGCCCTGGGCGCCGCGCAGGGTGCTGAGCAGGGACACGGGCCCGGGCCAGCGGCGGCTGGGGCGGCCGCCGCCGAGGGTGGCGAGGTCGTCCGCCCAGCGGATCATCATCGAGCAGGCGTGGTCGACGCGCAGCAGGTCGTCGAAGTACTCGGGGGCCCGCCCGTGGCGTTCCTCCATCTCGCGCAGCTCTTCGGACATGGAATGCGCGACGGCCTGGAGCCTGCGCGTGATGTTGATGTAGTGCCACACCGTGGAGTGACGGATGTTCTCCATCTCGTGCAGGGAGCCGATGATGGAGCTGACGAGGTGCAGTTCCGGGTCCGTGAAGTCGTCGCGCCACTTCGGGTACTCGCGGATCAGCTCTTCCATGCGCCGGTCCATGATGCCGGCGCAGGCGAGTTCGTGGATGCGGGGCAGGACGACGTCGGTGAGGTAGTAGAGCCGCTCGTCGTTCGTGTCCACGAGGTTCTGGACCTCGGCGAGGTGGCGGCGGAAGGCGCGGTACTCGGCCGCCCGGGCCCGCTGGGAGCGGATCACCTCGGCGGTGAGGGCGAGGCCGAGCGCGAGGGCGACCACTCCCCCGGCGAGCGCCGTGATCCTGGCGGTCCCGGTCAGGAGCGAGCCGGCCACCGCGGTGGCCGCCAGGAGCGGGAGGCCGGTCAGCAGCATCCTCGGCAGCGGCGCCAGCCGGACTGCGGGAGGCGAAGCGGGGGGTGAAGCGACACTCACCATGTATGCCCTCAAGCGCGATCGACGGAAAGGACGGCGCGATCCGGTCCGGGGCGCGAACATGCGCGAAGGACACGACCGGGGGACCGGGGCGCTGCGTCGGTGAGCCTAGTGCGCCTCGACGCGCCGGGTGTCATATTCCGCGAGCAAGCCCACTGCGCACCGCGCACGGCCTAGAATCGAGCCCATTTATACGCCAACGGCGCCGGGGAAAGCGGCTTGTTCCACCTCGACCGCCGGGAGTCACCGCAGGTCAGAGGCCCTGCGTTCACTCTTTCGGCTCCACCGACGCACACATGCGCTAATACTTTTTCGCACAAAAGAAGGCGGGCTCCTTTCTCCCGCAGGAGAAAAAAGCCCGCCTTCTTGCTTTCGGGATCAATTCCGATCGGTAGCGACTGAAATTGATCGCCGGAAATTCTCAGCTCACCGACGTGTACGCGACCACTCCGCGCAGCAGCCCGTCGACCGCCCGCCGGGCGGCCTTCGGCACCGTGCTCCCCTGGCCCGGGGCGGCCGCCGCGATCTGGCCGAGGACGTCGATGATCTGCTTGGTCCAGCGCACGAAGTCCCCGGCCGGCATCTCCGCCTCGCGCAGCACCTCGTCGAGCCCCTTGCCCGAGGCCCACTCGTACGCGGCCCAGGCGAAGCCGAGGTCCGGCTCGCGCTGGCCGACGCCCTCGGTCCGGCTGATCCCGAAGTCCTCCTCGACCGCGTCGAGCCGCCCCCAGATCCGCACCATCTCGGTGAGCGCCGACGTCACCTTGCCCGAGGGCACCTTGGGCGCGCCCGCGTCGTCCCCCGAGCGCGACTCGTAGACGAGCGCGGAGGCGCAGGCGGCCAGCTCGGCCGGGCCGAGCCCCTCCCAGACCCCGGCGCGCAGGCACTCGGAGGCGAGCAGGTCGAGTTCCCCGTAGAGCCGCGCGAGCCGCCGGCCGTGCTCGGTGACCTGTTCGCCGCGCAGGTAGTCGAGTTCGGTCAGGAGCGCGACGATCCGGTCGAAGGTGCGCGCGATGGTGTTCGTCCGGCCCTCGATACGGCGTTCGAGCTGCTTCGTGTCGCGCAGCAGCCGGTGGTAGCGCTCGGCCCAGCGGGCGTGGTCCTCACGGTCCGCGCAGCCGTGGCAGGGGTGGGCGCGCAGCTCGGCGCGCAGCCGGTTGATCTCGCGGTCGTCCGCGGCCTCGGCACGGCCCTTGCGGTGCCGCTCGGGGACGAGGTGCCCGGCCTTCGTGCGCAGCGCGGAGGCGAGGTCGCGGCGGGACTGGGGGCTGCGCGCGTTGAAGGACTTCGGCACCCGCATCCGGTCCAGTGCCTCGACGGGCACGGGGAAGTCGACGCCGTTGAGCCGCTTGACCTGCCGTTCGGCGGTGAGCACGAGGGGACGCGGCCCGTCGAAGGCGTCGAAGTCGCGCCCGCGGCGGCCCCCGACCGCGCGCCCGGCCGGAACGCCCGGGTCCAGGACGAGGGCGAGCCCGGCGAACTTGCCCGTCGGCACGTGGATGATGTCGCCGGGGCGCAGCTTCTCCAGCGCGGCCGCGGCGGCGGCACGCCGCTGGCTGACGCCCTCGCGGGCGAGTTCGTTCTCGCGGTCCTTGAGCTGCCTGCGCAGCCGCGAGTACTCCTCGAAGTCGCCGAGGTGGCAGGTCATCGACTCCTTGTAGCCCGCGAGCCCCGCCTCGTTGCGCTGGACGTCGCGGGAGATGCCGACGACGGAGCGGTCGGCCTGGAACTGCGCGAAGGAGGTCTCCAGGAGTTCGCGCGAGCGGTGCCGCCCGAACTGCTGGACCAGGTTGACGGCCATGTTGTACGAGGGCCGGAAGCTGGAGCGCAGCGGGTACGTACGGGTGCCCGCGAGGCCCGCGAGGTGCTCGGGGCTCATGGCGCGCTGCCACAGCACCACCGCGTGCCCCTCGACGTCGATGCCGCGCCGCCCGGCGCGCCCGGTGAGCTGGGTGTACTCGCCGGGCGTGATGTCGGCGTGCTGCTCCCCGTTCCACTTGACGAGCTTCTCCAGCACGACGGAGCGGGCCGGCATGTTGATGCCGAGCGCGAGGGTCTCGGTCGCGAAGACGGCCTTGACCAGGCCCCGTACGAACAGCTCCTCGACGACCTCCTTGAAGGTCGGCAGCATCCCGGCGTGGTGCGCGGCGATGCCCCGCTCCAGGCCCTCCAGGAACTCGAAGTAGCCGAGGACGTGCAGGTCCTCGGGCGGGATCGAGGCGGTGCGCTCCTCGACGATCTCGCGCACGGCGAGGCGTTCGGCCTCGTCGTTGAGGCGCAGCCCGGCGAAGAGGCACTGCTGCACGGCGGCCTCGCAGCCCGCGCGGCTGAAGATGAAGGTGATCGCGGGGAGCAGTCCCTCGGAGTCGAGCCGGTCGATCACCTCGGGACGGCCCGGGGTCCACGTCCGGCTCCGCTGGCGGCGCTCGCGCTCCCGGTCGGCCTCGCGCCCGCGCCGCCTGCCGCCGTAGCCGGTGCGCCCGGCCTCCATGCGGGCCATGCGGAGCAGGTCGGGGTTGACCGCGCGCTTGCGGCCCCCGCCCTCCTCGAACAGGTCGTACATCCGGCGCCCGGCCAGGACGTGCTGGAAGAGCGGTACGGGGCGGTGCTCGGAGACGACGACCTCGGTGTCGCCGCGGACGGTGTCGAGCCAGTCGCCGAACTCCTCGGCGTTCGAGACGGTCGCGGAGAGCGAGACGAGCGTGACCGACTCGGGCAGGTGGATGATCACCTCTTCCCAGACGGCGCCGCGGATGCGGTCGGAGAGGTAGTGCACCTCGTCCATGACGACGTAGCCGAGCCCGGTGAGCGCCGGGCTGCCCGCGTAGAGCATGTTCCGCAGCACCTCGGTCGTCATGACGACGACGGGGGCGTCCGCGTTGACGCTGTTGTCACCGGTGAGCAGCCCGACCTTGTCGGCGCCGTAGCGCTTGCTGAGGTCGCCGAACTTCTGGTTGGAGAGCGCCTTGATGGGCGTGGTGTAGAAGCACTTCTTGCCCTGGCGCAGGGCGAGGTGCACGGCGAACTCGCCGACGATCGTCTTGCCGGAGCCGGTGGGCGCCGCGACGAGTACGCCCTTGCCGGCCTCCAGGGCCTGGCAGGACTCGATCTGGAAGGGGTCGAGCCCGAACTCGTACATCTCGCGGAAGGCACCGAGCGCGGTGGCGGCTTCGGCGGTGCGACGGCGGCTGGCCGCGTACCGCTCGGCCGGGGAGAGGTCCTCTGTCATCGTGTGATCGAGCCTACCGGCCTGGGCCGACAGAACACGATCATAAAAACCGACCAGCTCGGTCGTCGCTGGTCACCGGCGCGCCGCGGGAGTTCCGTCCGGCTCGTGCCCGGCGTCAGGCCCGGGCCGGCTTGACCGGCGGCGCGAGCAGCCGTACGGCTGCCGGGTGCGCCGTGGCCGTGAGCGGGAGGGGGCCGAGCGGCTCGCCGTCCGCGTATCCCGTCAGGCCCGCCGCGTCGAGTTCGACGCGGCCCGCGCGGTGGCTCGTGACGACGGGGTGCGAGAGGTGGGTGCCCCGGTAGACGCGCGGGAAGACCTTGAGGAGCGTCCCGCGCCCGCACGGCCCGACGACCGTGACGTCGAAGAGCCCGTCGTCGAGGCGCGCGTCCGCGCAGATGCGCATGCCGCCGCCGTACGAGGTCGAGTTCCCCACGGCGATGAGCGTCGCCTCGATCTCGCGCACGGGCCCGTCGTCCAGGCGCAGCCGGTACGTGGTGGGCTTGAAGGCGGCGAGTTCGGCGAGTATCGCGAGGTCGTAGCGGAAACGGCCGAGCGGGAGCCGCATCCGGTTGCCCCGGTCGTTGACGCGCGAGTCGAAGCCGGTGGCGAGGACGGTGCCGTACCAGCGGCCCGCGACGCGCCCGAGGTCGATGGCGCGGTACGTCCCCGCGCGCAGCGCCCGCGCGATGACCCCGGCGGCCTCGGCGGGCGCCCGTACCGGCAGGCCCAGGGAGCGCCCGAAGTCGTTGCCGCTGCCGACCGCGATGACGCCGAGCGGGGTACGGGTGCCGGCGACGGCCCCGAGGGCGAGCGCGAGCAGTCCGTCCCCGCCGACCGCGACGAGCGCGTCCGTCCCCGCGGCGACGGCCTCCTTCGCGCGCGAGTCCGCGTCCTCGGCGTCCACGCCGACGACCGTCCGCACGCGGAAGCCCGCGTCCCGGAAGACCCGGGCCGCGGGCCGCGCCGCCGCCGCGCCTCGGCCGCGGCCCGCGGTGGGGTTGACGAAGAGGGTGATCTCGCTGGTCACGGCGTGACCTTACCGTCCGGTAGGGCCCGCGGGACAGGGGCGGTCTCAGGTCACGTCGTCGTAGCCGTTGATCCGGTCGCGGTCCGTCTGCTCGGGGAGGGAACGGGGCGAGCCGACCCGTTCGACCTCGCCGATGTCGGCCGGAGTCAGGTCGAGGGGGGCGGCCTCGTCGTCGTCGAGACCCGCGTAGGGGTCGTTGCGCACGCGGCGCCGGTCGTTGAGGAGGGAGAAGATCGTGGCGCCGAAGTAGAGGACCCAGATGGGCCCGGCGAGTGCCAACATGCTGACCGGGTCGGTGCTGGGGGTCGCCACAGCGGCGAAGACCGTGATGCCCATGATCATCCAGCGCCACCAGCTCAGCATCCGCTTGCCGGTGAGGACATGCGTCAGGTTGAGCATGACGAGGAGCAGCGGCAGCTCGAACGAGGCCCCGAAGACCAGCACCATGCGGGTGATCAGGTTGAGCAGGTCGTCGAGGGGGAGCTGGTTCTCGGTGTTGTCGGGGGTGAAGCCGATCAGCACCTCCGCCATCGTCGGCAGGGTGCGGTACGCCAGGAAGGCGCCCATGAGGAAGAGCGGAACGCCCGCGGCGACGAAACCGACGGCGTACTTCTTCTCGTTGCGGTGCAGGCCGGGCGCGACGAAGCCCCACAACTGGTAGAGCCAGATCGGCGAGGAGCCGATGACGCCCGCCATGAGCGACACCTTGATCGCCAGGCTGAAGGGGCTGAGCAGCCCGTTCATCACGATCCTGGCGCACTCGCCCTTCTCGCGCCGCGCGAGGTCGGAGAACGCCTGCTCGCACCCCACCGAGTGCATGATGGGGCGCGTGACGAGGTCCACGATGTCCTGGTAGAAGAACGCGGCCACGATCGTCACGACGACGATCGCCAGGACCCCCTTGGCCAGGCGGTTGCGCAGCTCACGGAGATGATCCATGAGCGGCATGCGCCCCTCGGGGTCCTTCTCGGCGTGTGTGCGGGCAGACTTCAGCAACCCACGTCCTCATCTCGTGCGTACGGTGGCGCCGGTCCGCTCCGGCGCCGCGTGGGTGCTCAGCGCTGGGGCGTGTCCGAGGGCTCGGCGACCGGGCGGGAGCTGGTCACGTCGCCGGGGGCGGCCTGGATGGTGCGCGGCACGGCCTGGTCGGCCGGCGGGTCGGCCGGAGCGGCCTCGTCCTGCTTGCCCTCCGACTTCATCGCCTTCGCCTCGCTCTTGAGGATGCGAGCGGACTTGCCGAGCGAACGGGCCATGTCCGGAAGCTTCTTCGCGCCGAACAGCAGCACCACGACGACGAGGATGAGGATGATCTCGGGGGCGCCGATCTTTCCGAACATAGGCGTACTACCTTCTCACCGAGGCGGCGGGGATGGGGAGCTGCGAGCGGGAGCTGGACACTCGTCCGGTTTCCGTACGCTCCGCGATCGTAGCGCTCACAGGTGAACACGGGGCTATCCCTGTGCGCATTCCCGGTAGCGCGACCCGCGCCTCGCTCCGGGCCGCGCCAGCAGCGTACCTGGAGGGCCGGGGATTATGACAGGTCGCGGCGCCCGGTAGCTCACCGCCGCTGGGACGGCAGGCTGCCCGAGGTGCGGGCGAGACCGGTCGCCGCGCGCTCCAGGTCCCCGGTCGCCTCGCTGATCCGCTGCGAGGTGCGGGCCACTTGGCGGCCCAGGCGGCGGACCTCGATCCACACCCGTACCCCGAGAACCCCGAGGACAGCGAGCCCGGCGAAGCCGAGGGCGACGGCGATCATGGACCAGGAGAGAGCGGAGGGCGAGGGCATGCGCGCGAGCCTAGTTCCTTGGGTGCGGTGAGCCGGGATCAGAGGGCGGAGTGCAGCCGCAGCGTGCGGACGCCGCCTTCTGTGAGGAGTTCCACAATCCGCTCCCCCGCCGGTTTGCGGACCGACTCGCCGCACTCGGGGCACGTGAAGGAGTAGAAGGTGGTCTTGCGGCTGCCGCCGATGGCGAGCCGCAGTGCGGCGGCGGAGAGTTCGAAGCGGGCGCCGCACTCGGGGCACGCGGCGCGGTAAAGCCGCCCGTGGGTGCCGCCCGTGGCTTCGAGGATTCCTTCGGCGGACGTCACGGGGCTGTCTCCCTCTCGCGGTCTGGGCCGGGCGCACCGTCGCGGGCGGGCCCGCTGTGCCGGGCGGCCGTACGGGACTTCACCGCTCCTCGCCGTACGCGGCGAGGGCCCGCCGTGCCGCCTCGCGGGCGCTCGTGGCCAGTTCCTCGGGGGCGACGATACGGCCGTCGGCGCCGAGCCGGAGCGCGAGGCGGCGCAGGGAGGCCGGGTCGGGGGTGCGCAGCGTGATGCGCAGTCCGCCGTCGGGGAGTTCCTCGGCCTTGTCGTGCGGGTAGTACTCGGCGACCCAGCGCCCGGCGGGCGCGACCTCGACGGTGACCTCGGGGTCGTCGGCGGCGGGCTGCACGAGTCCGGCCGACAGGTCCCGCAGCTCCATCTCGGGGGGCGCGGAGGGCTCGTCGAGGATACGGATCGCGGCGACACGGTCGAGACGGAAGGTGCGGCGGTCCTCCGAGAGGCGGCACCACGCCTCCATGTAGGTGTGCCCCACGGCGAAGAGCCGGATGGGGTCCACCTCGCGCTCGGTCAGCTCGTCGCGCGCGGGCGAGTAGTAGCGCAGCCACAGCCGGCGCCGCTCGGCGATCGCGCGGTCCACCTCGGCGAAGACGCCGCCCTCGGACTCGAAGGTCACCGAGAGCCTGCTGCTCGCCCCCGCGGTGTCCCCCGCGGCGGTCTCCAGCTTGGCGGTCGCGCGCAGGAGGGCCTGCCGGTCGCTCTCGCGCAGTCCGGGCAGCGTCGTGACGGCGCGGGCGGCGACGAGGAGCGCGGTGGCCTCGTCGGCGGCGAGCCGGAGCGGGGCCGCGACGTCGTCGGCGTTGTGCCACCAGATGCGCTCGCCGTCGGTGTCGATGTCGAGCAGGTCACCGCCGCGGAAGCTGGTGCCGCACAGCGGCAGCACGTCGAGGTCGGAGATGAGTTCGTCCTCGGTGATGCCGAAGGCCCGGGCCACGTCGGCGACATAGGCGCCCGGGCGCTCGCGCAGGTACGTGACGAGCGAGAGCATCCGCCGGGTCTGGTCGATGGCGTTGGCCGCCATGTGCCTGCTCCTTCTCGTGATCGGGGGGCGTGGTCGGGGCGTGGGGGTCGGGGACTTCTCGGAGACGGGACTTCTCGGGACTTCTCGGAGACGGGACTTCTCGGGGCACGGGGCCCGGGCGGGCGGCCTCTGCGTGGCGGGGGCCCGCTCAGCTCCCGGCCACGGCCCGCAGCCGCTCGCGTACGTCCGCGCGCAGCTCGGCCGGTTCCAGGACGACCACGTCGGGGCCGAACTCGACGAGCCAGGCGTCGAGCCCGTGCCCGTAGGGGATCTCCAGCTCGTCCCACTCGCCGTCCACGGAGCGCACGTTGATGGCCTTGGCGCGCAGCGGGTAGCCGGAGCCCGCGCGCAGCCGGATGAAGGCGCTGCGGTCGGCGCTCTCGCCGGCCCAGGCGGCGACGGTCTCGCGGACGGTGACGACCGGGGGGACCTCGCTGGTGAAGGCGCCGCGGGTGGCGCGGACCTTGCCGGTGATGCGGGAGAGGCGGAAGACGCGCTCGGCGCCGCGCTCGCGGTCGTACCCGGCGAGGTACCAGTGGCCGCGCCAGCACTCCAGGGCCCAGGGCTCGACCTGCCGGGCCTCGGGGCGGGGCGCGGTGGACTTGCGGTAGTCGAAGACGACGGGGCGGCGGTCGCGGCAGGCGAGCATGAGGGGTTCGAAGGCGGCCTCGTGCACGGGGATGCGCGGTTCGAGCGCGGTGTGGGTGCCGTAGGGGTCGACGTCCTCGGGGAGGCCGGCGGCGCGGAGCTTCTGGAGGGCGCCGCTCGCGGCCCCGGCGAGCCGGGCCTGCTGCCAGACCTTCGCCGCGAGCCCGAGGGCCGCGGCCTCTTCGGCGTCGAGCGTGATGGGCGGCAGGCGGTTGCTGTCGCGGCCGGCGCGGTAGCCGGTCTCGCCGTCGAGCCCTTCGACCGTCTCGATGACGAGGCCGAGTTCGCGCAGGTCGTCCTTGTCGCGCTCGAACATGCGGTTGAACGCCTCGTCCGAGGCGGCTTCGAGGTACGCCTCGATGGACTCGCGCAGCTCACGCTTGCTCAGCGGCCTGCGGGTCCCGAGCAGGCACAGCGCGAGGTTCATGAGCCGCTCGGCCTTGGCAATCGCCATCGACGCCCTCTCTGCCGGGGCCGCCCCCGCCCGCGCGGGGATCATTGCCGCTGTTCGTCAGCGTCGACCGTACCGCCCCGCGGGGGCGCGGGAAAAGTTCGGGCGTGGCTCCGCACGCCCGCGGCCCGGCTCAGACGGAGACGAGGTCGCAGACGAAGATCAGCGTCTCGTTGGGGCCGATGGCGCGGCCGGCGCCGTGCTCGCCGTAGGCGAGGTGCGGCGGGATGATGAGCTGGCGGCGACCGCCGACCTTCATGCCCTGCACGCCCTGGTCCCAGCCCGCGATGACGCGGCCTGCGCCGAGCGGGAAGGCGAGCGGGGCGCCGCGGTTCCAGCTCGCGTCGAACTCCTCGCCGGTGGAGAAGGACACGCCGACGTAGTGGACGCGGACGTTGTCCCCGGCCTTCGCCACGGGGCCGTCGCCCTCCCAGATGTCCTTGATCTCCAGCTCCGCCGGGGGCTCGCCGCCGGGGAAGTCGACCTCGGGCTTCTCGATGCTCACGTAAAGGCTCCAGTGTTGGCAGGAGAACCGCCCCGCCGCGGGCGGCGGGGCGGTCCGTCGTTCATGGCCCAGTCTGTCACCGGGCGTCGGCGCGGTGCGCGGACGGGGGCGGTATGCCGCGGGGGCCGTACGCCGCGGGCGCCTACTTCGCGACGCCGACGATGTCGACGGCGAAGACGAGGGTGGACTTGGCCGGCAGGGTGTCGCCCTGGGCCTGGTCGCCGTAGCCGTCGGCCGGCGGGATCACGAGGAGGACGCGGTCGCCGACGTGCTTGCCGACGAGGCCCTTGTCCCAGCCGGGGATGACGGCGCCGGTGCCGATCGGCGTGACGAAGGGCTCGCCGCGGTTGGCGGAGGTGTCGAAGAGCGTCGCGGGCTTCTTGCCCTCGTTGATCTTCCAGGCGGCACCGCTGTAATCCATGATCACGTTGTTGCCGGACTCGATCTTCTCGCCCTTGCCCTGGATGAGCACCTTGCTGGTGAGCTTCTTGGGCGGGTCGTTCTTCGGGATCGTGATGTCGGCCTTGTGGGTCTTGTCGTCGACCTTGATCTGCGGCAGGTCCGAGGGGATCGACGCCTGCGTGCCCTTGACCTCGGTGGTCGGGACGATCTTGTTGATGTCGACGACGAAGACGAGGGTGTCGTCGGCGGCGACCCCGGCCTGCTGGTTGCCCTGCGCGCCGAAGCCGGCCGAGGGCGGGGCGACGACGAGGACGCGCTCGCCCTCCTTGTGCCCGGCGAGGGACTGCGCGAAGGCGGGGATGATCCCGGCCGAGCCGGCCTTGATGACCTGGGGCTGGCCGCCCTTCTCGTACGTCGAACCGAAGTTCTTCGCGCCCTTCCAGATCTTGCCCGTGAAGTCGAAGGAGACGAAGTCGCCCTTCTGCACCGTCTTGCCGTCGCCCGCGCTCTCGGAGTGGACGACGAACTTCTTGCTCGGCTCGCCCTTGGGGATCGTGATCTTGGGCTGCTTGTCCTTGGCGCCGGAGACCGTGGGCATGGGCGAGGCCGAGGAGACCGGCTTGGGCGCCGAGGACTCGGCGGGGGCGGACGCCGAGGGCGAGCTGGACGAATCGGCCTTGTCCTTGCTGTCGTCGTCACCACCGCAGGCGGTGGCGACGAGTGCCAGGGCGGGCACGATGATGAAGGCTGCGAGTCGGCGATGCACAAGATCCCCAGAGTGTTGCGGATACGGTTCCGTCACTCTAGGCCCTCCCACCACGACGGCAGGGAACGCGGCGGCGCTTTTCAGCGAGGTGCGCGCGGGGGGCCGGGCGCACACCCGGCGCCCTTACCGGCCCCGGCGGCGAAACAGCCCGGCCGCGGGCGGTGAAACCAGCAGTTCGGGGGCACGGAAAGGCCGGGCACAGCGCGTGCCCGGCCTTTTCACAGGTTTCGGTGGCTCCGTGCGGGGAAAAGGAATTGCCCCTGTTTTCATAAACCGCCGGTCACATTCCGGCGATCAGCTTCTCCACCCGGTCGTCGACCGACCTGAAGGGGTCTTTGCACAGCACCGTGCGCTGCGCCTGGTCATTGAGCTTGAGGTGCACCCAGTCCACGGTGAAATCGCGCCGCTGCTCCTGCGCGCGGCGGATGAAATCACCGCGCAGCCGCGCCCGCGTGGTCTGCGGGGGAACGGATTTGCCCTCGAAGATGCGCAGGTCGTTGCAGATCCGCGCGGCCTGTCCCTTCTTCTCCAGGAGGTAGTACAGCCCCCGGCGGCGGTGGATGTCGTGATAGGCGAGGTCTATCTGCGCGACCCGCGGGTTCGACATCGTCATGTTGTGCTTGGCGCGGTACCGCTCGATCAGCTTGTACTTCATGACCCAGTCGATCTCGGTACCGATGCGGTCGAGGTCCTCCGACTCGATCGCGTCGAGGGTCCGGCCCCACAGTTCGAGGACCTGGGCGACGGTGCCGGTGTTGATGCCGCGGCGCTCGCAGAAGTCGAGCGCCTTCTCGTAGTACTCGCGCTGGACTTCGAGGGCGCTGGCCTCCCGGCCGCTGGCGAGGCGCACCTTGCGGCGGCCCGTGATGTCGTGGCTGACCTCGCGGATCGCCCGGATCGGGTTCTCCAGGGTGAGGTCGCGCATGACCGTGCCGGCCTCGATCATGCGCAGGACCAGGTCGGTGGCGCCGACCTTGAGCAGCATGGTCGTCTCGGACATGTTCGAGTCGCCGACGATGACGTGGAGCCTGCGGTAGCGCTCGGCGTCGGCGTGCGGCTCGTCGCGGGTGTTGATGATCGGCCGGGAACGGGTGGTCGCCGAGCTGACGCCCTCCCAGATGTGCTCGGCCCGCTGGCTGACGCAGAAGACCGCGCCCCGGGGGGTCTGGAGCACCTTTCCGGCCCCGCACAGCAACTGCCGGGTGACGAGGAAGGGAATGAGGATGTCGGCGAGGCGGGAGAACTCCCCGTGCCGGGCCACGAGGTAGTTCTCGTGACAGCCGTAGGAGTTGCCCGCTGAGTCGGTGTTGTTCTTGAAGAGATAGACGTCGCCCGCGATTCCCTCCTCGTGCAGGCGGCGTTCCGCGTCGGTGAGCAAGCCTTCGAGGATGCGCTCACCGGCCTTGTCGTGGGTCACCAGTTCGGTGATGTTGTCGCATTCGGGTGTGGCGTATTCCGGATGCGAGCCCACGTCCAGGTAGAGCCGGGCGCCGTTGCGCAGGAAGACATTGCTGCTGCGGCCCCATGACACGACACGGCGGAAGAGGTACCGCGCCACCTCGTCCGGAGACAGACGGCGCTGTCCCCGGAACGTGCACGTGACGCCGTACTCGTTCTCCAGCCCGAAAATGCGGCGGTCCATGCTTGAACATTACGCCTCAGACCACTTCCTGAAACCGGCTCGGGCGTGAGGGTTCGGATCAATTTCACCGCACGGCGCCCCCGCCGACCTGCCCCGTCGTTCAGGGCCCGGTCGTCCCGGCCGCGGCCGCCCGGCCCGTACGGCCTTCCAGGACCGGTGCCGTGACGAGGAGGACGAGTGCCGCGAGCACCCCGCCGCAGGCCGCCACGGCGAAGCCGGCGCGGATGCCGCCCGCGTCGAGCGCGGGCCCTGCGAGCGCGGTGCCGAGCGCGTTGCCGACGCCGAAGGTCGTCACGAGCCAGGAGAACGCCTCGGTCACGGTGCCGCGCGGAGCGTGCCGGTCCACCGCGACGAACGCGCAGGCGAGCGAGGGGGCGAGGAAGACGCCGGAGAGCAGGGCGAGGCCGGTCATCGCGTACCGGCCGGGCGTCAGGAGCAGGGGCAAGTAGCCGAGCGCGAGCAGCGCGACCAGCAGGCGCAGGCGGGGCTCGGGGCGGCCGGTCCACTCGCGGGCGCCGTAGGCGAGGCCGCCGACGAGGGCGCCGCCGCCGAGCGCGGCCATGATGCCGCCGTACGCCGTCTCGCCGCCCGCCCCATCGGAGTAGGCGAGCGCGGAGACCGTGATGGAGCCGAGCGCGACGCCGACGAAGAGGAAGGCGCCGAGCAGCGCGAGGAGTCCGGGCGAACGCAGCGCGCCGAGCCAGTGCGCCTCGCGCGCGGCGCCGCGCCAGGCGCGCGAGGGCCGCGCCAGGACGACGGAGAGGGCGCCGAGCACGCCGAGGACGTTGACGACGAGGAGCGCGGCCGTCGCCGAACGGAGGGCGACCAGGAGCGTGACGAGGAGCGGGCCGACGGTGAACATCACCTCCTGCGCGACCGCTTCGAGGGCGTAGGCGGTGTGCACGTCCTCGGCGCGGCCGAGGACGCTCGGCCACAGCGCGCGGAGCGCTCCCTCCAGGGGCGGGGTGGTGAGTCCGGCGAGGCCGACGAGGAGGTACGCGAGGGGGCGGGGGCCGATCCCCGTGAGCGCGAAGGCCGCCATGGCCAGCGCGGAGAGGACGGCGGCGGGCAGCAGCACGGCGCGCTGCCCGCGCAGGTCCACGGCGCGCCCGAGGAGCGGCTGTCCGGCGGCGGTGGCGAGCCCGTAGACGGCGGCGAGGGCCCCGGCGAGGGCGTAGCCGCCGCCCTGTTCGCGGACGAAGACGACGAGTGCGATGTGCCCGACCGCGTTGGGCAGCCGCCCGAGGAGCGTGGAGGAGAGCAGCCGGCTCGCGTACGGGGCCCGCAGCACCTCCAGGTATCCGCCCGCCATGCCCGCCCCACCCCTTCGGTTGTACGTATAACGTCGCCGCCCATACGTACCATGACCTCGCCCACCGGTCCAGCCGCCAAGGAGTCCCGTGCCCGCCCCAGGCAGCCCCCCGCCCGACTCCGCGTCCCGCCCCACGAGCCGGGACGTCGCCCGTGCCGCCGGGGTCTCGCAGGCGGCCGTGTCCCTCGTGCTCAGCGGGAAGTGGCGCGGGCGGGTCGGGGCCGCCACGGCCGAGCGGGTGCGCGAGGTGGCGGACGGGCTCGGGTACCGGCCGAATCTGGCGGCGCGGAACCTGCGGCTCGGGCGGACGCGTACCGCGCTGCTCGTCGTGCCCGCGCTCACGAGCGAGTTCTTCGCCGGGGTGTACACGGGGGCCGCGCGGGTCGCCGCCGCGCACGGCACCGGGCTCGTGCTCTACCCCTCGCCGGAGGGCATCGGCCCCGCGCGCGATCCCTTCGGCTCCGCACGCGCGGCGCTCGACGGGGTCCTCGCCTCCTCGATGGCCGCCGAGGCGCTCGCCGCGATCCGCGGGGACACGCTGCCGCTGGTGATGCTCGACGCGCGCCCTCGCCCCGGAGCCCGTACCGCCACGGTCAACCTCGCCCTCGCGGACGGGATGCGGAAGCTCGCCGCGCACCTGCGCGCGCTCGGCCACCGGCGCTTCGCGCACCTCGCCGCCGACGTGGACTCCTGGACGTTCACGAGCCGCGCCGCCGCCCTCGGCGAGGCCCTGGCCGGGACGAGCCTGACGACCGTGCGGGCCCCGCTGTCGATCGCGGGCGCCCGCGAGGCCGCGCTGCGCCTGCTCGATACGCCGGGGCGGCCCACGGCCGTCGTGTGCGACGACGACCTGATGGC
>NZ_JAAGLR010000274.1 GCF_010548245.1 Streptomyces sp. SID11385
ACCGTATGGAGCCCCGGCGCCGCCGAGGTGCAGGCGCGGGCCCGCCGCACCCGTGTCCTCGCCCGCCGCAGGCGGACCACGGTGCTGCTCTTCCTCGTCTTCACGCTGGGCTCGGTCGCCGCCGCCGTGTGGGGCCTCGGCTTCCTGTGGGTGCCCGCGATCCCGGCGGTGCTGCTCAGCGCGTACATCGTCTACCTGCGCGGCCAGGAACGCCGCCGCTTCGCGTACACGATGGACCGCCGCCGCGCCGAGGACGCCGCGGCCCGCC
>NZ_JAAGLR010000305.1 GCF_010548245.1 Streptomyces sp. SID11385
TCCGTACAACGTCGCCGTGCCGGTGCTGCTCACCATGCTCGACCGCTTCCCGACCATCGAGCGGACCCTCGTCATGGTGCAGGCGGAGGTGGCCGACCGGCTGGCCGCGCGGCCGGGCAACAAGGTCTACGGAGTGCCGTCGGTCAAGGCCAACTGGTACACGGACGTCAAGCGCGCCGGCTCCATCGGGCGCAAGGTCTTCTGGCCCGCCCCGAACGTCGACTCCGGGCTGGTG
>NZ_JAAGLR010000334.1 GCF_010548245.1 Streptomyces sp. SID11385
GCCGGGGGCGGGAGCTCGGGCGATGCCGGACGCGGGCGGGCGGGGCGGTGCCCGGCGTGCGGGGACGGGTCCCGGCGGGGCGGTTCGGCGGGAGGCCGGGCCGGGGAGTCGCGCTCGTAGGTGTGAGGCGGCTGGAGAGGAGCCGGGGTGCGGCCGAGGGAGGTGCCCGGCAGCGGGGCGGGGAGTGGCCACCAGGAGGACGTGGCCCCGGCACGGGCCGGTTCCGGACCGAGGCCGCGCACCGTCCCGCAGGCCGGTTCCGCCGGACGGTACGCGGCCTCGTGGCGGGCGGAGTCGTAGTACGTGGTCTCGTGGTACGCGGCCTCCCGCTGGCCCGCCTCGCGGTACGCGGTCTCGCGGTGCGCCGTGGGCTCCCGGTGCGCGGCTGCCTCCCGGTGCGCGGCGGCCTCGCGGGGGCCCG
>NZ_JAAGLR010000369.1 GCF_010548245.1 Streptomyces sp. SID11385
CAGCGGGCGGGGCGGGCGTCCGGGCAGCGCGAGGCTCGCGAGCGGGCCGTCGGGCCGCTCCACGCTCAGCTCCCCGGCCGCCGTGCCGAGCCGCACCGCGGTGATCACGGGGCCGCCCGTGACGACCCGCTCGACGTCGACCCCGAGCCGCGCCCCGAGCCACCGCGCGAGAAGCTCCGCGCTCGGATTGTCCGCCTCGCTCTCCACGACGGCGGACCGCACGGGGCCGGGGACCTGGTCGAGCGCGGCGGCGAGCGTCGAGCGCCACAGCGTGAGCCGCGTCCAGGCGAGGTCCGTGTCGCCGGGGGTGTAGGAGCGGCGCAGCCCGGCGAGGAAGGCCACCGGGTTCTCGGACGCGTACGCGTCGGTGATGCGGCGCTGCGCGAGGGCGCCCAGCGGGTCCGCCGCCGGGTTCTCCGGGGCGCCGTACGGCCACCAGGCCACGACCGGCACGTCGGGGAGCAGCAGCGGCAGCACGACCGAGTCGGCGTGCTTGCCGACCTCCCCGTACAGGCGCAGCACCACGATCTCGCCCGCGCCCGCGTCGTCCGCGCCCACCCGCACCTCGGCGTCCAGACGCGCCAGCGCGCGGCGGTGCGGGGAGCGGGAGGTACGGCGGATGACGAGCAGGATGCGCGCGGGGTGCTCGCGCGCGGAGGCGCCCGCGGCGCGCAGCGCGTCGTACGCGTCCTCCTCGTCCGTGACGACGAGCAGCGTCAGCACCCGTCCCACGGTCGGCGTGCCGAGCGCCCGGCGGGCGGACACGAGGGCCTTGTTGATGTCGCTGGAAGTGGTGTCGGTGAGATCGATCCTCATGGTGTGCGCGTTGCTCCGTCCCAAGTCGTACGAGCGCCGTACGAGGTCGTACGGACGCCTCGCGCCTTCCCCACGCGACCTCCGGAGGCCGCCCGCGGCGGCCACGGACTCCCGGAGCACCGGTCGCGTCCCGGGTTCAGCGTACGAGCGTGCCCACCCCGGGCGGCAGCCACCCGGCACTGTGAAACGATCCCGTGCGCGGCGCGCCCCGCGCCGGGAACGGACACCAGCCCATGACGGCCCCCACCACCGCCGGCCTCCTCGCCCGGCTCGCCCCGCTCGGCCCCTACTTCGCCGTCGCCACCACGCCCCCGCCCGACGCGGCCGCCTACCGGCCCCTCGCCGCGCTCCCGGGCGCCGCCTTCGACGACTGGACCGCCCTCGTCGGCGCCCGCCTCGGCACGGG
>NZ_JAAGLR010000427.1 GCF_010548245.1 Streptomyces sp. SID11385
GGGGCCCTCGCCGGCCCGACCGTCCCACGGTGCTCGTCACGTTCGACGACGGCTACCGCGACAACACCACCCACGCGCGGGACATCCTGGACCGCCTCGGCGTCCGCGCGGTGTTCTTCGTCTGCACCCGTCTGCTCGGCCGGCGCAGTCCCCGTCCGCGCGAGGACCACCTGACGTACGAGGAGTGCGACGGGCTGGCGCGGGAGGGGCACCTGATCGGTGCCC
>NZ_JAAGLR010000454.1 GCF_010548245.1 Streptomyces sp. SID11385
TCCGCGAGCCGCTCCCGCAGCCACGCGGGCGGCGTCCCCGCGCGCACGTTCACCGCGAGATCCGTGAGCCCGGCCCCGCGCACCTCCGCGTCCCCGTGGTGGCGCAGCTCGTACGACGGCATGACACGTCCCTCCCTCGGGTCCTCCGCCACGGCGCACGTCGCCCGCGCGGACTTCTGTTTCGCCACGAGCAGCCGCCCGTCGGCTCCCGCCTCCGCGAGCGCCGCCGCCTCG
>NZ_JAAGLR010000483.1 GCF_010548245.1 Streptomyces sp. SID11385
GGCCCGCCCGGCGGCCCGCCTCCTCCAGCCGCGCCGCCAGAGCCTTCGCGAGCAGGGGCGAGGGGCCCAGCGCCTGCGCCACCGTGACGTCCGCCCGGCCGCTCTCCGCGAGCAGGGTCGGGATGTCGGCCCGTACGTGGTAGCCCCGCGCGAGCAGCAGCGGTACGGCCACGACGGGCCCCGTCAGCGCGGCGAGCGCTTCCGGTACGGACGGTTGCACGAGGCCGAGCCAGGCCAGCTCGACGCGCACCTCCGGCCGTGCCAGTCGTACCCGGTCCACCAAGTCCCTTACCACCCGGACCCCTTCGGGATCACGCGTGCCGTGCGCGAGCGCGAGGAGCGTGGGAGCCCGGAGCAGGGCCCCTCGCGGCGCCCTGCTCCGTCCCGTCCCGCCGTGCGTTTCCACCCCCCTCACCTCCCCGCCTCCAGCCGATACCCCCGCTTCGGCACCGTCCGGACCAGTCCCGCCAGCGGTCCCAGTGCCGCGCGCAGGCGCGTCACCGCTGTCTCCACCGCGTGTTCGTCCGCCTCCTGGCCCGGCCAGACGCGGCGGAGCAGGTCGGGGCGGCTCACGACCCAGCCGGGGCGTTCGGCGAGGGCGCGCAGGACGCCCGCCGAGGTCGGCGTGAGCCATACCGCCTCCTCGCCCAGGAGCAACGCGTTGCCCTGGAGGGTCAGTTCGCCGTCCGGCGTGGGGATGGAGTGGCGGTCGCGGGCGGGGAGTTCGGCGGTCAGCAGGTGCACCATCGCGCCGAGCCTGCCCCGTTCGGGCCAGATGGGCTCGACTCCCGCGTCGTGCAGGGGCCTTGCGCACACCGGCCCCACGCACAGCGGCAGCACGTCCGTGCGCAGGCGGGCGAGGACCGCCTCGTAGCGGCCCGTCGCCGCCGCCTGGTCCAGGAAGGACGTGATCGCGGGTGCCGAGGTGAACAGCAGCGCGTGCACGTCGCCCCGCGCTGTCGACTCCGCGAGCCGCCGCGCCGGGTCGAGATCCTCGGCCGGAGCCCACCGGTAGACGGGCACCTCGACGACCTCCGCGCCGCGCTCCCGCAGTGCCGCGACGAACCCCGGCAGCGGAGTGCCGTGCTCCTGCACCGCGACGCGCCGCCCCGCCAGCTCGTGCCCGAGCAGGTGGTCGCGCAGTTCGTCCACCGCCTCCGAGGCGGGCGACCACGCCTCCGTCATCCCGCTCGCCCGCACCGCCCCCGTCGCCTTCGGCCCGCGCGAGAGCACCCGCGCCTCGCGGCACGCCGCCGTCAGCGCCGCGCCGCGCCCCCAGCCCTCGGCCGCGCTCATCCAGCCGCGCCAGCCGACGCCCGTCGTCGCCACGACGTAGTCGAGCGGGGCGGCGAGACACCGCTCCGTCGCCGCGCGCAACTCCGCGTCGTTCTCCAGCGGCACGATGCGCAGCGTCGGCGCCTCGACCACCCTGGCCCCGCGCCGCCGCAGCAGCGCGGTCAGTTCCTCGCGTCTGCGGGCCGCCGTCACGCCCACCGTGAAACCGGTGAGCGCCGCGGCCGTCTCCCTCGTACCGGCCTTCATGACCGCAGGCTCCGCGCGCGCCGTTTCCCGGCCGTTGCCCCATGATCACGGCCGGGTTACCGCCCCGGCCCGCCGTGTTACGGAAGATGTCGTACGCCGCACCGCGCCCGGGAGGCGCTGTGCGCGAGCCGTACCGCGCGGGCAACGCGCCCGCCCCGCCGGCGAAACCGCCCCCCGCGAGGCTCGGACGCATGACCACGACCGGGACCGCGACCGAGACCACGACCGAGACCCACTGCCCGTACTGCGCCCTCCAGTGCGGGATGCGGCTGCGCGTGCCGGTCGACGGCGGGGTGCCCGAGGTCTCCGGGCGCGAGGAATTCCCCGTCAACCGGGGCGCGTTGTGCGGCAAGGGGCAGAACGCGGCGGCCGTCCTCGCCCCCGGCGCGCGCCTCACCGAACCCCTGGTGCGCGATGCGGCGGGCGCGCTGCGGCCCGCGACGTGGGACGAGGCGCTCGACCGGGTCGCCGCCGCCTTCCGCGACACCGCCGCCGAGCACGGCCGCGCCGCCGTCGGGGTCTTCGGCGGGGGCGGGCTCACCAACGAAAAGGCTTACCTGCTCGGCAAGTTCGCGCGCGTCGCGCTCCGTACCCCGGCGATCGACTACAACGGCCGCTTCTGCATGTCCTCGGCCGCCGCCGCCTCGCGCGCCGCCTTCGGCCTCGACCGCGGCCTGCCCTTCCCGCTCGCCGACATCCCCCGCACCGGCTGCGTGCTCCTCGTCGGCTCCAACCCGGCCGACACGATGCCGCCCGCCGTCCGGTACCTGCGCGAACTGCGGGAGAACGGCGGCACGTTGATCGTCATCGACCCGCGCCGCACCCGCACGGCCGAGCTGGCCGACCTCCACCTCCAGCCGCTGCCCGGCACGGACCTGGCGCTCGCGCTCGGCCTCCTCCACCTCGTCATCGCGGGCGGGCACGTCGACAAGGACTTCGTCGCGGAACGCACGCACGGGTTCGACGCCGCGCGCGCCGCCGCGATGGCGCACTGGCCCGAACGCGTCGAAGCCCTCACCGGCGTCTCCGTCTCCCAACTACGGGAAGCCACCGACCTCTTCACCGCGCCCGAGCACGCCATGGTGCTCACCGCGCGCGGCCCCGAGCAGCAGAGCAAAGGCACCGCGACGGTCGGCGCGTGGATCGACCTGTGCCTCGCGACGGGACGCGCCGGGCGCCCGTACAGCGGGTACGGCTGCCTCACCGGGCAGGGCAACGGGCAGGGCGGACGCGAACACGGCCAGAAGGCCGACCAGTTGCCCGGCTACCGCTCGCTCACCGACCCCGCCGACCGCGCGGCCGTCGCCGCCGTGTGGGGGGTCGCGCCCGAGGAGCTGCCGGGGGCGGGCACCTCGGCGTACGAACTCCTCGACCGGGCCGGGCGGCCGGACGGGGTACGGAGCCTGCTCGTCATGGGCTCCAACCCCGTCGTCTCCGCGCCCGACGCCGGACACGTCACCGAGCGCCTGCGCGCCCTCGACCACCTCGTGGTGTGCGACGTCGTGCTCTCCGAGACGGCCCGGCTCGCCGACGTCGTCCTGCCCGTGGCCCAGTGGGCGGAGGAGACGGGCACCCTCACCAACCTGGAGGGCCGCGTCCTGCTGCGCCGCGCCGCGCTCGACCCGCCCGCCGGGGTACGCACCGACCTCCACGTCCTGCACGCGCTCGCCGCCCGCCTCGGACACCCGGGCGGCTTCCCCGAGGACCCCGAGGAGGTCTTCGCCGAACTGCGCCGCGCCACCGAGGGCGCCCCCGCCGACTACGCGGGCATCTCCTACGCGCGGCTCGCGGCCGGCGAGGCCCTGCACTGGCCCTGCCCCGCGCCCGCCCACCCCGGCACCCCGCGCCTTTTCCTCGACCGCTTCGCCCACCCCGACGGCCGCGCCCGCTTCGCCGCGCCCTCCCACCGCCCCGCCGCCGAGGAACCCGACGCCGCCTACCCCCTGCGCCTCACCACGGGCCGCACCGTGCACCACTACCAGTCCGGCGCCCAGACCCGCCGCGTCCCCGCCCTCACGACGGCGGACCCCGGCCCGTACGTCGAGATCCACCCGCACCTCGCGGCGAGCCTCGGCGCCACCGAGGGCGCGCCGCTCACCGTGACGAGCCGCCGCGGCACCGTCACCGCTCCGACCCGCCTGAGCACCGCGATCCGCCCCGACACCGTCTTCATGCCCTTCCACTGGCCCGGCGCGGGCCGCGCCAACACCCTCACGAACCCGGCGCTCGACCCGGTCTCGCGGATGCCGGAGTTCAAGGTGTGCGCGGTACGGGTGGAGGCGGCGGCGCCGGCTCCCGAGGACGGCACGCGAGACCGCGTACGAGACCTCGCGCCGAACGGCGCCCCGCGTCCCGAGGCCGCCCGATGAGCGCCCGTATCGCCGTCGTCGGCGCCGGGATGGCCGCCGCCCGCTTCGCCCAGCAACTCGCCGAGCACGGCGCCGACGCCGAGGTCACGCTGTACGGCGGGGAGCCGGTCGCCCCGTACAACCGGGCGCTCGTCGCCGATGTGCTCACCGGGCTCCACCGCCCCGCCGACCTCGCCCTGCCCACCGGCGAGGCGCGCGTGCGCACCGGGAACGAGGTCGTCGCGCTCGACGTCGCCGGGCGCACGCTCCGCCTCGCGGACGGGAGCGAGGAGCCGTACGACGACGTCGTCCTCGCCACCGGAGCGAACCCCGTACTGCCGCCCCTGCGCGGCCTGTTCGGCCCGGACGGCGGGCTGCGCCCCGGGCTGCACGCCCTCAGGTCGCTCGCCGACTGCGCCCGCATCGCCGCCGACGCCGCCACCGCGCGCCGCG
>NZ_JAAGLR010000517.1 GCF_010548245.1 Streptomyces sp. SID11385
GCGGGGCACGCGGGGCGCGGCGCACGCGGGGCGCGGCGTGGCTTCGCGCGGAGGTGTGCGGCCTCGGCCTCGCGTGCGGGCCGGGGCGGGGTGCCTGGCTAGGGTGCGCGTGTGACCGCTCGACCCGCCGCTCCCGAAGCCTCCTCCGTACCGCCGACGTGGCCGCTCCCGTGGCGCGAAGCCATGGACGCGGCGCTCTACGGGCCGGACGGCTTCTACCGCTCCGCCGGACCGGGCCCCGCCGCGCACTTCCGGACCTCCGTGCACGCCTCCCCCCACTACGCGCGGGCCGTCGCCCGCCTCCTCACCGAGGTGGACACCCTGCTCGGCGCCCCGCCCGCGCTCGACTTCGTGGACATCGGCGCCGGGCGCGGGGAACTCCTCACCGGCGTCCTCGCCGCGCTCCCCGCCGAAACCGCGGCGCGACTGCGGTCGTACGGGGTCGAGCGCGCGCCCCGGCCGGACGGGCTCGACCCGCGGATCGGGTGGGGCGAGGAGATCCCCGGCCGCGGGCTCACGGGTCTGCTCTTCGCCAACGAGTGGCTCGACAACGTACCCGTCGACGTCGTCGAGACCGACGCCGAGGGCGTGCCGCGCCTCGTCCTCGTCGCACCGGACGGGAGCGAGCGGCTCGGAGAGCGCGTGAGCGGCGCGGACGCGGAGTGGCTCGCGCGGTGGTGGCCGGTGGGGGAGGACGGGGACGGCGCGGGGGCGGGGACGCCCGTGGAGGTGGGGGCGCTCGCGGGGGCGGGCGTGTGCGGTGAGGCGGGGGGCCGGGAAGAGGCCGGGGCGCGGGCCGAGCCGGGGATGCGGGCCGAGTCCGGCGTGGGGCGGGATGCCGCTTGGGCGGCGGCGGTCTCGCACCTCGGGCGGGGCCTCGCCGTCGCCGTCGATTACGCGCACTCCGCGCACACGCGCCCCGCCTTCGGGACGCTCACCGGGTTCCGCGCGGGCCGCGAGGTCGCCCCCGTACCGGACGGCACGACGGACCTCACCGCCCACGTGGCACTCGACGCCTGCGCCGCCGCGACCGCGCACCACGGCCCCGCGACGCTCACCCGCCAACGCGAGGCACT
>NZ_JAAGLR010000560.1 GCF_010548245.1 Streptomyces sp. SID11385
GCGCTGCGTAGCGGCCGCCGCCGTGGTCTGTCTGGGGACGGCCGGCGGCGCCTGCACGGTGGTGACGTACCTGGTCAGGTGAGTACCGGTCGTCCGTTCTGCCGCCCCAGCAGGCGAAGTCGCTGCCGTCTCGTGAAGATGGGAGGTGACGTCCGCGTGCGACGGGGCAGGCGAACGGATGACCGTGCATGACCCCGAGAAGGGACGAACACTGTGGCACGACCCAGGATCCT
>NZ_JAAGLR010000589.1 GCF_010548245.1 Streptomyces sp. SID11385
AGCGCGACTGGCGAGGGATGGAACATATTCCGGCCGATGGCGGCTTTATAACTGCGGTCAATCACAACTCGTATCTGGACCCGCTCTCGTACGGGCACTTCCAGTACAACACCGGCCGGGTGCCGCGGCTCCTCGCGAAGGCGGGGCTCTTCAAGACCCCCTTCGTCGGGATGATGCTGCGGGGCACCGGCCAGATCCCCGTGTACCGCGAGACCACCAACGCGCT
>NZ_JAAGLR010000645.1 GCF_010548245.1 Streptomyces sp. SID11385
GCGAACGCACGCGCGGCGGCGCCGGCCACCACGCACACGGCACCGACAAGGGAGCCAAGGGCGGCGGCAAGGGCGGTGGCACGCCCCCCTCGCAGCGGCCCGACCACCCCTGACCCCGCACCCTGACCCGCACCTCCGGGGTCGGGAGCACCCCGGGGGCCAGGAGTGACACCGGTGGGGGACACGGCGCGGCTCGCCGCCCGCGTTCCCCACCGGACCCGGCGCGGCGGGTGCCCGGGCCGCAGTACGGGCCGCGCGCGACCAGCCGGGGTACTCGCACCGGCCACCCCCTGCGATTCCTCCCGTTTGCGCACCTTGTGCTCCGGCGGCACACAATGGCGCAGCACCCGGAGCGGCCCCGTGCGGGCCGTGCCGGGTCCGAGCGGTCGTGCCCACCGGGGGCGCCGCCCGAGCCGGGAGGACACCGTGCGCACAGCTCTCCGGACGACCCCTGCCGTCCTCGCCTCGGCCGCACTCGCCCTGCTCGCTCTCGGCGCCGCCGGGTGCGGCGCCGCCGGGCAGCGCGCCGAGGCGGCGACGGACACCGTGCTGGAGGCCGCGGGCGCGCGCGGGCCC
>NZ_JAAGLR010000678.1 GCF_010548245.1 Streptomyces sp. SID11385
GATCACCGGGACCCGGCTCGCCGCAACGTCGATTCCCGCGAATTTCAAGGAACTCCAGAGTGCCGTCGATGCCGGACGGATGCACGAACTCGACCAGAAGAGCGTGGTGAAGCAGGCGCTCTGGGCGCTGGCGGGGGAGCTGGGCCTGGTGAAGCTCCCCGCCGCCCAGGCGGGCCGGGAGAAGTACCGGGGCGACCGCGGCTCGATCGGCCGCCCGCGCAGGCGGGGCGAGACCGCCGGCCGTGGCAGAACCGACTGAGGGGGTGGGCGCATCCATGGCAACCACGCGGACGGCGGCGGCGGACACCGGCACGGGCGGGGGCATAGGCCGGGGTACGGGCCGAGGCGGGGGTACGGGCAGAGCCGCGGGCTCGGGCGGGAGGCGTGACCGCTATGGGGGCCGGGGC
>NZ_JAAGLR010000714.1 GCF_010548245.1 Streptomyces sp. SID11385
GCTCCGCGTAGGCGTCCGCGCGGACCCGGTCGGCCTCCTCCTGCGCCTCGCTGCGCGTACGCTCCGCCGCGTGCTCCGCCGCCGAGCGCAGCCCCCGGGCGGCCTCCTCGGCCCGCTCCTCTATCCCCGCGACGGCCTCGCGCGCCTGCTGCGCGGACTGCTCCGCCGCCGCGACCAGCTCGCCTGCCCGGGTCTCCGCCTCCTCGACGAGCCGGACCGCCTCGGCCTCCGCCTCCTCGACCCGCGTACGCGCCTTGGTCAGCAGCTCCTCGGCCCGCTCGCGCGCCCGCTCCCGCTCCTCGCCCGCCTCGGTACGCGCCGACTCCAGCGTCTCCTCGGCCGTGCGCCGCCGCCGCTCGGCCTCCTCCTGCGCCGCGGCCAGCTCCTCGGCCACCTGCGTCGTGACGCGCTCGGCCGCCGCGCTCGCCTCGGCGCGCAGCCGCTCACCGGTCTCGCGGGCCTCGTTGCGGACCCGTGCCGCCTCGGTCTCGGCCTC
>NZ_JAAGLR010000741.1 GCF_010548245.1 Streptomyces sp. SID11385
CGACGGTGCCGTTGCGGGCGCGCAAGGGGCGGGCGAGCTATCTCGGCGAGCGCAGCGAGGGGCACGAGGACCCGGGCGCGGCCTCGGCCGCGCTGCTCGTCGGGGCACTCGCCGACACGGCGGGGAGGGCGGGCGCGTGAGCACGGAGCAGGGTGGCGTGGGGCTCGTCGTCGTCTCGCACTCGGCGACGGTCGCGCAGGCGGTGGCCCGGCTCGCCGCGCAGCTCACGGGGGCGGCCGACGACGTCAGGATCGAGGCGGCGGGCGGGACGGAGGACGGCGGGCTCGGGACGAGCGCGGACCTCGTGGTGCGGGCGGCGCACGCCGTGGACCAGGGGGCGGGGGTCGCGATCCTCGCCGATCTGGGGAGCGCGGTGCTCACCGTCAAGGCGCTGCTCGCCGAGGGCGGCGAACTGCCTGTGCGCAGCGTGCTCGTGGACGCGCCGCTCGTCGAGGGCGCGGTGGCGGCGGCCGTCGCGGCCTCGGCGGGCGCGGACCTGGAGGGGGTACGGGCTGCGGCGGCCGAGGCGTACGACTACCACAAGCAGTGACGGCCCGCGCACGGTCCGGTCAGGGCGGCGTCTCGCGCAGGTAGCGGGCGACGCGGGCGCGGCCCGCCGCGCGGGCGGCTGCCGGGTCCTGGACCGGGTGGACGCGGGTGTCGGGGAAGAGCAGGTACAGGACGTCGTCCTGCGTACCCGCCGCTTGGGGCGCGCCGCCGAGGCCGAGCGAGAGGGCGGCGGCGTACGAGGCCTCGCCGATGACGTCGACGGGGCCCGTGTCGCCGACGACCGCGTACCGGACCCGGCTCCCGTGCACGAGGACGGCGAGCGTCCCGCCCGTGACCCCGGAGGCGGCGGGGCGCCAGCGCGCCGAGGGGCCGGGAACGACGACGTAGGGGACGTCGTCGGCGCTCAGCGGGCGCCCGTCGGAGCCGTTCCAGGCCGTCGTCTCCTGGAAGTACGGGCCGGAGGACGCGTTGCAGACGGGGCCGGGCCGCCCGTCGCAGTCGATGTCGAGATCGGCGGTCCAGTGCAGCGTGCCGCCCTCGCCCGCGCACAGGGGCACTTCGGGCGCGCGCACCGCGTCGCGCCGGAAGAGCCCGGCGGAGACCTGCCGGCAGGAGCGCGCGGCGCGGGAGCGGAGGG
>NZ_JAAGLR010000772.1 GCF_010548245.1 Streptomyces sp. SID11385
CCTCGTCACCCTCACCGACGTCGACACCGCCCCCGACGCGCTGAGCGTCGCGGCCCTCGCCCCGCACTCCCGCTTCGCCGCCGCCGTCGCCGCCCTGCCCCAGGGCCTCCTGACGTCCTGTACGACCACGGGGAGCCACCCATGAGCGCCCCGCCCCGCGTCCCGCACACCCGCCCCGAGCCCACCGCCCCCCAGTCCACCGCGGCGCAGCCCACCGCGCCCCCGCCCGCCGCACTCCACTCCACCGCGCCCCCGCCCACCGCGCCCGAGCCCGCGCCGACGGAGGCGCACGAGGTCCACGAGGAGCACGCCTGGAGCCGCTGCGACCCCTGGAGCGCGGCGCTGCGCTCCGGGCGCGGGCCGCTCTACCTGCACCGCGAGGACGGCACCCGGCACCCGCTCGACATCGAGCGCTGGTGCGCCGCTCCCGACGCGGCCGACCGCACCGTCATCGACCGCTGCCGCGGCAGCGTCCTCGACATCGGCTGCGGCCCCGGACGCTTCCTCGTCGCACTCGCCGAACGCCGTCTCACCGCCCTCGGCATCGACTCGAACCCGCACGCCGTCGCCCGCGCCGTGCGTTCGGGCGGCGGCGCGCTGTGCCGCTCCGTCTTCGCGCCGCTGCCCGGCACCGGCGGCTGGCACACCGCGCTCCTCGTGGACGGCAACATCGGCATCGGGGGCGATCCGCCCCGGCTGCTGCGGCGCACCGCCGAACTCGTCCGTCCCGGCGGCACCCTCCTCGTCGAGACCGCGGCGCACGCGCTCGACGAACGCCTCAGCGTCCGCGTCGGCGACGGTCGCGGCGCCCACGGCACGCCCTTCCCCTGGGCCCGCCTCGGCAGCACCGCGCTCCTGCGCCACGCGGAGGACACCGGCGCGTGGACGGGCGCGGGGGAGTGGGAGGCCGGTGGCCGCCGCTTCGTGGCACTGCGCCGGGTCTGAGCGGCGCCCCGTACGGGTGAGACGGGGACGG
>NZ_JAAGLR010000805.1 GCF_010548245.1 Streptomyces sp. SID11385
CCGTCGCGAGGGCCGCGTCCAGGCCCCGTACGAAGGTGCGCGCCTGCGCCGTCGTCGGCTCCGCCGCCGGCTCCGTGCCCGCGACGACGGGCGCGAGCAGCGCGCGCAGTTCGGCGACGCGCAGCCACCACAGGAAGGGCGAGCCGATCACGAGGACCTGCCCCCGTACCCCGGGCGCGGCGCCGCGCTCCTCCAGCCAGCTGTCGCAGTCGGGGGTGAGCGCTATCGCCGCGGGGGCCGGGACCCCGAGCCGCTCCGCCAGCTCCCGCACCAGGTGGTAGAGGGCGGGCGCGGCGCGCTCCTCGA
>NZ_JAAGLR010000842.1 GCF_010548245.1 Streptomyces sp. SID11385
CGGCGCGGGCCGCCGAGGAGGCCGCGGTGGCGGCGGAGACCGGGCCGCGCATGCCCTTCGCGCTCCCACCGGCGGCGGGTGACACGGAGACCGCGACGCCGGCGCCCGTACCCGCGCCCGCCCCCAGCCCCGTACCCGCCCCGGTGCCCGCCCTTCCGGCCGCCCTGCCGCAGCCCGCGGCCGTGACCGCCTGGAACACGGCCGAGGTCGTGTCCGAGGCCCCGTCGCCCGCCGTTCCCGGAGGCGCGCGCGGCGTGATCC
>NZ_JAAGLR010000871.1 GCF_010548245.1 Streptomyces sp. SID11385
ACGCCTGCGCACGCTCCGCCGCACGGTCGCGCTCCCTCACCCGTGCGCGTGCCGACGCCGCGAGCCCGGTCGCCCGTGCCCGGCGGCAGGGGAGGGGTGAGCGCGGGTGCCCGCCCGTGCGGGCGCGCAACCACCGTCCGCACGAGGAGTCCTCCATGCGCTTCGTCACCACCCTCGCGGTGGCGCTCCTGGCCGGTACGGCGCTGCTGCCGACCGCACAG
>NZ_JAAGLR010000901.1 GCF_010548245.1 Streptomyces sp. SID11385
GGATGACGGTTCCGACCGTCGTATCAGGTCCGTACGGTCGGGCCTCGCATACTCGTTCCGTGCTCGCAGAGAGGGGAGGGAGGGGGTGCGCGCCCCGAACACACCATGACCGCCGATCACCTCTCACGTATGTCACCGGACGGACCGATCACCGTCGTCGTCGATCCCGGAGAACCTCCCTATGAGGCTCCGCCGTTCCTGGAGCTCCGGGGTCCCCTGGACACCCGGCGCCTCGAATCCGCGCTGGACCGGATCGCCGCCGGCCGGC
>NZ_JAAGLR010000936.1 GCF_010548245.1 Streptomyces sp. SID11385
CCGCCCCGCCGGGGTCACCGTCAGGCCCCGGTCCGTACGGTGCCGCTCGACCCATCCGGCGGCGAGGAACCGCGCGCCGACCGCCGCGCCCAGCGCCCCCGCGAGGTGCGGGCGGCGCTCGGTCCAGTCCGCGCACGTAAGGACCGTGGTCCGGCGCGCCGCAGACGCCGCCTCCACGTCCACGCCGAGCCCCGTGAAGCCCTCCGCGCCCGCCGGGGTCAGCCCCTCGCGCAGC
>NZ_JAAGLR010000967.1 GCF_010548245.1 Streptomyces sp. SID11385
TGACCGTCACCGTGGTGCGGCTCGTCCCGCTGCCCTGACCGAGGACGGTCGGGGGCCGGAACCGGCTCTGACCGGCGGTCAGGCCAGCTTGGCGACCTGGGCGTCGATCACGGCGGTCGGCATCTCGAAGCCGTCGCCGGAGGCGGCCGCGCCCAGGTTGAGCGCGGCGAACGAGGCGACCGTGGCGCCCTGCCGGACCTGG
>NZ_JAAGLR010000997.1 GCF_010548245.1 Streptomyces sp. SID11385
GAGTTCATGGCCGAGATCGTCCCGTACGCCTCGGCGGACGGCCACCGTCAGGTGTTCCGTACCGAGCGCAGCACCCGGAGCAAGCCGTGCTACGTCGGAGTGGAGGAGACCGGCTCCGGCATCGCGCACCGCTTCGAGTTCGGCTACGGCTGGTTCGTCGACATTCCGGCCGAGGCGCTGACGGTGGGCGGAGAACGCGTGGACCCCGAAGGCCTGACGCTCTTCCACGGCGACTGCGTCGAGGCGATGGCGTTCACGGCGGACGAAAGCGACGAGGTGCCCGGCGGGATCGCTGTCTCCATCGCGCTGGCCGACATCCGCCA
>NZ_JAAGLR010001045.1 GCF_010548245.1 Streptomyces sp. SID11385
CGCCGACCTCACGGGCGTCGACATCCTCCTGCACGCCGCCGACAACATCTACACGGAGTCGCAGGACGAGAAGTTCGCGGCGCCCGAGCAGATGCGCCGGATGGTGGACGCCGGTGACATCGGCCGCAAGAGCGGGCAGGGCTTCTACGAGCACTGACCTTCGCGGGGCCCTTCGCCGGGCTTTCGCACGGGCCTTCGGGGGCCGGGAGCGGCGGCGTTCCTCGCGGACGCCGCCTCACCCTTCGGGGTGAATTCGGTATCGGTTCGCTCACAGGCGGCAACTTCTGTTCCGGGACGGGAGTCAGTTGCTGTGACATACAGGGACACGCGTTGGCTGACATGAACACATCGGGGAGCGGGTTATGCACATCAGGGGCGACCACAGCGAGCTGGTCGTCGGGGGCCGCCTCGATGTCCGCAGCGCGGCGGACGCCCGTTCGGTCCTGCACTCGGCCGTCGACGACGGGGTGGGGGACCTCGTGCTCGATCTCTCCGAGCTGGACTCCTGGGACGCGACGGGGCTCGGGGTGATCATGGGGGCGCACCGCCGGGCGGGGCGGTGCGGGCGGCGGCTCGTGCTGCGGGCGGTGCCGGCGCAGATGCAGAGGTTGTTGGTGGCGACGCGGTTGCACCGGATTCTGGCGATCGAGGCGGTGGCGCCGTAGGCGGGGCGGGGGTGGGGTGCGGGCTCGCCGGGGGCGCACTCGCGGGGCTCCGCCCCGGGCCCCGAGTTCGGGGCTCCGCCCCGGGCCCCGCTCCTCAATCTCCCCCAGCCTTCGGCCGGGAGGTACCCCCAGAGGGGCTGAATTTTGCGGTGCGGGGCGGATTTTTCCAGTGCGGGCGGGACCGGGGGGTCGCCTTGGAATCCACACGAGACCGTGATGTACCCGGAGCTGTTCCGAGGGGTGAGGTCGGGAATACTGGCCTGAGGTTTTAGGGTGCCTTCGCTTACCGACGGTACAGACGCTTCTTGGGGGGCACAGGACCAATGGACGAGCGCGAGCCTGAGCTTCCGGCGACTGCCGCGGAGGCCATCGAGGCCGTGGAGGCCGCCGCCGACGCCGGTGGCGGGACGCCGTTCGACGCCTTCGGGGTACGGGACGACGCCGACGCCGCCCCCGACTCAGGCGAGGACGGGATCGCCGACCTCCTCGCCCCCTTCGGCGAGCCCCCCGCCGCCACGTCACCCCAGGCGGCCAAGGCGCCCGAGGAGCCCATACCCGGCGGCCAGAGTCCCGTCGTCCTGCCCAGCGGACTGCCCAAGCGCGAGCCGGGACGCACCTCGGCGTCCAGGAGCGGCGGCCCGGCCCCGCGCGAGTCCGTCTTCGGTGCCGCGCCCGAGGAGACCCCGGCGCCCTCCTTCTTCGGCTCCGCGCCCGCCCCGCGCCCCGAGCCCGCGCCCGCCCCCGAGGCCGCCGCCCCCG
>NZ_JAAGLR010001080.1 GCF_010548245.1 Streptomyces sp. SID11385
TGGGCGAGGCGACCTCCCCGGTCGCCGTGCTGCTCACCGCGGTCGTCGACAAGGTCGGCACCTTCGCGATGCTGCGCTTCTGCCTCCAGCTCTTCCCGGAGGCCAGCAAGTGGGCCACCCCGGTGATCCTGGTCCTGGCGCTGATCAGCATCGTGTACGGGGCGCTGCTCGCCGTCGGCCAGCGCGACATCAAGCGGCTGATCGCCTACGCGTCGATCTCGCACTTCGGCTTCATCGTCCTCGGTATCTTCGCGATGACGAGCC
>NZ_JAAGLR010001111.1 GCF_010548245.1 Streptomyces sp. SID11385
GCCGCCGCCCTCGGGCAGCCGCTGCGCCGCGAAGTCCCACGTGTTGACGGCCCGTACGCCCTGGCCGCGCAGCCCGGAGAGACGGCAGCCGAGCCGCGCCCACGTCACGAGCGCCTGGGAGCCGGTGGCCTCGCGCGGCTGCCGGGCGGGGGCGCCCGGGCCCGGCGGCGGGGTGTAGGTGAGGTGCGCGGGGGAGAGGCCGCCGAGGTCGGTGAGGAGGAAGGAGTGCTTCTCGACGATCCGCGCGGAGGACCGGAACTGCACGACCGGCCAGGTGCCGCAGCCGCCCCCGGCGGGCGGCCCGGGCAGCGGCGAGGTGACCCCGTCCTCGGACACGCCCAGGGTGCGGGCCGGGGTGTCGGGGCGCAGCAGGTCCCGGGTCGCGGACTCGTCGACCCAGGGCGCCGTGAGCCAGCGCGCGCCCGCCTTCGCGCGGTGCAGGACGAGCGCGGCGGCCGTCGTCACGTCGGCGTCGTCCACC